>JBOHIU010000137.1:0-4984 GCA_050725855.1 Xanthobacteraceae bacterium | reverse complement strand
CCCGAATTGTTCATGCGTCAAATCGCAGCCGGGGCTGAAAGAGGTGAAGTGGCGTGCGCATTTCCACTCGAAGCGAAACTGTGGAGGCGGCATGTCCATCATCGAAATCGCACACCACGAGCACGTAAGCCCGCTTGAAGTGGTCGAGCGCATGGCGATTTCCAACGACTGGCCGTTCGAGCGCGCCGGCGAAGATGAAATCGCGCTCAACGTCCTGGGCCACTGGTCCAATTATCAGATATCGTTCACCTGGATGAACGACATCGAGGCGCTGCATCTAGCTTGCGCGTTCGATATGAAGGTTCCCGATCCGCGGCTTGGCGAGGTGCAGGCGCTGATCGCTCTCATCAACGAGCAATTGTGGATCGGACACTTCGACGTTTGGATCCAAAATGGCATGGTCATGTTCCGCCACGCGATCGTGCTTGCTGGCGGAATGTCGGCTTCGGATCGGCAGTGCGAGGCCGTGCTAGGAAGCGCGCTTGATTCGTGCGAGCGGTATTATCCGGCGTTCCAGTTTGTGATCTGGGCCGGCAAATCGGCGCGCGAGGCCATGGATTCCGCCATGTTCGAGACCTCGGGGCGGGCCTGATCGGCATCGTTTCCGGCCCAACCCTTCGGGGGCGCCGGAAGTTGCATTCATTCACATTTGTCATTCTGCTCGGGCGAAGGTTATGGATGCACCCTCGCCCTTCCCTCTGTGTGCCCCGCGCCGCGGCGGAATGAAAATCTGCCTAGTGTGGCAGTTCAGAAGTCCGCATCATTCCTACGGCTGGGCTCGTTGTGCGGACTTCTGAACCAAAGCCACACTAGATCGATAACTTGCTAGTCTAGTGTCCTTTCGATTCCGAAGTTCGCAAACGAGGGTGCCGCATTATGATCCGAACTTCGGAATCGGGACTAGCTCGCGTATCGCGCAAGAGCAGGTTGCGGCGATGCGCAACGAGAGGACATCGCCAATGAGCGCCTCAAGCGACGTCACCAACAAACAGATCGCGGGCTTGCGCGATTTCTCCGGACGGCTGCTGCTGCTCGGCGCCGGCAAGATGGGCTCCGCGCTGCTCGAGGGCTGGCTGGATCTCGGTCTCGATGCCAGCAGGGTAGCCGTGCTGGAGCCGCTGCCGTCGCCGGCCATCGAAGCGCTGACCGGGCGCGGGCTATGCCTCAATCCGGAGCTGCAGGCACTTGGTGCCATCGACGTCATCGTGCTCGCCGTGAAGCCCCAGATCGCCGCGGAGGCCATTGCGCCGCTGGCAGCCATGGTGCGTGCGACGACACTCATCGTCTCAATCATGGCCGGCCGCACCTTGCAGTTCCTGTCCGCCGCGACCGATAACGTGGGCGCGCTGGTGCGCGCGATGCCGAACACACCCGCCGCTATCGGCCGCGGCATTACGGTCGCGGTGCCGCGGCGCGCCGGCCTTGCACAGCGCGAGCTGGCCCATCGTCTCTTGTCCGCCACCGGCGCCGTCGAATGGATCGAAGACGAGGCCTTGATGGACGCGGTCACGGCCGTCTCGGGGTCCGGACCGGCCTACGTTTTCCTGCTGGCCGAGGTTTTGGCGCAAGTGGGCATCGCGGCGGGGTTGCCGCCGGGGTTGGCGGAAAAGCTGGCGCGCGAAACCGTGGCTGGATCGGGCGAGTTGTTGCATCGTTCCCCATTGGCGGCGGCGCGCTTGCGCGAGAACGTAACTTCGCCGGGCGGAACAACGGCCGCGGCGCTCGACATTCTCATGGGAAAAAACGGGCTTGGACCGCTGCTCCAGGAGGCGGTCGCCGCCGCCACCGCGCGCTCGCGCCAGCTTGCCGGCTGATCGTTCGCGGCTGATCGTTCGCGGCTGATCGTGGGCGCCTGATCGTTAGTACCTGATCGTTGGCGCCTGATCGTTGGTGACGCCTGATCGTTGGTGCCTTGGAACCATGGCATCACCAACCTACATTGAGGTTCGGCGCTGTTTTTGAACCACTGTCACAAAGTCCGTCCGTCACACGGTCGACTTGCAGGAGTTGAGTCATGGCCCGCAGACCCACCCGTCCCGCCCGCCCCCAGCGCGCCACCCGCCCTTCCCGCTCTTCGTCCGCCAATGGCCCTTCGACCGGAAACAATGGCCCCTCAGCGGCACCTGCCGGCGAGCGCGAGAAAATCGTCGCCGCCCTGCTCGCCTTGCTGGCGGAAGAACCCATCGAAAAAATCGGCTTTGCCGATATCGCCCGTGAGGCCGGCGTGTCGCTTGCGGCATTGCGAACGGCGTTCCCGTCGACTCTCGCAATTCTTGCCGCCCACATGAAGGACGTAGACCGTGCCGTGCTCGCCGAGGATGTCGGCGACATGGAAGAAGAGCCGGCCCGCGAGCGGCTCTTCGACGTGTTGATGCGCCGGCTCGAAATCATGGCGCCGCACCGCCGGGCGGTCCGCTCGTTATTGCGATCGGCTGGGCGCCGCGCTCCGCTCGCGTTCGCGCTCAATGCACTCGCCGCGCGCTCACAGAAATGGATGCTGGCGGCCGCGGGGATCAACGCCGCCGGACCGCGCGGCACTCTGCGGGCGCAGGGAATGGCGATGCTGTTCTCTTCGGTATTGCGCACCTGGGTTCGCGATGAGGATCCTGGACTGGCGCGTACCATGGCGTCGCTGGACCGTGCGCTTGCGCGCGGCCAGCGTTTTGCCGGAATACTTGATGATCTGTGTTTCATTCCGTCGCGGCTTTGCCGGCTGCGATCGCGGTGGCGCGGACGTAATGACGATTCCGACGAGGCGGAGGCGGCGGCGTGAGGGAGCCGGCGAAGACGCTCCGTCGTTTAAATGTAAATGAACGCTCGCCTTCGGGAATGACGGAATGACCAAAAGTGTAAATACACCCGTAAGTTAGAATAGCTCAAAAGAGCCGCTTTTTGATTGAAATCGATTTCCGCTCTGGCTAAGCAGGAGATTGTTGCAGTTGATACTAACTGGCTGGCGGCTGCCGAGATCGCGCCCGATGATCGTCTGCTCTTGCAATGTCCTCTCCGACCATGACGTTCGCGCGACGCTTAGCGCGGGCGATGGCGCCCCTCGCACGACGGGCCAAGTTTATCATTGCCTTGGTTGCTGCGCGCAATGTGGGCGCTGCGCGCGCACGATCCGCCGCATCATGGATGAGGCGCTTGGCGGTACGAGCCCAACCTCGTGCCGGGATCATTGCGCCGGCTCGTGAGTTTTCCCGGCGGCGGCCCTCTGCCCTACCCAGTTTGGCGGTTCAGAAGTCCGCATCATTTTTCGGCAGGCTCTTATGCGGACTTCTGAACCAAAGCCACACTGAATCAATAGCTTGCTAGTGTCCTTTCGATTCCGAAGTTCGCTAACGAAGGGTGCCGCACTATGATGCGAACTTCGGAATCGGGACACTAGCTGCCGCATTCCCTTTCGCTTCCCGACAGCAAGGTTATAATCGTTCTAATCAGTTGCGCGCCGCACATCGTGCGGAGCGAGCCATTGGCGAAGGAGCACGGTCATGAGAGGCGAGCCAGGAGTCCTCGAGTTTCTCAACAAGGGACTTCGCCACGAACTCACGGCGATCAATCAATACTGGTTGCACTACCGGCTGCTCGATAATTGGGGCTACCGATCGCTCGCCAAGCAATGGCGCAAGGAATCGATCGAGGAAATGCAGCACGCCGACAAGATCGTCGAGCGCATCATTTTCCTGGACGGCTTTCCCAACATGCAGGTGCTCGATCCGCTGCACATTGGGCAGAACGTCAAGGAGGTCCTCGATTGCGACCTCGCCGCGGAAATGTCGGCACGGGCGCTTTACGAGGAGGGTGCCACCCATTGCCACGGGGTGCGCGATTACGTGTCGCGCGACCTGTTCGAGAAACTGATGCACGACGAGGAAGAGCACATCGACTTTCTCGAGACCCAGCTCGATCTCGTCACCAAGCTCGGACTTGAGCTTTATGCTCAGCATCACATCGGCAAGATCGATGATGATGAGCACTGACCGGCGCGCGGCCGAGCGGCCATAGTTGTAAGCAAACTGTTAACGTCCTTGGCGCGGTCGCGCTTCGGCGCATTCACCGCGGATTCACCGCGTCCGTGCACTGATGATTAGGGTTAAGCTTTAAGGTTAAGGGCCGTTTAAGCTTTTGCTGCCATCTTCGCTCCGAATTCCACCAACGGCAGGCGTTCCGCATGGCCGTTTCGAGGAAAGGACGAGGCTATGGTCAGCGTTAAAACACTCATCGGCGCCGGTGCGGCGGTTCTGCTCTCGACTGCGGCCTATGCCGCCGATCTCGGTATACCTCCAGCCGCCATGCAGTATCAGCCGCCGGCGGCTGTCGCGCAGACCGGCTGGTATCTGCGCGGCGACATCGGCATCGGGACGCCCACCTCGAATCTGGTGTTCGAGCAAAATCCGCTCAATTTCAGCAATTTTGCTTTCGATCATTCGTCGATGGCCGACACCAACTTCATCGGCGGCGGCATCGGCTATGAGGTGAACAACTGGCTGCGGTTCGACGCCACCGCGGAATATCGCGCCCGCACCCAGGTCAACGCATTCGGCCAATACACCTACAACGGTGGGACCTTCGGCGACCAGTACCAGGGCTATTTGAAATCCGTGGTGCTGTTGGCCAACGGCTACGTCGATCTCGGAACCTGGTGGTGCCTGACACCGTTCGTCGGCGCCGGCATCGGCACCGCCTACAACCAGATGGCAGACCTCACTGATATTGGAATCGGCACTTCCGGCGGGGGCAGTGGTCGCGATACCAGTTCGTGGAGCCCGGCCTGGGCGTTGTATGCCGGCGTCGCCTACAACGTGACGGACAACGTCAAGCTGGAGTTCTCCTATCGCTATCTGAACTACGGTTCGGTCACCGACACGATCGATTGCATCGGCGGCTGCAACCCCGATTCCTACAAGTGGAAAGATCTCACCTCGAACGACTTCATGCTGGGCTTCCGCTGGAATCTGGAACCCGAGCTGGCGCCAGTGATGCC
>JBOHIU010000136.1:0-16709 GCA_050725855.1 Xanthobacteraceae bacterium | reverse complement strand
CAGGCGGCAACGCCTGTCGGCGCGGGCCCGCGGCATCTACCTAAGCGCCTTTCGGCGCTCCGCCTCCCTTTTTGGGGAGCATGATCTGATCCGAAAACCGTGAACACTTTTCGGGATCATGCTCTTGGAGGCAAAGCTTTCGTGCCGTTCGTGAGGCAAAACTCGGGGCGCAAACAAAAGCGCAGCGCGAGAACGGTGGCATGCATCCGCCGCCGCGAAGCGTGAGGCTATCCCACAGACATGCGAGGCTGTTATGGTTCGCGTCGCTGTCGATTGCCCGTCGTTGCGAGCCAACGGCCCCGCGCCAAGTCGCGCGGTCCGATGACGGGCTCCGCGAAGCAATTCAGAGCAGCCTGCCGAGCCGCGCGGGCGTTCCGGATCGCTTCGTCGCCCTTCGGGCTCCTCGCAATGACGCGGAGTTGAGGACGAACTGATGAGCACGAGCATGGTCCGGCCGCGGGACGGCGAAGGTTTCGTGCAGGCGGCGCGCGCGCTTGTCCCCGCGATCAGAGCGGTGCGCGCCGACATCGAGCGCGAACGGAGCCTGCCGGCGCCGCTGGTCAAACGGATGGCGGAGACCGGCCTGTTCTCGCTGTGGCTTGCCCGCGCCCTCGGCGGCCCGGAACTCAAGCTGACCGACTATTTCCGCGTCATCGGCGAAGTCGCGCGCGCCGACGGCGCCGCCGGCTGGTGCACGATGGTGTCGTCGGGCTACAGCCGTTTCTCCGGCTTTCTGACCGAAGAGGTCGCGCGGAAAATTTTCGGCGGCGGCGAAACCATCATGGCCGGCACCATCAATCCGACCGGCAAGGCGGTGCCGGCGCCCGGCGGCTTCCGCGTCAGCGGGCGCTGGGGCTACGGCAGCTTCATCGGCCACAGCGCCTGGACGATCGGCAATTGCTTGGTCCACGACGGTGAGGCGCCGCGGCGCGGCGCCGACGGCGCACCGGACATGCGGCTCCTGTTGTTCCCGACCCGCGAGGTCGAGATCATCGACACCTGGCGCGTCGCCGGCCTGCGCGGCACCGGCAGTCACGATTTTGCGGTCCGCGATCTGTTCGTGCCGGAGGATCACGGCATTGCCGGCTTCGCCGCCACGCCGACGCAGCCGGGCACGCTCTACGCGGCGCCGTTCATCACCGTGTTCGCCATGTGCCTCGCCAGCGTGCCGCTCGGCATCGCCCGCGCGGCGATCGAGGCGTTCACCGAACTCGCCAAAGCCAAGACGCCGGTCGGCGCGCCGGGACGGCTGCGCGAGCGGGCGAGCGCGCAGGCTGACCTCGGCCGCGCCGAAGCGCTGGTCGGTTCGGCGCGCGCCTTCATGTTCGACGAGGCCGAGAAGCTCTGGGAGACGGTCGCGGCCGGCGCTGCGCCGTCACTCCGGCAGCGCGCGGTGGCGCGGCTCGCCGCCGCGCAGGCCGCGAGCGCGTCGGCGCAGGCCGTCGATCTCCTCTACAACGCCGCCGGCGGCTCGGCGCTCCACGAGGATAATCTCATCGAGCGCTGCTTTCGCGACGTGCACGCGACGACGCAACATGTCGGCACCTCGTCGGTCAATTTCGAGCTGTCCGGCCGCGTGCTGCTTGGCCTCGATCCGGGCACGCCGCGGTTTTGAAATTTTGGATTCGCTTCTGCCCGGCGGTGAGGTGAAACAGAGCACGCGCCGCCCCTTTCGCGCCCGCGGGAAAGCGATAAGCTTGCCAAAAGACAAAGCCCGGAACCGGCAGCGAGCGGAGGAACGCGCATGAACATGAACAGAATGTCCCGCAGAAAAGTCTTGAGCTTCGCGGCCGGCGCCGCGACGCTGCCGGCCATGCCGTCGATCGCGCGGGCGGACAAATATCCGTCGCGCTCGGTGCTGCTCCTGCTCGGCTATGCGCCCGGCGGCCCGACCGACATCTGCGCGCGACTGATGAGCCAATGGCTGTCGCAGCGGCTCGGCCAGCAATTCGTGGTCGAGAACCGCGACGGCGCCGGCAGCAACATCGCCACCGAAGCGGTGGTCCGCGCCGATCCGGACGGCTACACGCTCTTGCTCGCCACCTCGTCGAACGCGATCAACGCCACGCTCTATCCGCATCTGAATTTCAATTACATGACGGGCATGGTGCCGGTCTGCGGCATCATGCAGGCGCGCCTTCGGTGCTCGAGGTCAATCCCGGCGTGCCGATCAAGAGCACCGCCGAATTCATCGCCTATGCCAAGGCGCATCCGGGCAAGCTCGATGTCGGCACCGCCGGCAACGGCAGTCCGCCGCACATGTTCGCCGAACTGTTCATGTACATGACCGGCGTCAAGCTGAACGTGATCGGCTATCGCGGCGGCGGACCGGCGCTGGTCGATCTGCTCAGCGGGCAGACGCAAGTGATGTTCGAGGGCATTACCTCGTCGATCGGCTATCTGCGCGCCGGCAAGCTTCGCCCACTCGGCGTCACCTCGGCGAAGCGTTCGGCGGCGCTGCCGAATGTGCGGCCGATCGCCGACACCGTGCCGGGCTACGACGCCACCGGCTGGTTCGGGCTCGCCGCGCCCAAGGGCACGCCGCCGACGGTGATCGATACCTTAAGCAAAGAGGTCGCCGCCGCTCTGGTCGATCCCGCCATGAAAGCGAAGATGGCCAGTCTCGGCGCCGAGCCGATGCCGATGGGGCCGGACGCATTCGGCAAGCTGGTCGCCGACGACACCGAGAAATGGGCCAAGGTGATCCGCGCCGCGAATATCCATCTGGATTGAGACGGAGTTCGCCAATGAGCTACTCACCTCGTCATGGCCGGACTTGTCGCGGCCATGACAGGTCACGCCAGCCGCTCGCGCGTGACCCAGTCGAGCGTGCGGTCGAGCGCGCGGGTGAGCCGGTCGAACAGCGCGTCGATCTCCGCCGCGCCGATGATGAGCGGCGGGCACACCGTGATCACGTCGCCGAGCACCGAGCGCACGATCAGACCCTCGGCTTCGGCAAACGCCACCGCGCGCGCGCCAACCGCGTGCTGCGCGGCGAACGCGCGTTTGGTCTTCCTGTCGGCGACCAGTTCGATGCCGCCGATGAGCCCGAGCCCGCGCGCCTCGCCGACCAGCGGGTGGCCGTTGAGCGCGGCCAGCCGCGCCTGGAATTGCGACGCACGGTCGGCGGTTTTCTCGACGATGCGGTCGCGCACATAAATCTCGATCGCCTTGAGCGCGACAGCGGCGGAAACCGGATGGCCGCCATAGGTGAAGCCGTGGCCGAAACCGCCGATCTTTTTGCTCTCGGTGAGCAGTGCCTGGTACATCCTTTCCGGGATCATCACCGCGGCGATGGGCAGATAGGCCGACGACATCGCCTTGGCGATCGAGAGCGAATGCGGGCGGAAGCCGAGCGTCTCGCAGCCGAACATGGTGCCGAGCCGGCCGAAGCCGCAGATCACCTCGTCGTCGATCATGAACACGTCGTGCTTGTCGCAGACCGCCATGATTTTTTCGAAATAGGTTTTCGGCGGCACGATCACGCCGCCGGCGCCCATCACCGGCTCGGCGATGAACGCCGCGACCGTGTCGGGGCCTTCCTTGACGATCAGCGCGTCGAGTTCGGCGGCAAGCCGGCTGGCGAACTCCTCCTCGCTCTCGCCGTCGTGCGCGAAGCGATAGGCGTGCGGGCAGGACGCATGGAGAAAGCCCGGCAGCGGCAAATCGAAATCGCGATGATTGCCGAGGAGCCCGGTGAGCGATGCCGCCACCAGCGTGACGCCGTGATAGGCTTTGATCCGGCTGATGATCTTTTTCTTCCGCGGCCGGCCCAGCGCGTTGTTGAGATACCAGACGAGCTTGACCTGCGTGTCGTTCGCCTCCGACCCGGAGTTGCAGAAAAAGATCTTCGAGATCGGTACCGGCGCGATCTCCTTCAGCTTCTCGCCAAGCTCGATCGCCGGGTCGTGGCTCTTGCCGGTGAACAGATGCGCAAACGACAGCTTGCGCATTTGCGCGGCGGCGGCCTCGACCAGTTCCTCGTTGCCGTAGCCGAGCGCGGTGCACCACAGCCCGGCCATGCCCTCGATATACGGCTTGCCGTCGGTATCATAGACGGTAACGCCCTGCCCGCGTTCGACGATCAGCGGGCCTTTGTCACGAAAGGTCGCCAGATTGATGTAAGGATGCACCAACGTTTCGACGTCGCGGGTGGGAAGGTTGCTGAGCGGGGGCATGGCGTTGCCTTTGCGGTTCCTTAATGGCGCGGCGGCCGCGATTATCGCGCCGCCGCAACGTCTTCAAAGTCCCCCTAACATGGCGATATCGGGCGGCGGGAACTTTCGGAACGGTTTTTTCCTCTGCGCATTGTTATGTCGAAATACATACGCAAAGGAGAATCAGAATGCGTAAATTCGTTGTTGCCCTGGCAGGGATCGCCGCGATTGCCACGGCAATTCCCCTCGCCGCAAATGCGGAAACCGTGATCATCAAGAAGCATCACCCGGTTCTCCATGCGGTGGTGCCGCCGCCCGCGGCCGTTGTTCGTCCGCATGGCAATAACAAGACGATCATCATCAAACATCACGATAACGACTGATAGAGCATTCGAACTCGGCAAAGTCGGCGACGTCTTTCTCCTGAGCAAGCCCGGCTGACGCCGGGCTCTTTTTCTCGATCACAGGCTTCGCGCCCTACGTCGCTATTGACGTGGCGTCGTAGTGCCGAGCCAGCCGGGCGAGTCATACGCAGTCCCGCTGCGCCGTCAAACCGGCAGGCAGAGCGCGTTGTCGACCAGCAGGTTGTCGTAGACGCAGCGGCGCTCGGCGAGCTTCAACCGATCGCCGACTCGGCGGAACGTGTCGTGATAGACCCCGACCTGATGCAGCTTGGCCTCGGGCCGGTCGAACAGCACCTGAATCACCACGTAATTCGCTCGCGCGCGAATCGCCCCATTTTCTTCCGCGCCCAGAACCTGCGTGTTGCCGATGATATGGCGCAGATAGCGCGGCGCGAACATCTCGGTCTTTTCGGTGGCGAAGGCGCGATCGTAGATCATGCCCTTGTTCTCGCAATAAATCAGACCGACCGGCATGCCGCGGTCGGCGTTCTCACGCGAAGTGATGATGTAGAACGCGTCCTCGGTGAACATCTCCGCCCAGTCGGTCAGCCGTCCATCGTCGAGCGCCGCCGCGTAGGCGTTGTTGAAGTCCTCGATTTCACGATGCAGCAGCAGCGCCTCAACGCGCGGATCGCTGGTCATCGCGGTGGGCGACTGCATCGCCGACCTACAGAGCCATCGCCTCGCGCCAATGCTTGTACATGGCGCGAATGGCGGACTCGGAAATCAGCGTGTCGGCGGTCCCCGCCGGCGTGTGCGGATCGAGCTTGACCAGATGGGTGCCGTCC
Organism: Xanthobacteraceae bacterium; assembly: GCA_050725855.1. GTDB lineage: Bacteria > Pseudomonadota > Alphaproteobacteria > Rhizobiales > Xanthobacteraceae > BOG-931. The sequence continues at coordinate 11,360 of JBOHIU010000136.1, read as the reverse complement.
GGGACGCGGCGCATGCCGTCCTGAACGAACTTGATCGCCTCGTTGTCTTCGAGGCCCAGGAAGCCGGCCGGACCCATCAGGTTGCCCTGCCGCAGGCGATGCCGCGTCATGTCTTCATCGTCGCCCTCGTAGCCGAACATTGTCCATTTCATGATGAACTCGTCCGGCCCGTTGGGAACGATCTGGCGAACGCCGAGCGTGTTCATTTCCCGCTGCACGATCAGGTTGGGCCAGATCGTCGCCATGGTCACCGACCACGGCGAGTCGAACTCCTCGATAAAATTCATGAAGCGCTTTTCGCGCAGCGTCAGACCTTCCTTGTAGGCGAGCATCTCCTTTTTGGCGTCGCCGGAAAGCCCCTTGGCATCCGATTTGGCCGAAGCCATCACGCCGTGCCGGCCGCTCTTGTCGGCGAGCATGAGCGATCGGTTGCCGACGACCAGCAGGCCAAACGTCACCAGGAAGGTGTGCAAGAGCGTGGCGTGATACGGGTCCTTGAGATTTTCGTGATAGAGCTTCCAGTTGCCGGGCAGCGAGTGGCGGTAATGACCGAGCACCTTGAGCTTGCGGCCGTCGAACGTCGCCTCGAATTCGCGCAACACGTCGGGCCCGAGATAGTCGGCGAACGACTCCATGTCGTCGGCATAGGACGCGAACACCACGCCCCGATGCGTTGTTACCGCGAGCTTGCGCAGCCCGTGATCCTTGATGTCGAAGTCCGCCGGCATGCCGCCCTTCCCGGCGGCGCCGCGGCGAAAAGGAATACCGACCAGATTGCCTTTGAGATCGTACGTCCACTGATGATACGGGCAGATGAACGCCCGCGCGTTGCCGCTCAACGCGCGGCAGAACTCCGACGCCCGATGGGCGCAGCGATTCTCGAACACGTTGATCGAACCGTCCGCGGCGCGCGCAACCACAACGGCCGTCGGTCCGACGTTTGAGCGGATGAAATCGCCGGGATTGGGCACCTCGGCTTCCAGCGCCACGTAGTTCCAGGTGTGGCCGTGAAAGATGCGCTCGGTCTCGCGCTCGTAAATCTTTTGATCGGTATAAACCCAGTCCGGGATGACGGTCGGATCGTCATTGGGCCACACGTAATTGTTCTGCGCGAAATCCGCGTTTGGCAGCGTCATCTGCACCGTCCTTCGCACGCCAGCCAACCCAGCATATCGCGGCGCTTTGTCATTGCAATCAATTGCGGCCTCTGGATTGCCGGCGTACGCTTGCGCAAAGCTGGTCAAGGAGAAGCGGCATGGCGCAACAACCCCTCGCCACCAAGGGCAACTACTTGCATATCTACGATTTTCGCGTGGAAAAAGGCAAAGAGGACGAATTCATCCGCCTGTTCGAGACATTCGATTATTCGGACGGCAATCCGATGCACAAGTCGTGGGCCCAGGTGAAGGACGGCGTGCTCTGCCGCGACACTGAGGATCCGCAGCGCTTCTTCCTGATCGCCGAATGGTCGGATATCGAGGAGCACGCGCGCATCCGCAAGGTTCTGGCTAACGAGATCAAGCCGGAATTCATCAAATACATCGAGGGCCGCAAGTTCGTACCGAAATACGTCGAGGTGGTCTCCTCGACTCCGGATGAAATCCTTAACAAGGCGGCGGCCGAATAAAGGGCGAGAGTAGCACGATCTATCCCGCGGCATGATTGGGGAAACGCATCACGCTCTTTATTTCTTCCGGACTATGCGAGGCCGCGGACGCGGCAGCGGCACGTCAACAGGGGTAATCCGCAACGGTCCCGCCCGTCGTGGCTGCGCTGTCTGTGATGGCATTGTTGCCCCTCCTGTCCGTGCGATCGGCGTGTCGACGTTCCACTCGCAGATCTTGTAGTTGTTGCGGCGCGGGGCGAGATCGATGTGGACGTGCTGGGAATGATAGCCGTCGGAACCGGGACCGAGCACGGTCATAAAGCGCGCGCAGGCGCCAAGCCGCACGGCATCGCGAAACGCTTTGGGCGCTTTCGGGTCGGCCAACACGATGATCCTGCCGTCGCCAAGCTTGAACGAACGTACGTCGAGCGCGTTGGCCCGGCCATGCTCGCTCAAGCGGGCACCCGGCAGGTTGTCGCGCGTACGGCAGTCAAATGACGCCAGGTTTTCCAATCCGCGCAGCGGCGCTCCGAGCTTCGCCGCGGCTGGTGCCACGTCCTCTCGCACCCATTGGGCGACAGCGATCGCCATCGTACAGCGCAGCGTGGCCGGCGGCGCGACAGTGACTTCGCCGCCATCCGGCAGGATCACGCTGTCGAGAGCCACCGCGTCGGGAGCGCCGCACTCCCCCGGCGCGACCAGTTTGCCAAGCAGGTGCACCGTGGCGACCTTGGCGACTTGCACATCGCAATCCGACGGCGTGATCGGCACCGGATGATCTTTTTCCGGCTGCGAAGCGGAACTCCCGCGAGGCGGCTGGGCATCGTCCGCCGTGGTGATCGGCCGCACGGCATGTGTGCCGCTCTCGGGCCGAGGCGAAAACTGCTGCGCCGCAATGGCCTGACCGAAGAAGGACAACGCGGCGGTGAGCGCAAGCGCTTTCATGCGCGCAATTAGGCCGGCCGAGGCGGATTATTCAAGCTGCTTCCGCCTTTTCGGTCCATTTCACGAATCCATTGGCGTTGCTGCCAGGGACGGGTAATTTGGAGACCAACACGGCGCCGCCCCGGCCGCGCTGGAGAACAAGTTCACGGGAGGACGCACATGCTCGGCCTGATGCAGGATTGGCCGCTCCTGTGCCATCGCATCATCGATCACGCCGCGCTCAATCACGCCGAGCGGCCGGTGATTTCACGGTCGATCGAAGGGCCGATTCACACCACGAACTATGCCGCAATCCGGGCCCGCGCGCTGCGCGTCGCGCAACGGCTCGACCGCGACGGCGTGAAATTCGGCGATCGCGTGGCGACGCTCGCCTGGAATACCTGGCGGCATCTCGAATGCTGGTACGGCGTCATGGGCATCGGGGCCGTTTATCACACCGTCAACCCACGGCTCTTCCCCGATCAAATCGCCTGGATCGTCAATCACGCCGAGGACCGCGTGATGGTGCTCGACACCACCTTCGTGCCGCTGGCGGAAAGCCTTGCGCCGCGGCTCACGTTGATCGAGCGTTACCTGGTGCTGACCGATGCCGCTCACATGCCGGCGACAACCCTGCGCAATGCCGTGCCGTTCGAGGAATGGATCGCGGACGCCGACGGCGATTTCGCCTGGAAATCTTTCGATGAAAACGCCGCCGCCGGCATGTGCTACACCTCGGGCACCACCGGCAATCCCAAGGGCGTGCTTTATTCCCACCGATCGAACGTGCTGCACTCGATGATGGCCGCTCCGGCCGACGCCATGGGCATCTCCTCGCGCGACGTAATCATGCCGGTGGTGCCCATGTTCCACGCCAATTGCTGGGGGCTCGCCCTGACCTCGCCGATGATCGGCGCCGCCATGGTGATGCCAGGCGCCAAGCTCGAAGGCGCCTCGATCTACGAATTGCTCGACGCTTACCGCGTCACCTTCAGCGCCGCCGTGCCGACGGTCTGGCTCATGCTGCTGCAGCATCTCCAAGCGACGGGTCGCAAGCTGCCCTACCTGAAGAGTGTCGTGATCGGCGGCTCGGCCGCGCCGCGCGCCTTGATTCAAACTTTCCAGGACAATTACGACGTGGACATCTGCCATGCCTGGGGCATGACGGAGATGAGCCCGCTTGGCTCGCTGTGCACGATCAAACCCGATTACGCCAATCTGGCGCCAGAGGCAAAACTCGACGTCCAATGCAAGCAGGGCCATGCGCCATTCGGCGTCGAGATGAAAATCGTCGACGACGAGGATCGCGATCTGCGGCGCGACGGCAAGACCTTCGGCCGGCTCAAGGTTCGCGGACCATCGGTCGCCCAGGCCTATTTCAAGGAGGCATCAAGCGCCGTGGATGCCGATGGATGGTTCGACACCGGCGACGTCGCCACACTCGACCGTTACGGCTACATGCAGATTACCGACCGCTCCAAGGACGTGATCAAGTCAGGCGGCGAATGGATTTCATCGATCGAACTGGAAAACCTCGCCGTCGGACATCCCAAAGTGACCGAGGCGGCGGTGATCGGGATCCGCCATCCGAAATGGGACGAGCGGCCGCTCCTGGTGATTGTCCTCAAGTCGGGCCAGACCGCCACCAAGGCTGAAATGCTAGGCTACTTCGACGGCAAAGTCGCCAAGTGGTGGATGCCCGATGACGTCGCGTTCGTCGAGGAACTGCCGCATACCGCAACCGGCAAGATTCAGAAGACCGCGTTGCGCGAGCGTTTCAAGAATTACGCGTTCCCGACTGTCGCCGGCGAATAAGAGCGCAGCGACGCGCCGTGATTTGGCACGCGATTGAGCCGTTTGTTTCTGCACAGTGAATTTCCAGACGCTATTCGCACCCCTACGGCCGCGAATTTCGCCCGGCGCGCCGGTTGAACCGATCTAATCCCACAGAAGTTCCAAAGTTGTCTGGTCGACGTATGTCGCATTTTCCGCTCGGATGCTGGAACGAATCGCGGCGGTTGGCATTTTCGAAAAAATCGTATCGGATGCGCATCCTTGCGCATCGGGTTCAAATAATAATTTCAAACAAACGATTTTCGAGAGGAGCTCGCCGTTATGCCGCGTTCTCGTGCGTTTTGTTTTTCGCTAACGAGGCGACATCGTTTCCGCAATTCAGTAGCCGTAACCGAACCACAAACACAAGAGTTTATCTGGTGGACGGCCATCGTTAAAGCAGCATGCACCGCGACATTTTTTGTTTGTTGCACCGGCGGAGCGCTGGCCGCATCGGCACAAACCGGCATGGCTTCGATTTACGCCTATTCGTCGACGCGGACGGCGAGCGGCCGATGGAGTTCGCCGGGTTCGCTCACGGCGGCGCATCGTTCGCTGCCGTTCGGCACGATGGTGCGGGTCACCAACGATCGCAACGGCCGATCCGTGGTCGTGCGCATCACCGACCGCGGTCCCTACGTCCGCAACCGGATCATCGACCTCACCTCGGCCGGCGCGCGGGCGCTGGGCTTTTCCGGCTTGGCGCGTGTCACATTGACCGTACTCGGCAAAGCGCACCGCACCGACACGGCTACAAAGACTCATTCGCGCGAGCACCGGCTGTCACGGACCTCGCGAAAGATCGCGCTAGGCTCCCGTGCTGGCGGCTGATCTAGGGCCACGCGCTCGAACGGAATGAGCGCGGCGTACGCGCGATTTACTCGATGCCGCGCTTTTGCAAACGGGGCGTTGTATGGCCGCCGCCAACCCACCGTCAGCCAAAAAGTTGCATCCCATCAGGCGCATAGCCGGAGGCCGGAGCGCGCATGGCGCCTGCTAGCCCGTCGCTAACCTTTAGAATCCGTCAAATATTTCAAACGGTTCTTGCTCTGCACATAATCTGGTCGGATTGGGCAACGTGCCTAAATGATGTTCATTAATAATTCGTCGCAGAATGAACACATTCCGCCTGTTTAGCGCGACTGGCTCCTAGTTCAACGAGCCACACCACATCCCAACAACAAATAAAAAGGAAGATCATGGCTGTCTTTAGCCTGAGAAAACTTATCTGTGCCTCAGCGTTTGCTGTCACTATAATCGCAATTCCAATTAGTGCTTCAGCGCAATCTGGAATGGCCTCAGTATATTCAGGCGGACGCACCGCGGATGGTGAGCACGCCTACGCGGGCGGGTTGACCGCGGCACATCGTTCGCTGCCGTTCGGCACGATGGTCCGGGTCACGAATACCCGTAACGGCCGTTCGGTGGTCGTGCGTATCAACGATCGCGGGCCGTTCGTGCGTGGCCGCATCATCGATCTGATGCCCGCCGCCGCACACCGACTGGGCTTTTCCGGACTAGCGCATGTCACGGTGACCGTGATCGGACGGCATCGGGCCTGACGCAAACTGATTGAACGGCGCTCAAAGGCGGGAGGCTTCGACCTTCCGCCTTTTTCATGGGTTAGACGCCTCGAAAGTAAGCAGTCCTCGGTCAGGCTAGAACTCGGCGACAGCGGCGATGAGCCGGTCGATATCCTCGGGCCGCGACAGGCGGTGATCGCCATCCTTGACCAGCGTCAGAACGACATCGTCACAGGCAAGCCGCGACGTCAGATCGATCGCGTGCTGCCAGGGAACGTCCTGGTCTTCGACCCCCTGCAGGATGCGCACCGCGCAGCCGGTCTCGATCATGCCGCCAAGAAGAAGGTGCTTGCGGCCGTCCTCGATCAGCTGCCGGGTGACCAGATACGGCTCCGCCGAATAGGCGGACGGCCGCTGCCAGACGCCCTTCTCCTCAAGCTCTCGCTTGATTTCCGGCGTGAACCGCTTCCACATCAACTCTTCGGTGAAATCGACCGCAGGCGCGATCAGGACCAGACCGGCGACCGAGCCCCGGGCGGTCGCTCCGCGTTGGCGCAAGGCGCGCACCAGCAGCAGCGCCAACCAGCCTCCCATCGACGAGCCGATCAGGATCTGCGGTCCGCGGCAGCAGGCGTCGAACACCGCGAGGCTGTCGGCGAGCCAGCGCCCGATCGTGCCGTCGGTGAACTTGCCTTCCGATTCGCCGTGCCCTGAATAGTCGAAGCGGAGGCAGGCACGGCCGGTTTGGTCTGCCCATTGGGCGAGAGCCTCGGCCTTGGTGCCCTTCATGTCGGATTTGTAGCCCGACAGAAAGAATAGCCCGGGCAAGGCCCCCTCCTGCTGGCGAACAGCGAGGGTGCGGCGTTCGCCCCCTTCGCCAATCTGTAGAAATTCCACGCTGCTGTCCTTCATCGGAAAGCGTCCGGAACCGAGGCCGATGGTGAGCTCATGGCCTACCGTTTCGCCGCAATCCCGCTGGCGCGCAAGAGAGCATGCTCCAGGCCTCCATCCACTGGCTGGCGGGCCGCGGGAACGCCGGGCCACACGCGACGGAAATTCGTCATCCGTGCATTGGCACTGCATTGTCGTTGACTTATCGCCGGAAACTACCGATCTTCAGCGTCTGCCGATCGGCGATGGCTACGCCGAAGGCAGGTCGCAACACCACGGTCGCAACAGCCAAGGGAGAAAATACCCATTCGTCGCCCGATCAGAACGGCGCAGCCTCCTCCGAAAGAGGGGCCGCGCATCAACGAGGAGATCCGCGTTCGCGAGGTCCAACTCATCGATAGAGACGGCGCCAACAAGGGCGTCACCGAAATCAACGCCGCACTGGCCATGGCGAAGGAGGTCGGGCTCGACCTTGTCGAGATCGCTCCCAATTCGGCCCCGCCGGTAGCCAAGATTCTCGACTACGGCAAATACAAATATCAGGCCCAGAAGAAGGCCGCCGAGGCCCGTAAGAAGCAGAAGGTCGTCGAGATCAAAGAGATCAAATTGCGGCCCATGATCGACGACCACGATTACGACGTGAAAATGCGTTCAATGCAGCGTTTTTTCGAGGAAGGCGACAAAGTCAAGGTGACCTTGCGTTTTCGCGGCCGTGAAATGGCTCACCAGGAGCTCGGCTATAAGCTCTTGGACCGGGTCAAGGGCGACACGACCAAAATCGCCAAGATCGAGCAGGAGCCGCGTTTCGAAGGCCGCCAAGTCGTGATGGTACTGGCTCCGCGTTAGAACACGACTAAGACGCCGCGGGCCCCCGTGGTAGCGGCGCCAGGGTGTTGGGCATTTGCCAATTCGCGTCGGCTCTGCCATAAGCGCGCCGTTCCCGCCGCCCGGCTGATAAGGGCTGCCGTGGCGGCGGCGACGTGCTCACGCACATTCAGCTCGATAGAGCGCATTTTGCGGCTCGATAGAGCGCACTCGGTCGGCGGGCGGGACATGCCCGCGGCCAAAGGAGAGCCAAATGCCCAAGATTAAGACCAAATCGGGCGCCAAGAAGCGCTTCAAGGTGACGGGGGCCGGCAAGGTCCTCTACCAGCAGTCACGCAAGCGCCACGGCATGATCAAGCGCACGAAGAAACAGATCCGCCAGTTGCGCGGTACCGCCGTGCTGTTCAAAACCGACGGCGATAACATCAAGAAGTACTTCTTACCGAACGGTTGACCCTGCTCTCGCCGCTCGCGAGCGGGCGACGGTCAGCCGGGGAAATTCCAGCCGCCTATGGTGCGCGGCGTCGTTCGCGGTATTTCGAATTCACAAGGAGATCAGCCATGGCACGCGTCAAGCGCGGCGTTACCGCCCATGCCAAACACAAGAAGGTGCTCAAGGCCGCCAAGGGTTATTACGGTCGGCGCAAGAACACGATCCGGGTCGCCAAGCAGGCGGTGGAGAAGGCGCAGCAATATGCCTTCCGCGACCGTAAGCGGCGCAAGCGCACTTTCCGCGCGCTCTGGATTCAGCGCCTCAACGCGGCGGTGCGCCCATTCGGACTCAATTACAGCCGTTTCGTCGACGGGCTGAGCAAGGCCGGCATCACGATCGATCGCAAGGTCCTTTCCGATCTCGCCATCAGCCAACCTGCGGCGTTCGAGGCCATCGTCGGACAGGCAAAGTCGGCGCTGGCGTGAGTGTGTCATGATCGACCGCGCTTATATGCAGCGCATGGCAAGTTACGATCGCTGGCAGAACGACAACCTGTACGGCGTCGCCGATGCGTTGTCGGAAACCGAGCACCGCAAAGAACGCGGCGCCTGGTTCGGTTCGATCCATAAGACGCTGAATCACATTCTGTGCGGCGACAAGAGCTGGATGAGCCGCTTTACCGATCTGCCGCGGCCCGCGGTCAGCATTCCGGACTCGGTGTTGTTGTTTACGGATTGGCAAGGCTTGAAATCCGAGCGGACGGCATTCGACACAAAAATCCTTGATTGGGCCGACGGCGTCGATGACGCGTGGCTCGCCGCCGATCAGACCTATTTTTCCGGCGCGACCAAGCGCGAATGGACGCGGCCGCGCTGGTTACTGGTGACCCATATGTTCAATCACCAGACTCACCATCGCGGCCAGGTGCATTCGATGCTGACTCAAGCCGGCGGCCGGCCGAGCGACACCGATCTGCCGTTCATGCCGGATTGAGCGTCGGGGAGCAGACGATGACTGACGCCACGCAACTCGAACAGCAAATACTGGCCGAAATCGCCGGCGCGGACGACGAGGCGGCGCTCGAAGGCGCGCGCGTGGCAGCGCTCGGCCGCAACGGAGCTATCACGGCGTTGCTGAAAACGCTCGGCACCCTGCCGGCCGACGAGCGGAAAATTCAGGGGCCGCTGATCAATGGGCTAAAGGATCGCGTCAACACCGCCCTCGCCGAGCGCCGTGACGCCTTCAAGAGCGCTGCGCTGCAGGCCCGGCTCAACACCGAAAGCGTTGACGTGACGCTGCCGGTGCGCGAAGCGCCGTTCGAGACCGGCCGCGTGCATCCGATCACCCAGGTGACCGACGAACTGACCGCGATTTTCGCCGACATGGGTTTCTCCATCGCCGAAGGGCCGGACATCGAAACCGACGATTACAATTTCACCAAGCTCAATTTCCCGGAAAATCATCCGGCGCGCGACATGCACGACACGTTCTTCTTCAATCCGAAGCCGGACGGCACGCGCCTGCTTCTGCGCACGCATACTTCGCCGGTGCAGGTACGCACCATGCTGACGCAGACACCGCCGATCCGCGTTATCATTCCCGGCCGGACCTATCGCTGCGACTCCGACCAGACGCACACGCCGATGTTCCATCAGGTCGAGGGTCTCGTCATCGACAAGGTCTCGCATCTCGGCCATCTGAAATGGATCCTGGAGGAATTCTGTAAAGCCTTCTTTGAGGTCGATCGCGTCGGCATGCGTTTTCGCCCCTCGTTCTTTCCATTCACGGAACCTTCGCTCGAAGTCGACATCCAGTGCCGCCGCGACAAGGGCGAAATTCGCTTCGGCGAAGGCAGCGATTGGCTGGAAATTCTCGGCTGCGGCATGGTGCATCCGAACGTGCTGAAAAACTGCGGGCTCGATCCCGACGAGTACCAGGGCTTTGCCTGGGGCATGGGCATCGACCGTATCGCGATGCTCAAATACGGCATGCCGGACCTGCGCGCCTTCTTCGAAGCCGACGTCCGCTGGCTGTCGCATTACGGCTTCCGCCCGCTCGACTTTCCGACTCTGGCGGGAGGTTTTAATTCGTAGAGCTATAAGATTGTTGGAGGATCGTATGCTGAAGGTCAGCGCCGACGAATTTGAAGAAGCCTTAAGAAAGGCCCTCGGTCCTTTTAGACTTGATCACGTCGAACTCAGAGAAGGATTTGATCATGACGGTGAGGCTGCTGTATTCGTTACCGCAGTCCTAAAGCCAAATGCACCGCCGATGCCTGGTGAGTTTTCCACGTCCGCTAATGTGGCGGTCGCCCAACTGCTTGAGCGTGCTGGCGACGAACGTCTGTCTTACCTCTATCTCAAGCGCCCCGATGACCTACGTGACCCAGAAGAGGCCGCGACCGAATCGCCGCCCAAGCACTAATCATATTCATGCACAACGAGCTGCTCGATATTGCCGCGCATCTCGCGCGATTGGAAGAAGGAAAGCCGCGGCAGACGTCCTTACGGCGAGCCATTTCTAGTGCATATTATGCTTTGTTTCACGCTTTGGCTTCTCTGTGCGCCAACGAACTAGTTGGATATTCAAAACCTTGGGGAGTCTACGCGCCGATTTATAGAACGTTAGATCACGGCAGGGCGAAAGATATTTTCAAGCGTCTGTCGGCCGGCGGCGGCAGTGACATAGCGATCATCGGGCAAGCATTTATTTTGCTACAAGATAGTCGTCATACAGCGGACTATGATCCCTCGCCCTTTCGGATCGGTCGAGCCGAGACACTTGATCTCATCAGCCAAACTGAGCAAGCCATTGCTCGCCTTGACGCGCTATCTGCGGACCAACGTTTGTATCTCGCAACTCAACTCATTGCTCGAACACGCTCATGATGAAATTCACCCTCGCCTGGCTCAAGGAGCACCTGGACACCGATCGGCCGCTCGCCGAGATCGCCGACAAGCTGACCATGATCGGGCTCGAGGTCGAGCGCATCGAGGACAAGGGCAAGCAACTGGCCCCATTCGTCATCGCCCGCGTGGTCGAGGCCAAGCAACATCCGAATGCCGATCGGCTGCGGGTCTGCATGGTCGATACCGGCGATGGCAAACCCATTCAAGTCGTGTGCGGCGCGCCCAACGCGCGAACCGGCATGAAAGGCGTGTTCGTGCCGCCCGGCGCCTACATTCCCGGCAAGGACACGACTCTTTCGGTCGGCACCATCCGCGGCGTCGAAAGCCGGGGCATGCTGGTGTCCGAATTCGAGCTGCAGATCTCCGACAATCACGACGGCATTATCGACCTTCCGGAGGATGCGCCGGTCGGCGCC
>JBOHIU010000135.1:0-3227 GCA_050725855.1 Xanthobacteraceae bacterium | reverse complement strand
GATCAGCCGCTCCAGTGTCATCCGATCACTGCGCCCGACATACAGGCACGCATCCAGGTTTCGCATGCCGACCTTGAATCAGATCCGCGGCCGCCTGGGAATCCTATAATTGGGTCAGAACACTAGCGTCCCGATTCCGAAGTTCGCATCATTGTACGGCCCCCTCATTTGCGAATTCGGAATCAAAAAGGACCCTGGCAAGTTATTGATCGAGTGTGGCTTTGGTTCAGAAATCCGCACAACGAGCCCCGCCGTAAGAGTGATGCGGACTTCTGAATCGCCACCCTAAGCTACACCGCGACCGCCGCCTTGATATGCGGGTGCGGGTTGTAGCCTTCGAGCGCGAAATCCTCGTAGCGCAGCGCGAACAGATCGTTCGCCGCCGGATTGATCGTCAGCGTCGGCAGCGGCCGCGGCTGGCGGGTGAGCTGCAGGCGGGCCTGGTCGAGATGATTGAGATAAAGGTGCGCGTCGCCGAAGCTGTGCACGAACGTGCCGGGCTTGAGCCCGCAGACATGCGCCACGGCCATCGTGAGCAATGCGTAGGAGGCAATGTTGAATGGCACGCCGAGAAATACGTCGGCCGAGCGCTGGTAGAGCTGGCACGACAGCTCGCTGGCGGCGACATAGAACTGAAACAGGCAATGACACGGCGCCAGAGCCATCTGCGGCAGTTCGGCCGGATTCCAGGCGGAGACTACGATGCGGCGTGATTCTGGATTGCGCCGGATCGCGTCGAGCGCGTCCTTGATCTGATCGATATGGCCGCCGCCGGGCGTTGGCCAGGACCGCCATTGCCGACCGTAGACCGGACCGAGATCGCCGTTTTCGTCGGCCCATTCGTCCCAGATCGAGACCCCGTGCTCGTTGAGATATCTGACATTGGTGTCGCCGCGCAGAAACCAGAGCAGTTCGTAGACGATCGATTTCGCGTGCAGTTTTTTGGTGGTGACCAGTGGAAAGCCGCGGGCGAGGTCGAACCGCATCTGATGGCCGAAGACCGAGCGCGTGCCGGTGCCGGTGCGGTCGCGCTTCTCCACGCCTTCTTCGAGCACGCGTTCCACGAGGTCGAGATATTGGCGCATGGCATTCGGTCCGCGTCGAGTCGCTATAATCTTAGTGCCAAATGTGCGATCGGCGAAGCACGCGCAAGATCGCAGTGGATAGCGCTGCTGTCCCGCACATCAGAACACGTCCGTCACGGTGCCGCTAAAATCGGCTCCAAGCGAACACTTGCGAGACCGCCTTAACGTCAAAGCAACCCGCTCATGCCGATCATGGCGGCGGCGGCGAAGAGCCAAAGCGGGTGCACCCGGAGGAAGTAGGCCGTGAGAGCCGTTCCCAGGGCGATCGTAAGCGACATCCAACTGTAACCGGTGGTCTCGCCGACCACGGCCGCGCTGGCGGCGATCAGACCGATGGTTACCGGAACCAGCGCGCGGCTGAGCACGGCGTGCCAAGTCTTGCCCTTGAAGCGTTCGGACGCACCGCCGACAAAAAAGGCAAAAACAGCGGGCGGTCCGCACATCGCCACCGACGCGACCAAGGCCCCGAGAATCCCGGCGACGTGATAACCGATCAAGGTCACGATGATGATGTTCGGTCCTGGCGTGAGTTGGGCCAGCGCGAAACTATCGGCGAACTGGCGGTCGCTCAGCCAATGCTCGACCTCGACGGCGAAGCGGTGCATCTCCGGCACCGCCGAATTGCCGCCGCCGATCGCAAACAGCGACAACACGCCGAAGAATCCGGCGAGCGTGAGCAGCGTGCCGGTGCCGTTGCCGGAATTCACAGCCGCACCATTGCCGCCGCGATGCTGACCGGGACGATCGCCGCCAGCACCAATGGCAGCGGCCATTGCACGATACCGATCGCCACGAAAGTTGCGAGCGCGATGAACGGTCCTGCCCCAGCGCCCTTTTGAAACAACGGCCGGGCCATCTTGGCGACCGTCGCCAGCATCAGGCCAACCGCCGCCGAAGCGACGCCGGTGAGCGCGCGACGCAGCAGCGGCAGGTCGCCGTAATGCGCGTAGATGCCTGCGATGATGAGGACAAGAACGAGCGGCGGCCCCATCAGTCCCGCTGCCGCCATCAGGCTGCCCCATGCACCGCGGCAGCGCGCCCCGAAAATGACGGAGAAATTGAGAATGTTTCCACCGGGCAGAAACGAACACAAAGCGTAGGTTTCATTAAACTGCTCGGGCGTGAGCCATTTGCGCTCTTCGACCACCATGCGGCGCGACCACGCCAGCACGCCGCCGAATCCCGACAGCGAAATCGACGCGAAAGCGGCGAACAGCTCCCTCAAGGTCGGCGGCTGGATCGGCATTGTCGCCGACGGAGGAAAGGGCGAGGCTGGCGGTTCCGCTGGACTGGGAATCGGCGAAGGCGCGCTCATGGCTTTCGTTTATCGCCGCGACGCTGCCGCGGCCAGACGGTCTCGTGCAGATAAGCGATGCGATCCACGGTTAGATGAAGCTAATTGATGAGCGAGCGAATGAACGCCGTGGCGCGGACATAAATTCCCGGAGCCTCGCTTTCACGCGGCCCGCCGATGGCAAGTCTCAATCCCTCGCCGTGCCTTGCCCGCTGCACGCGCAGCCAGAGCACGGCCTGTTTAAGCGCGTCAGCGTCATCGAGTTTTGCGACCAGGACCGGCTTGCGGTAGCGATGCGCCAGTTCGCTCGCAAGCATCGTTCCGGCCGAGGCTTCCAGCCCGCCGCCATCGACGACGATCATGCAGGCATCCGTGTCGCGCACGTTCCATTCGGTCCGCTGGGCCGGGTCGGCAAGCGGCGTTTCCCGCAGCATCGGGTATTTCGCAAACAGCCCAGGCGGCTCGGGGAAATCCTCGGCCCAGCCGCCCCTCGGGCACCAACCGCCATAGGCGAGCCCGCGGGCCAGGGCGACATCGAGCACGGCGCGGTCGACACCGCTCTGTCCGCCGGAAATGAGCTTCATTCGCCCGCTCCCCTGGTCTTTTTTCGGCAAGCTTTTGCGCCTATATTCTTGCTGCCGGCGCAAGCCGGCTATGGCGATAAATGGCCGTCGTAATAAACCTTTCGGACCCGGGGGCGGTACCCGGCGACTCCACCAATTCCAGGGGTTCAGGTTTCTGGGGTCGGTTGTCAGGAAGTTCAGAGCGAACGTTCTCTTCCTGGTGGCCGATCCCTGGTCCTGAGCCCCGATTACGGGGTCGAAATAGGATCGACGAGGGCGTAAAGG
>JBOHIU010000134.1:0-2888 GCA_050725855.1 Xanthobacteraceae bacterium | reverse complement strand
AGCAGCCACGTCGGTGCCGAAGCGAAATTCGGCACCCTTCATCTTACATGCGGCCGCGAGATCGGCGACGTAACGATCGAGGCTTTTCTGATTGGCTTGGACTTCTTGAAACAGAGGGGCCTTGCCGGCGTAGCGGAACGAGCCTCCGGGACCGGACTCTTTCTCAAAGACCGTGACCTTGTTCTCCGCGGCCACCAGCGACGCATAGGTGAGGCCGGCCGGTCCGGCGCCGATGACGGCGATGCGTTCGCCGTTGGGCGGCTTCGCGACGTCGTACACCGTCTCGCGGCCGGCGGCGCCGTTGACCACGCAGCCGATACGCGCGCCGCCGCGCATCTCGTTGATGCAGGTGTTGCAGGCCAGGCAGCGCCGCACCGGCTCGCCGCGCGCGACTTTGGCCGCCCATTGCGGATCGGCGACCAGCGTGCGGCCCAGCGCTATGAAATCGGTCTTGCCGCTCGCCACCGCGGCTTCCGCGAGCGCCGGATCGCCCAGCCGGCCGACCGCGATCACCGGTACGCCGACGTGTTTTTTCACTTCGGCGGCGAAGCCGAGAAACGTCGCGTCCGGGTAGCTCATCGGCGGCAGCACGATCTGCGCCGACGGCAGCGAACGGTAATGCCCGGCGCTGATGTGCAGCCCGTCGGCGCCGGATTGCGCCGCCCAGATCGCGATCTGCCGGCCTTCATCGAAGGTCAGCCCGCCGTCAAAGAAATCTTCGACCGAGAGCCGGTAGATCACGCCCATGTCGGGAAGCGCGGCCTTCACGGCGCGCAGAATTTCAAGCCCGAAACGCGCGCGGTTCTCGAGCGAGCCGCCGTATTCGTCCGTGCGCCGGTTCTCGAACGGCGCGTGGAATTGCGAGATCAGATAGCCGTGCGCGGCGTGAATTTCGACGCAGTCGAATCCGGCGTGTTGCGCGCGTAGCGCCGCGGCGACGTGGGCGGCGATGCTCTCGACAATACGCGCCTTGCTCATCGCCTCAGGCACGATGGTCTCGAACGTCGTCTCGTAGACCGGATGCGCAATGGCCGAAGGCGCGATCGGGGTCTCGCCGCAGATGTCGACGCGGGTGTGGCCGCCGCCATGGCCGAGCTGGATCGAGGCCTTGGCGCCGCCGCGATGAATCTCCGCGACCAGCCGCGTCAGACCGGGCAGAAAGCAATCGTCGTAGATGCCGATTTCATGACGGCGATGGCGTCCGCATTTCTCCGGCGAGGCCATCTCGACGGTGATCAGCCCGACTCCGCCGCGCACCCGCGCCATGTAGTAGGCGATGCTGTCGTCGGTGACGAAGCCTTCGGCGTCCGATGTTCGCGTCGTCATCGGCGGCATGACGATGCGGTTCTTGATCTCGACCGGGCCGATGCGCGCGGGGCTGAAAAGGATGTTCATCGTATCGTCATTCCGGGGTGCTGGCGAAGCCCGCGAGCCCGCAATCCATAATCGCCGAACCAACAGGATAGTCCACTGAGCTGAACATAGCCTCGCTTATCGTGATAATGGATTCCGGGCTCGCGCTGCGCGGGCCCCGGGATGACGAATCACAGCACCGGAATCTCCCCGCCGTCGAGATCGATGGTCGCGCCGTGCATCCAGGTGGCGCGCGCGGAGACCAGAAAGGTGATGAGCTCGGCGACGTCCTCGACCGTGCCGAACCGGGTGATGCCGAAGCCCTTGCACATTTGCTTGCGCGCCTCGTCTTCCGGCCAGCCGGTGCGCTCCATCTCGGCCTTGATGCGCCGCCACAGCCGGTCGGTCTCCACCATGCTCGGGTGGATGCAGTTGACCTGGACGCCCTCGTCCTTGCCGCGATCGGCGAGGCACTTGGTGAAGGCGGCGACCGCGGCGTTGACCGAGGCGCCGATCGTGAATTCCGCCGTGGGCTTGCGCCCGCCGGTGCCGCCGATCGCCACCAGCGAGCCTTTTCGCGCTTTGAGAAGCGGCCAGGCCGCCCGCGCCAGGCGCACATGGGCGAAAAATTTCAGCGCATAGCCGTCTTCGAAATCCGCATCGGTGAGGTTTAGGAAATCGCCGCGCTTGGTGGCGCCGGCATTGTTGACCAGAATATCGAGCCCGCCGAATTCGCGGTTGACCTGTTCGATCAGCCTTTCGGCGGCGCCCGGCTGGCGCAGATCGAGCACGGCAATTCCGGCGCGGCGGCCCGTGGCGCGGATTTTTTCCGCCACCTCATCGAGCGCCTTCGCATCGCGTCCCGTCAGCATGAGGTCGCAGCCTTCGGCCGCCAGCGCCAGCGCGGCGCCACGGCCGATGCCGCGGCTCGATCCGGTCACCAGCGCGACCTTGCCCTTCAGTCCCAGCTCCATCTGCCCTCTCTCCCCGTGTCGGGTCTGTTGTAACCCTGGGGCCTTGTCATTGCGAGGAGAGCCAGCGACGAAGCAATCCAGAACAGCCTCACAGTCATGGTAAGCCGCCCCTGGATTGCTTCGCTCGCGCTCGCAATGACGCAATCAACCTCGTTCTCGCGGCGCATTTTTTGCGCCCGAGCTTTGTTCACCACCACCAACGAAAGCGACTCTTTTAGACTCGCCTCCGGCAACAAAAAGGGAGGCGAGCGCCGAAAGGCGCTTAAGTAGATTCCGCGGGCCCGCGCGACAAGCGTTGCCGCCTGTCTTTGCGTTCGTCGCGGTGCGTGCCTCCTTTGTAGGAGACACGCTCGCCTTCCGGCGCTCTACCGCGGCTCTCGCCAAAACCTCGCGGCCTTGGCTCAATCCGGTCCCGCGCTTCATGGCAGCGCCAACGGGGGTGTAGTCCCGTCCGCCGCCCGGGCAGCCAGCTCCTGGCAGACCCGCGTCGTGGCGGGCCGGGCGGGTTTCCGAACCGCCCGCGGACGAGGTTACGAACCTCCTCCGGGGCACCGCTCCCGC
>JBOHIU010000133.1:0-15071 GCA_050725855.1 Xanthobacteraceae bacterium | reverse complement strand
AGCCAAGCCCACCCCGGCTGTCGCACAGCGCGGCGCATGACCGGGCGGGTCTGCGAGTAGAGCTCAAAGGAATGGCGACGAAGTATCGGCTGGGTGTCGACGTCGGGGGAACCCACACCGATTTGGTGCTGCTCGATGTTCGCACCGGCATGATTGCGGTGGAGAAAGTATCGACCACGCCGGCTAATCCGGCACTCGGTATCATGCACGGCATCGGAAAATTCGCCGCGCGCGGCGTCGATCCTGGGACGATTGAATTTTTCTCTCACGGCACCACCATTACTACTAACGCGCTTCTGGAGATGCGTGGCGCCAAAGTTGGGCTTTTGATCAACCGAGGTTTCCGGGCCGTACAGGAAACGCAAGGGCAGGCGCGCGACGGCAATCCGTTCGATTATTTTTTTCAAAGGCCGGCGCCAATCGCGCCGCAGAGTGTCACGCGCGAGATCGGCGGCCGCCTGGATTACACTGGCGCGGTACTCGAGCCGCTCGACGAGGACGCGGTGCGCAAAGCCGCCGCCGACCTGAAGGCAGCCGGGGTGGTTTCGATCGCGGTATGTTATCTATTCTCGTTCATGAATTCCGCGCATGAGGAGCGCAGCGCCGCGCTCATTCGCGACGTATTTCCCGAAGCGCATATTTCGCTTTCCTGCGAGGTGCTTTCGCGCGTGCGCGAGTGGCCGCGGCTCTCAGCCACATTGCTCAATGCCTATCTGGCTCCCGTCCTGGTGACCTACATCGCGGATCTGGAGAAGCGGCTCAGCGCCGCGGGCGTGATCACCCAGCAGCGTTTCCTGATGCAGTCGAACGGCGGCGTCATGCCCTTCGCCGCGGCGGTGACCGGCCACAAGACCGTGCACAGCCTGTTGTCCGGTCCGGCGGCCGGCGCGCAGGCGAGTGTGTACCTGCCGCGCGAGGACCGTTTGCGTTCGCGGGGCCTGGTGACGCTCGACATGGGCGGAACGAGCTGCGACATCGCTTTCATCGAGGGCGGCACGCCGCTGGAAATCACCGAAGGCACGGTCGCGCGCCGCCAGCTTGATGTGCCGGCGCTCGACCTCACCACGATTTCAGCTGGCGGCGGCTCGATTGTATGGATCGACCGTGCGGGTTTTCTGTCGGTCGGTCCGCAGAGCGCCGGCGCCGATCCGGGACCCGTCTGCTACGGCCGCGGCGGGGAAGACCCGACAGTGACCGATGCCGACATCGTCTGCGGCTTCCTTAATCCCGACTATTTCCTCGGCGGCACGCAGAAGCTCGACGTGCAAGCCGCCCGCGACGCGCTCGAAAGCCGTATCGCCAAACCCATGGCGATGACGCTTGGCCAAACCGCCGCCGGCATTCGCCGCATCGTCGATATGCGCATGGCCGACGAGGTGCGCGTGTTCGCCGCGCGCCGCGGCATCGATCTTAGCGAATTCGCGCTCCTGCCCTTCGGCGGGGCGGGCGCGGTGCATGCCGCCGCGGTGGCCGAGGAGCTCGGCATGCGAAGGATTATCGTCCCGCCGCGGCCGGGTGCGTTCTCGGCGCTCGGCCTTCTCTGCACCGACGTGTTGCACGACTATATCCGCTCCGAACTTTGTCCGCTTGAGCGCCTCGATCCCGCGCATGCGGAACGGATTTTTCGCGAAATGGAGGCGAAGGCCGCGAGCGATCTGGCCGACGAAGGTCTCGACCCGGCGGCAGCTTCATTCGAGCGCGAATTCGACATGCGCTATGCGGGGCAAGGCTACGAGCTGCGCGTACCGCTCGCTTACCCTATTTCTCCGTCCGCCAGCGGAGACTCGGGCAGGGGGCGCTCCCTCGATGCTGATGCGCTTGCCGCGACGCGGACGCGCTTCGACGAGGTGCATGAGCGCATTCACGGTCATGCCGCCAAAGAAAGGAGCGCCGAGCTGGTGAGTTATCGCCTGCGGGTGCGTCTGTCGGTACCGAAATATTCTTCGCAGGCGCAAGCTGCGCGTCCGCCGGCGCCGCCACGGGCAGAAGCGGCCAAGGGCAAACGGGGCGTGTTTTTCGCTCCGGAAAGACCAGTCGAGACGACGATTTACGATCGTGACCGCTTCTCCGTTGGGGTCACTTTTGCCGGGCCTGCCATCGTGGAGCAGTTCGACGCAACCAGCGTGGTGCCGCCGGGTTGGCGGGCATCGGTCGATCGCTACGGCAACCTGATTTTGGAGCGCGGCGACTGAAGCCCCGCGTCAGGCGGCAAATGCCCGTTTGTCATGCGCCAGCATGGCGGAGCATCCAGCAATAATCGGGTTAATGAGCAAGAACCGGCGGTTCAAAGTCGCCGGATCATTCGCCTTCGCGTATGACGACAGAAGCGCTCAGCTCTGCCAGCCGAAGGCAACCTTATCGAGCACGCGTGTGCCAAATTTTTCGGAACTGCGGGCGATCGCCTTGCCGCCCAGAGCGCGATAAAACTCGACCGCATTCTCGTTTTCGGACAAAGCCCAGATGATCAGCGATTTGAGCGAGCTTTGCGCCAGATCGCGGCGTGCGGCGGTGAACAAGCGCCGGCCGAAGCCCAGGCCTTGGAATTCCGGCCGCAGATAGAGCTCGTAGATCTCGCCATCGTAATAGAGGCTGCGCGCCCGGTTGCGCCCGTAATTGGCATATCCGGCGATCTTGTCGCCGAACTGCAGGAGCGCGACTCGGCTGCCCTTGCGGATGGCGCTGTCCCACCATGCTGGGCCGCGGCGAGCAATCAGCTTTTCGAGCTCGGTGCCCGGGATGATGCCCTGATAGGCCGTTCGCCATGCTTCATCGTGGCATTCCGCCACCGCGCCGGCATCGGCGGTCTTGGCACGGCGGATCTCTATCAGGATTGTACTCATGGCGCGATCAAAGCAGGCGTTGCCGAGAGCTTCAAGGGCTCAGATTCACGTTCAGTTAACGATGCAGAGTATTAGCGGAATCAAACCGCCTGCACCATGTCCGTAAGCGAAAAAACGGGTGACCCGTTCGCATTCTGCGTCAGCTGTTGCACAACCGACACGGTTTTCCCGATTCTGGTACAGGCCACGGCCGGTTTCGCAAAAGCACTTGGCAAGGAGCCGTCGCTTCGCGCATCATACGGAAGCCGGGTCTGAGATCGGGGGAATTTCAGACGCGCTCGGCTTCTTTACGCCGCTCGTCGCGCTTGCGCTCGGTCGGATCGAGCAGCTTTTTGCGCAGCCGGATCGATTTCGGCGTGACCTCGACCAATTCATCGTCCTCGATGTAGGCGAGCGCCTTCTCTAGCGTCATGCGAATGGGCGGCGTGAGCCGAATCGCCTCGTCCTTGGAATGAGTCCGGATGTTGGTAAGCTTCTTGGCCTTGAGCACGTTGACTTCGAGATCATTGCCGCGCGTGTGCTCGCCGACGATCATGCCCCGATACACCTTCCAGCCCGGCTCGATCATCATCGGCCCGCGGTCTTCCAGGTTCCACATCGCGTAGGCGACGGCATCGCCCTGATCGGTCGAGATCAGAACGCCATTGCGGCGGCCGACGATCTCGCCGCGATGCGGGCCATACGCATGAAACAACCGGTTCATCACCGCGGTGCCGCGCGTGTCGGTGAGGAGTTCGCCATGATATCCGATCAAACCGCGGGTCGGCGCATAGAAGATGAGCCGCACCCGACCGCCGCCTGATGGGCGCATCTCGATCATTTCGCCTTTGCGCTCGGCAAGTTTCTGCACCACGATTCCGGCATGTTCGTCATCGACATCGATGACGACTTCCTCGATCGGTTCGAGCAATTCGCCCGAGGTATCGTGCTGGAACAGAACTTTCGGCCGCGACACGGACAACTCGAAGCCTTCACGGCGCATGGTCTCGATCAAAATACCGAGCTGCAGTTCGCCGCGACCGGCGACTTCCATGGAATCCTTCTCGGTCGATTCGGAAATCCGCAATGCGACGTTGCCTTCGGCTTCGCGTAGGAGCCGCTCGCGGATCACCCGGCTCTGCACTTTGTCGCCTTCGGTGCCGGCCAGCGGCGAATCGTTGATGCGGAAGGTCATGGTCAATGTCGGCGGATCGATCGGCTGCGCCGGCAACGGCTCCGTGACATCGGGCGTGCATAGCGTGTGCGAGACGAAAGCCTCGGGCAGCCCGGCGATCGCGACGATATCGCCGGCAAAGCCCTCGTCGATTGGAGCACGCTCCAAGCCGCGGAAGGCGAGCACCTTGGTCACCCGCCCCATCTCGACGAGGCTACCGTGGCGATCGAGGACCTTGACGTTCTGATTGGGTTTGACGCTGCCGGAGAAAATGCGCCCGGTCACGATGCGTCCAAGATACGGATTGGCCTCCAGGATCGTCCCCAGCATGCGGAACGGCCCGTCCTCGACCCGAGGCGGCGCGACATGGCGTACGACGAGGTCGAACAAGGGCGCCATGCCCTGATCTTTGGGGCCTTCCGGGGTGGCGGCCATCCAGCCCTGCTTGGCCGAACCGTAGAGAATCGGGAAATCGAGCTGCTCCTCGCTGGCGTCAAGCGCGGCAAACAGGTCGAAAACCGCGTTGGCGACTTCGGTCGGACGCGCATCGGAGCGATCGACCTTGTTGATAACCACGATGGGTTTGAGCCCCATCTTGAGCGCCTTCGAGACCACGAATTTGGTCTGCGGCAGCGGTCCCTCGGCGGCATCGACCAGCACCAGTGCGCCGTCAACCATGTTGAGGATGCGTTCGACCTCGCCGCCGAAATCGGCGTGGCCGGGGGTGTCAACAATGTTAATACGGGTGTCCTGCCAGACCAGCGACGTCGCCTTGGCGAGGATGGTGATGCCGCGTTCGCGCTCGAGATCGTTGGAATCGAGCGCGCGTTCGACCACCCGCTGATTTTCACGGAATGAGCCCGATTGCTGCAGCAGCCGGTCGACCAGGGTGGTTTTGCCGTGGTCGACATGGGCGATTATGGCAATGTTGCGAAGGTTCATTGGGCCCTAAACCAAAAGCGAGCCCCAGGGGGCTCGCGAATCTGGCGGGAATATAGTGAGCCGCTGCGCGGAAGCAATGTCGGGCAGGTACCGGGATGTGGCGGGCCGACATCGCGCGCCGGTATCAGCGTGGAATGAGCGCCCAATAATCAAGATCGAGGATAACGGCGGGATCGTCCTCGTCACCACTTTTCCATGGAAAGTCGGCGCACGGACGATCTTTTGTCGCGATCGTCCGGAGGCGCAACGCGCCAACATCAGCCCTTCCCGGCAGTTCGGCTTTGGCGAGCACTTCCGACCAGGCAAACACCGTTCCCCCAGCGAATAGCGGTGCGACGTGACGCCCGCCATTGATCGCGGCAACATGAAAGGCGTTGGCAAGGCCGTTGAAGGTCAGCGCGCGCGCGAGCGAGATGACGTGACCGCCGTAAATCAGACGGTTGCCGAACCGGCCCTTCTTGGCGGCGTACAGATCGAAGTGAATGCGAGCGGTATTTTGATAGAGCCGCGTCGCGATCATGTGTTCGGCTTCCTCGACCGTGATGCCGTCCACATGATCGATTTTTTCGCCAACCTCGTAGTCTCCAAAACGGTAAGGACTGCCCGCGAGCGTGAAATCGTAATCGACGATGTCGATCGGCGGACAAGCCTCGCCCAACACCTTGGGATCGAGCACGGTCGGCAACCGGGGCACATGATCGCCCGGAGCCGGCGCCGCTTCGTCGCCTTTACGCACCATCACCCAGCGCACATATTCGAGCACCGGGGCGCCGTTCTGGTTGCTGCCGGTGGTGCGCACGTAGACGATGCCGGTCTTGCGGCTTGAATTCTCCTTGAGCCCGATCACTTCGGAAAGCGCCGACAAGGTATCGCCCGGATAAACGGGCTTGCGGAAGTAACAGCCCGCATAGCCCAGATTGGCGACCGCGTTCAGCGAAACGTCGGGCACGGTCTTGCCAAAGATGAAGTGAAAAACGAGGAAGTCATCGACGGGGGCGCGCGGATAGCCGATCCCCTTGGCGAACTCGTCCGACGATTGGACGGCGAATCGGCCGCCAAACAGGCCGGTGTAGAGCGCCACATCGCCAACCGTGACGGTACGCGGAGTGGCGTGTCTGATCACCTGGCCGATGCGAAAATCTTCAAAAAAATTACCGGGACTTGTCTTCCCCATTGGGCATTCCTCTGTCGAAAGCGTCGGGAGAAGCGCGCTTCATAGCGTAGAGCCGTCCCGCCGAAAAGCGTTGGGCGAGAAGAGAGCATTTCACGCTGCCGTGAGAACGCGGCTGAAACCCGCGCGCGCGAGCGCCGTATCTGGGAACGGCGACGATCCTGTCGCGTCTCGCCGGCGGTGCGCCGCAAAGCTTAACGGCGAAATTTCACGCAAGATGGAGAAATCAATGTCCAAGCGTTTCGCTTTGTTTGCCGCCGCGGCCGCGTTGACATTTGGCGCCGTGACGACGGCCCCGCTCTACGCGCGAATGTCGGATAAAACCGTCATCGTTGGTGGTGCGCCGATGTATCCATCGAAGAATATCATCCAGAACGCGGTCAATTCCAAAGACCACACCACACTCGTAGCCGCGGTGAAGGCCGCGGGCCTGGTCAAGACATTGGAGGGGCCAGGCCCGTTTACCGTTTTCGCACCGACCAACGAAGCCTTCGCCAAACTGCCGCCCGGCACAGTCGCGAACCTGCTCAAGCCTGAGAACAAGGCGATGCTGGTGAAAATCCTAACCTACCATGTCATTCCTGGCCGCATGACCGCCGCGGCCCTGATGAAGGCCGTCAAGGCCGGCGAAGGTATGGCCAAACTCAAGACCGTGGAGGGCGAAGACCTCATCGTCAAAGAGTTCGGCCCTGGCAAACTCACGATCACCGACGCCAAGGGCGATATCGCTCACGTTGCGATCGCCAATGTCCTGCAGTCGAACGGCGTGATCCATATCATCGACACGGTGCTGTTGCCGATGTGATTCGTCTATCGCCTCTCGCCGCGCTCCTGCCTCGCAAAGGGCGGACCAGCCGTGAGAGGTTCCCCTCACGCTGAATTGTTGCGGCGTTGCGCCGTGCGTGACGCAAATGTGAGCACCGGAGCGGTGTTAGTTTGTTATACGTCTTCGCAGAAAAGGGACTGAATCGGCATGTCGAGCGAAGCCGTAACCACGCCACTCGTGCCCCAAACTGTGACGCCGTATGCGGCGCTTGTTCACCCGGCCTGGGTGCGCGTGACGCACTGGGTCAATGCGCTCGCCATGCTCATGATGATCGGCTCGGGCTGGCAGATCTACGACGCCTCGCCGCTGTTCGGCTTCACCTTTCCGTCGCAAATCGCGCTCGGCAATTGGCTGGCCGGCGCTCTGCTGTGGCACTTTGCCGCCATGTGGCTATTGGTGATCAACGGCGTCGTCTATGTGAGCCTCGGAATTTTGACCGGCCGCTTCCGCCAGAAGCTTTTTCCGATCCGGCCGCGCGAAGTGATGGGCGATTTGCTTGCCGCGTTACGCGGCAAGCTCTCGCATGAAGATCTCTCCGTCTACAATGCGGTGCAGCGTTTGCTCTATGCCGGCGTGCTGCTCGCTGCAATTGTCATCGTACTTTCCGGCCTGTCGATCTGGAAGCCGGTGCAGTTCTGGTGGCTCACCGATTTCTTCGGCGGCTACAACACGGCGCGTTACGTGCACTTCGCGGCTATGACTTCGATCGTGACATTTCTGACCGTGCACATCGTGCTCGCGCTGATCGTACCGAAAAGCGTCCGCGCGATGATCTTCGGCCGGTGAGTTCGATGGAGAAAACGATGCGTCGCGCGCGCAGAGCCCCGCCTGGGGTCGATTCGAAACTCTTGATCAAGGACGCGTCGAAGCTACTTCCGGCGCAGTCCCGGCGGTTGTTCCTGCGCGGCGTCGTCAGCGTCGGCGCGCTGGCCACGCTGACCGGCTGCGATATCATCGACGGCAATACCTCGGAGAACGCGCTACGGGTGATATCGCGTTTCAATGATTGGGTGCAGGCTCGACTGTTCAATTCGCACACTTTGGCGGCCACTTATTCGGAGCGGGACGTCACCCGGCCGTTCCCGTTCAACGGCTTTTACAGCGAGGACGAGGCCCCGGTGATCGACGGCGATAAATACCGCCTCGAGATCGGCGGCCTGGTCGATAATAAAAAGCCCTGGACCCTTGCCGAACTGTACAAGCTGCCGGAAGTCTCGCAGATCACGCGCATGGTGTGTGTCGAAGGCTGGAGCGTCATCGGGTCGTGGCAGGGCGTCAGGCTTTCTGACTTTCTGAAAATCATCGGCGCCGACACGACCGCCAAATACGTGTGGTTCCAATGCGCGGAAGGTTATTCGAACACCATCGACATGCCGAGTGCGCTGCATCCGCAGACGCAATTGACGCTCAAGTTCGATCACAAGATTCTGCCGACAATCTACGGCTTTCCGGTCAGGATCCGCATTCCCACCAAGCTCGGCTTCAAGAATCCCAAATACGTCACCGCCATGTGGGTGCAGAATAACGATGCCGGCGGCTATTGGGAGAACCAGGGCTACAACTGGTACAGCGGCCTCTGAACATCGAACCGCACGGCGATACCCGCCGGCATCGGTTGCGCTGGTTGCCATTTCGCGTCCCGCCGACTAGTGTGGCGGTTCAGAACTCCGCCACCATTGCCGCGGCTGGGCTCGTTGTGCGGACTTCTGAACCAAAGCCACGCTAGATCAACAAGTCGCTAGTGTCCTTTCGATTCCGAAGTTCGCAACCGAGCGTGTCATATAATCATGCGAACTCCGGAATCGGGACACTAGCACTGGCCCCTCATTCCACGATTTTCAAGGCACCTCATGCCCACCTACAAGCTCGTCTTCCTCGCCGGCGACGGTATCGGACCGGAAGTCATGGCCGAAGTGAAGCGGCTGCTCGATTTTCTAGCCAGGGCGCATATCGCCTCCTTCGAGACCGAGGAAGGTCTTGTCGGCGGCGCCTGTTACGACGCCCACAAGGTCGCCATCACCGAGCAGACGATGGCCAGGGCGCACGCCGCCGATGCCGTGATTTTTGGGGCGGTCGGCGGACCGAAATGGGACAAGGTGCCATTCGAGGTGCGGCCTGAGGCGGGGCTGCTGCGGCTGCGGAAGGATCTCGGACTTTTTGCCAATATCCGGCCGGCGATCGTTTATCCGGCGCTCGCGGACGCTTCGAGTCTCAAGCGCGAAGCGGTGGAAGGACTCGATATCATTATTCTGCGCGAACTCACCGGCGGGGTTTATTTCGGCGAGCCGAAAACCATCTCCGATCTCGGCAATGGACAGAAGCGCGCCGTCGATACGCAGGTGTACGACACCTACGAAATCGAGCGCATCGCCAAAGTGGGCTTTGAACTTGCGCGCAAGCGGCGCAACAAGGTCACCTCCATGGAAAAGCGCAACGTGATGAAGACCGGCGTGCTCTGGCACGAGGTGGTCGAAGCCGTGCATGCGCACGAATACAAGGACGTGCAGCTCGAACACATGCTGGCGGACGCCGGCGGCATGCAGCTCGTGCGCCAGCCGAAACAGTTCGATGTCATCGTCACCGATAACCTGTTCGGCGACATGCTCTCCGATGTTGCGGCGATGCTGACCGGCTCGCTCGGCATGCTGCCGTCGGCTTCGCTGGGCGAGATCGATCCCAAGACCAAGCGGCGCAAGGCGCTCTACGAGCCGGTGCATGGCTCGGCGCCGGACATCGCCGGGAAAGGCATGGCCAACCCGATCGCCATGCTCGCATCCTTCGGTATGGCAATGCGCTACTCGTTCAACATGAGCAAAGAGGCCGACATGCTCGATAAGGCGATCGCCGCCGCGCTTGCCAACGGCTTGCGAACAGCCGACATCAAATCTGAAGGCGCGACCATCGTCAGCACCAGCGAAATGGGCGCCGCTATTGTTGGCGAGATGGAGAAGCTTGCCGGATGATCGTGTAGCGGCGATCAGACTCGAACCGAGAAGGTCCGGCGCGCACGCGCATGACCAGTGCCCGATGTTTCAGAACGGGTTATTGGTATTGATGCCGGGCAGGTAGAACGGATCCCGCACGATATAGAACGCTCCGCCCGATTCGTCCGGACCGAACCACCAATTCGGCCGTCCGGGATCGCCGCCCGGCGGTAACATATAGTCGAACTGATGGCTGTCGCCGATCGAGGTCTCAGTCCCGGGATTGAGATAAGACCGCCGCGGCGTCACAATGATTGTGGTCGTTCCGTCTGGATTGTGGATGATCGTGCGTGTCGGCTGGATCACCGTGCCTTGCGCCGACCGCCGTACCGCCGGATGCCTTTTTCTCGTTGCCGCGTGCGAGGCGTCCGCCAGGGCGGCGGAAACCATCAGGATAGCCGCAATGATCGCAAGTATGCGCATGTTGCCTCGCGTTCCCTCAACGGCACTGTAACCGGATTGCGTGCTCTGGAACAGCTTTTTAGCAACCGACGTTGCCGCTAACCGTTCCGGGCGGAGGGCAGACACCGGAGGCTGGACCTTTTATGTCACGCAGGCCGGGAAGGGATCGGACGTCTCCATTCCGTACGCCTAGATGACGGCCGTTGCCGTCGCCGACGTGAGGAATGCGATGAAATCGCGGGCCAGATCGGGCGCGGCGCAGCCGACGTAACGGCTGCGGTGGCGAAAATAGCAAGGCCGCCCATATAGGCGGGAATGCCGGAGATGGCGGCGGGCGGGCGCTCACTAACGCGAGCCCGGCGCCGATTCAGGTTTTCACCGCGGCGACGTTGTATTGGCGGGTTTTCTCGCTTAGAAGCGCTTCCGCTCCGGATCGCGCCGGCATCGCGCGTGACGCGAGTTTTCGATGGAGAATTAACGATGGGTTACAGCGTTGCCGTCGTGGGTGCGACCGGTAATGTGGGGCGGGAAATGCTCGGCATTTTGGCCGAGCGGTCATTCCCGGCCGACGAGGTCGTGGCACTCGCTTCTCGACGAAGCCAGGGCGTCGAAGTGTCTTATGGCGACCGCATCTTGAAGGTCAAAGCGCTCGAGCATCACGATTTCTCTGCAACTGATCTTTGCCTGATGTCGGCCGGCGCAACGGTCTCCAAGGAATGGTCGCCGAGGATCGCCGCCGCCGGCGCGGTGGTGATCGATAATTCGTCGGCTTGGCGTTATGACGCCGATGTCCCGTTGATCGTGCCCGAAGTCAACGCCGACGCCGTGACGGGATTCCGCAAGCGCGGCATCATCGCCAACCCGAACTGCTCCACCGCGCAGCTGGTGGTCGCGCTGAAACCGCTGCACGACTGGGCAAAGATCAAGCGCGTGGTGGTGGCGACCTATCAGTCGGTTTCCGGGAGCGGCAAGGAAGCGATGGACGAGCTGTTTTCGCAGACCAAGGCGGTGTTTCAGATCGATGAGGTCGCGCCCAAGAAATACCCCAAGCGCATTGCCTTCAATGTCATTCCGCAGTGCGACGTATTCATGGAGGATGGTTACACCAAGGAAGAATGGAAAATGGTGGTCGAGATCAAGAAGATTCTCGACCCGAAGATCAAGCTTACAGCCACCTGCGTGCGCGTGCCGGTCTTTATCAGCCATTCGGAAGCGGTGAACGTCGAATTCGAGAATCCGGTCACGGCCGACGAGGCGCGCGACATCTTGCGCACTGCGCCGGGCTGTTTGGTGATCGATTCGCGCGAGCCGGGCGGCTACGTCACGCCCTACGAGGCAGCCGGAGAGGACGCGACATACATCAGCCGCATCCGCGAGGACGCCACCGTGGAGAACGGGCTCGCGATGTGGATCGTCTCCGATAATCTACGCAAGGGCGCGGCGCTCAACGCCATCCAGATCGCCGAATGCCTGGTCAACCGCAAGCTGATCAGCGCCAAACAGAAGGCGGCTTGAGCGTCACGCGCTGGACTGCGATATGGCTCCCCCGTCGACGATTTACCCAGGAAGGCTGCCAATTCGAGCGCTGGTGAGCCTCACCTGACGACGCGATCCCGCACGGCGCAGTGGCACGTGAGCCGCAAGGTCGCTATTTTAGCTCTGACCAGAGGGGAACAGACCAATGAGCGTGCGCCCACGCCGCAGCGTGCTGTACATGCCGGGATCGAACGCGCGGGCGTTGGAAAAGGCGCGTGAATTACCGGTCGACGGCGTTATCCTCGACCTCGAAGACGCGGTGGCGCCGGAGGCAAAGGCGATGGCGCGCGATTTGATCAGGAACACCCTGGAAAAGGGCGGCTTCGGCGATCGCGAGGTTTTGGTGCGCATCAACGGCCTCGATACCCGCTGGTGGGTCGACGATCTGCATGCCGTCGCCGACGGCCGCCCGGACGCTGTGCTGGTGCCGAAAATCTCGGATCCCCACCAGTTGCAGGACTTGGCGGCGCGCATTGTCGATATGGGCACCAACCCGCATATCCGGGTATGGGCGATGATGGAGACGCCGCTCGCCATGCTCAATGTCGGCGCCATCGCTGCGGCGGCGCTCGATTCGGAGACGCGGCTGACCGGCTTCGTCATGGGCACCAACGATCTTGCCAAGGATACGCGCGCGCGCATCGTGCCTGGCCGCGCGCCGATGTTGCCGTGGTTGACCAACTGCGTCGCCGCGGCGCGCGCCTACGGCCTTGAGATTCTCGATGGCGTCTA
Organism: Xanthobacteraceae bacterium; assembly: GCA_050725855.1. Taxonomy (GTDB): domain Bacteria; phylum Pseudomonadota; class Alphaproteobacteria; order Rhizobiales; family Xanthobacteraceae; genus BOG-931. Next base: position 2,485 of record JBOHIU010000133.1, on the reverse strand, counting down.
CAACGACCTCGGCAATGCCGAGGGATTTGCGCAGGAATGCCGGCAGGGCCGTGATCTCGGCTTCGACGGTAAGACCCTCATTCATCCCAAGCAGATCGAAGCATGCAACGAGGCATTTTCCCCGTCGACCGAGGAGGTCGATGTCGCACGCAAGACCATCGCCGCCTTCGATTTGCCGGAAAATCAGGGCAAGGGCGTGATCCAGATCGACGGGCGAATGGTGGAGCGCTTGCACGCCGACATGGCACGGCGCACGGTGGAGATCGCGGACGCGATCGCGCTTCGGCAGCCGCTGGCGCAAGAGCTGCTGCGGCCCCAACAGCTGCCGCCGGCCAGGGCCGCGAATTCCTGATGTCTTGATGTGCGTTACTAATTCTTCAGCCGGTAACCGGTCTTGAAGAACCACCAGATGATGGCAAGGCAGATTGCCAAAAACAGCAGAGTCACGACCAAGCTGACGCCGACGCTGACATCGGCAATATTGAAGAAGCTCCAGCGGAAACCGCTGATCAGATAGACGATCGGGTCGAACAGCGTGATGGTGCGCCACGGTTGCGGCAGTTCGGCGGTCGAATAGAACGTGCCGCCGAGGAAGGTCAGCGGCGTAATGATCAGCAGCGGCACGATCTGAAGCTTCTCGAAACCTTCGGCCCAGAGGCCGAGAATGAAGCCGAGCAGGCTGAAGCTCACGGCCGTGAGCACGAGAAACGCGAGCATCCATGCCGGATGCTCGATCCGCACCGGCACGAACAGCGCGGACGTGGCCAGGATGATGACGCCGAGTACGACCGATTTGGTCGCCGCGGCGCCGACGTAGCCAATGACGATCTCGAACGCGGATACCGGCGCCGAGAGGATTTCGTAGATCGTGCCAACGAAGCGCGGAAAATAGATGCCGAACGCGGCGTTCGTCACGCTTTGCGTCAGCAGCATCAGCATGATCAGTCCCGGCACGATGAAGGCGCCGTAGGAGACGCCGTCGATCTGCGAAATGCGCGAGCCGATCGCGGCGCCGAACACGACAAAATAGAGCGATGTCGAGATCACCGGCGAGACGATGCTTTGCAACAGCGTTCGCCCGGTGCGGGCCATCTCGTAGACGTAGATTGCGCGCACGCCGTAGACGTTCATCGGTTCCCCGATACCAGACCGACGAAAATGTCTTCGAGCGAGCTTTGTTTCGTTTGCAGGTCGTTGAATCCGATCCCGGCGCGCGCGATATCGTCGAGCAGGCGGGTGATGCCGGTGTGCTCGCCTTTGGCGTCATAGTCGTAGATCAGCTGTCTGCCGCCGGCGGTCAGCGTGAGCTTGTATGCCGCCAGGTTCGGCGGGATCACGTCCAGTCGCTCGCGCAGGTCGAGCGTCAATTGCTTGCGCCCGAGCTTGCGCATCAGCTCCACCTTGTCCTCGACCAGGATCAACTGGCCTTTGTTGATGACGCCGACCCGGTCGGCCATGTCTTCCGCTTCATCGATGTAGTGGGTCGTGAGGATGATGGTGACGCCGGAGGCGCGGAGCTCCCGCACCAGCCGCCACATATCTTGGCGCAACTCGACGTCGACACCGGCCGTAGGTTCGTCGAGAAACAGAATTTGCGGCTCATGGGCCAACGCCTTGGCGATCATCAAGCGGCGCTTCATGCCGCCCGACAGCATCCGGATCTTGGCGTCCTTCTTGTCCCACAACGAGAGCTGCCGCAGCACCTTCCCGATGTGGGCCGGATGCGGCGGTAAGCCGAACAGGCCACGCGAGAAGCGCATGGTCGCGGGAGGCGTCTCGAACGCGTCGGTGGTCAGTTCCTGCGGAACAAGCCCGATCAGCGAGCGCGCGGCGCGATACTGTGCGAGAATGTCGAAGCCCGCGACGGTAACCTTGCCGGCCGTCGGCTTCACAATGCCGCAAATAATGCCGATCAGGGTGGTCTTGCCGGCGCCGTTAGGACCGAGCAGCGCGAAGATCTCGCCGGGACGAATGTCGAGATCAATGTTTTTGAGCGCCTCGAACCCCGAAACGTAGGTTTTGCAGAGGCCTTTGACGGAAATCGCCGCCGTGGCGGACGGGGCGCCGGAAGCCCTTGTTACAGCCTCGGAGGTCGCAAACGAGTGCATCGGCGAAACCAGCTTTTCGGGGAGGCGTTATCCGCCGGTAAAACAGGAGATTGCATCTATGTCCAAAATCGACGGAAGCAATGGCGTGTGCACGCAAATCACCACGGTGAAGCTAAGCCCCGGCGATCAGGATGAAATCCTCGGACTGATGATCGAGCGCGCCCGCTTCATGGCGAGCCAGCCGGGTTTCGTCTCCGTGAACCTGCACCGGAGCAAGGATGGCAGCCACGTCGTCAATTACGTCCAATGGACCGACCCGGAGAAGTTGGTCGCGGCCCATCACTCGCCGGAGTTCCGCAAAAAGTGGCCGCGCTTCGGCGAACTGGTGCAGGAGGCCGAGCCCTGCCTCTACGATATCGTCCACGTCGAGGCGGCGT
>JBOHIU010000132.1:0-22155 GCA_050725855.1 Xanthobacteraceae bacterium | reverse complement strand
TTGGCTGGCGCTCCCTAGGGGACTCGAACCCCTGTTTTCGCCGTGAGAGGGCGACGTCCTGGGCCGCTAGACGAAGGGAGCCTAAAACTCCGAGATAGCCGCGATGGCCCTTCCGCGCAAGCGCGTTTGCGCTTACCGCGCGGTGGCGAAGTGAAACTGTCCAACCTGTTGGAGCGTCTTGAGATCGAAGATGCGGACTTCGCTGATCCCGTCCACATCGAGCGTCACCACGATCCGGTCGCCTGTCACCGTGGTTGAGTCCACGTGCGCGCCCTTGGGCAGGAAGACCGTCCCGTTGACGACGGACGAGGCCGCGCTGCCGTGGCGGCCGTAAACCCGATAGGCAATAACGAATATGACGGCTGCAATCGCAATCACGGTCGTAAGCCCCGATATGATCATCAGCCAACGCACCCTTGCGACCGTTACGCTCAGGTCCGCGGACGTTTCGTTATTTTTTGGAGAGTTCTCGGATACCTTGGGCATGACGCTCACCATGACGCAATCGTTCGCAGTCCCGGAAGACAACGCCGGCGGGCGGCTCGACCGCACGCTCGCCGCGCTTTGCCGTGAATTGTCGCGCAGCCGGCTGAAGGCGCTGATCGAGGCCGGCGCCGTCGCGATCGACGGGCGGACGATCCGCGATCCCAGCCATCGCGTCAATTCCGGCGATGTCATCGTCCTGGATGTGCCACCGCTGCAATCCGCCAAGCCGGAAGGCGAGCCTATCCCTCTCAACGTCGTTTACGAGGACGACGACATCATCGTCATCGACAAGCCGAAGAATCTGGTGGTGCACCCGGCGGCCGGTCATTGGAGCGGCACGCTGGTCAACGCGCTGATCGCCCATTGCGGCGACAGTCTCTCGGGCATCGGCGGCGAGTGCCGGCCCGGCATCGTGCACCGGCTCGACAAGGACACGACCGGCTTGATGGTGGTGGCGAAGAACGACCGCGCCCATCGGTCGCTTGCCGCGCAGTTTGCCAGTCACGGCCGCGGCGGCGACCTGTTCGAGCGCGGCTATCTGGCGTTCGTCTGGGGCGCGCCGGAGCGGCCCCAGGGCGTCATCAATCGGCCAATCGACCGCTCGCCCCGTGCCCGCGACCAGATGGCCATTCGGGAAGGGGGCCGGGAGGCTGTCACCCACTGGCAAATTCTCGAAACCTACGGCGGCGCCGCCGAATCGCCACTCGCCGGCAAGGCCGGGAAAGTCGGAAAGGCCAAAAAAGCCGGGAAGGGTGCTGGGCCGGTCGCGAGCCTGCTGGCCTGCCGGCTTGAAACCGGTCGGACCCATCAGATTCGGGTCCATTTGGCCTCGATCGGCCACCCGGTTCTGGGCGATCCGACCTATGGGGCGGGATTTCGAACCAAACGGTTACTTTTAACGACCAATGCACGAGCCGCCTTGGTGGACCTTGGCAGACAGGCCTTGCATGCCTATACCCTAGCAATCAAGCACCCATCGAGCGGCAAAATCGTTACATTTCGGTCGGAACTGCCGGCCGATCTTGCCCGTTTACATGATGAATTGGTCCGCGGTCGGGCGGAATCCAGCCAAATGTCGCCGGACAAGAGGTAAGGATTTTTACCGATTCCGTGCGCGTTCACTGTCAGTTGATGGAGATCAAGGCGGCATCGAGCCGATTTGATCGTGGTTCCCTTCCGCTGACCTGATTTGACCGTGTATGCTGCGGGTGCGAAATGGAATCGGCGCCGTTGGCTCGGTGAGCGGCGGGCCATTCGCCCGCCGCTCCGCGGGGGCACCAATAAGGAGGGCGCTGATGGCCCACACTGCAGCACTGCCCGTTTTGTCGGGCGAAACTGGTCTCACCCGATATCTCGAAGAGATCAGGCGGTTCCCAATGCTGGAACCGCAGGAAGAGTTCATGCTGGCGAAGCGTTGGCGGGAGCACGGCGACCGCGACGCGGCGCATAAGCTTGTCACCAGCCATTTGCGCCTCGTGGCCAAGATCGCCATGGGCTATCGCGGCTACGGCCTGCCGATCTCGGAAGTCATTTCCGAGGGCAATGTCGGCCTCATGCAGGCGGTCAAACGCTTCGAACCCGACAAGGGATTCCGGCTCGCGACCTATGCGATGTGGTGGATCAAGGCGGCGATCCAGGAATACATCCTGCGTTCGTGGTCCCTGGTGAAGATGGGGACCACCGCCAATCAGAAGAAGCTGTTCTTCAATTTGCGCAAGGCCAAGAGCCGGATTTCCGCGCTCGACGAAGGCGACATGCGGCCGGACCAGGTCAAGCTTATCGCCAAGCGCCTGGGCGTGACCGAACAGGACGTGATCGACATGAACCGCCGCCTCGGCGGCGACGCTTCGCTCAACGCGCCGATCCGCGAGGATGGCGATTCCGGCGAGTGGCAGGACTGGCTGATTGACGACAGCGTCAGCCAGGAGAGCCGGCTCGCCGAATCCGAACAGTCGGAAAATCGCCATAAGGCGCTCGGTGAGGCGCTCACGGTGCTCAATGACCGCGAGCGGCGCATTTTCGAGGCGCGACGTTTGGCCGACGAGCCGATCACGCTCGAGGAACTGGCCGATGAATTCGGCGTGTCGCGCGAGCGCGTGCGGCAGATCGAGGTGCGCGCTTTCGAGAAGATACAGAAGGCGGTCAAGAGCAACATCGCCTCCATGGAGAACCCGATGGCCGCGGCGGCGGCGATGCACTGATCGCTCATCCGCTTGGTCCCGCGACAGCGGGGGCCCAATGCAAATTCACGACTTGTCATGCCCCGCGATAGCGGGGCATTTCGTTTTGTACGATCGAGTTGAGAGACGCCGACAATGCCACGCTACCGGGTTGCGGTCGATACAGGTGGGACGTTCTCGGATTTCGTCTATCTCAAGGAGGACACCGGCGCGGTCACGATCACCAAAGTGCCCTCGACCCCTGACGATCCGTCGCGGGCGATCCTGCAAGGCGTCGAGGCGCTGATCGGGCAAGGCGTGGCTGCCGCCGACGTCAGCTATTTCTGTCACGGCACCACGGTCTGCACCAACGCCCTGCTCGAAGGCAAAGGCGTCAAAACCGGCCTTCTGGTCACCGAAGGTTTTAGCGGCATCTATGAGGTCGCCGAGCAGGCCCGTCCCTACGGCGCCGCGATCTTCGATGTCACGTACGACAAGCCGCCGCCGCTGGTGCCGCCGAGCCGCACCGGCGAGGTGCGCGAGCGCGTCGATTTTCGCGGCGACGTGCTTGTTCCGCTCGACGAGGCGGCGCTACGCGAAACATTGCGCAATCTCAAGGCGCAGGGGATCGAAGCGCTCGCCGTGTGTTTGCTGTTCTCGTTTCTGCATCCCGCGCATGAAGCGCGCGTGCGCGAGATCGCGCGCGAGGAGATACCGGACTGCAATGTCTCGCTCTCGTCGGAGATTTTGCCGCAGATCCGCGAGTATTACCGGCTCTCGACCACGGTCATTAACGCTTATCTGCAGCCGATCCTGGCCCGCTATGTCGCCAATCTCAATCGCCGTCTTGCCGGCGCCGGAATTGCCACGCGGCAAAAATACATCATGCAGTCGAACGGCGGCATGTCGACCTTCGCCGAAGCCGCGCGCCGCGCCGTAACCACGGTGCTGTCGGGTCCGGCCGGCGGCGTCACCGCCGGTGTGGCGACAAGCCGGCAGTTGCAGGACGCCAACATCATCACTTTCGACATGGGCGGCACCTCCTGCGACGTGGCGCTGATCAAGGATGGCGAGCCGATCTTTTCCAATCGCGGCAAGATCGAAGGCCGTGACCTCGCCGTCCCGATGATGGACATCAACACCGTAAGCGCCGGCGGCGGCACCATCGCCAGGGTCGATCGCTTCGGCGTCCTTGACGTCGGCCCGCACAGCGCAGGCGCGGTGCCCGGGCCGGCCTGCTATGGCCGCGGCGGCGAGGCGGCGACGATCACCGACTGCAATCTCGTTCTCGGCTATCTGTCCGCTGATAATTTCCTCGGCGGCCGCATGAAACTCGATCGCGCGAAGGCCAATGCGGCGGTGGCGCGCATTGCCGGTGCGCTGTCGCTTGACGTTGCCGCCGCAGCCGAAGGCATCATCCGTGTCATCGACGTGAAGATGGAGGAAGCCATCAAGGCGATCTCCACCATGCGCGGCCACGACTTGCGCGATTTCTTCCTGCTCGCGTTCGGTGGCGCCGGGCCGCTGCATGCCGCCCGCATGGCGCGCGATCTCGGCATGGCGGGCGTCATCGTGCCGCTTTATCCCGGCGTGTTTTCCGCCATCGGCTTGCTGATGTCCGACGTCAAGCACGACTACATCCGCTCGCGCATGACGCCGATCGCCGAACTCCAGCCCCGGGACGTCGAGACGATCTTCTCGGAATTGGAAAGCGTGGCGCGCGGCGATCTGCGCCGCGACGGTTTCGCCGACAGCGACATCCGCATCGCGCGCGCGCTTGACATGCGCTACGCCGGTCAGGGCTACGAGATCACGCTGCCGTGCACGGCAGATGAGACGTGCTCGCTCGCCGGTCTGCGAAAGAAATTCGATCTGGAGCATGCCGTCCAGTTCGGCCACAGCGCGCCGGACGAACCCGTCGAAGTAGTGTCCTATCGCGTTCGCGGCGCGGGCCTCGTGCCGCCGGTTTCCGCGCCGAAATTCGCGCCGCAGGGCGGAAAGGTTGCCGACGCGCTGCGCGAAACCCGACCGGGACGCTTCGGCGGCAAGACGATTCCCTGTCCGGTGTATCAGCGCGAACGGCTCGATGTCGGAGTGACGTTGCGTGGGCCGGCCATTCTCGACCAGTTCGATTGTACCACCGTCATCTGCGCCGGCCAGATCGCGCGCGTGGATGAATGGAAAAACGTGATCGTGACGGAGGTGTAGTGGTGAAGCGGCGGCGCAAACTCATTGGCGTCATTGCCGGGCTTGTCCCGGCAATCCCGAACGATTTTCGAGGCGTTGCCCACCTGAACGGGATGCCAAGCCCGGGCATGAGGGAATAGGGCATGCCCATCGACGCCATCGACCTTGAAGTCATCAAAGCGAGCCTCTCCGGCATCGTGCAGGAGATGCAGAATTCGCTGTTTCGCACCGGCTTCTCAACCATCGTTCGCGAATCGCAGGACGCCTCGTGCGCGCTGATGAATGCGCAAGGCGAAGTGGTCGCGCAGCATGTGGTCCTGCCGCTGCACATCGGCTCCTTTCCGGCGTGCTGCGCCGCGGTGCTGGAACAATTCGGCGGCGCGATGGGCGAGGGCGATGCCTTCCTGATCAACCATCCGTATCAGGGCGGCAGTCCGCACGCGCCCGACATGTGCGTGATCACGCCGGTCTTCATCGCCGGTTCTTTGTTCGGATTTTGCGGCTCGATCGCCCACAAGGGCGATATCGGCGGTCCGGTTCCGGGCAGTTGCTCCGGCCAGGCGCGTGAGATTTTCAACGAAGGTTTGCAATTGCCGGCGGTGCGCTACCAGTACCGCTTCGAGCCGAACACCGACATCGAGCGCATCATCGCCGCCAACAGCCGTACGCCGGAGCTGGTGCTCGGCGACATTCGCGGCCAGCTCGGCGCCGATCGACTCGGCAAAAAGCGGCTCCAAGAGCTCGTCGCCAAGTTCGGCAAGGACAAAGTGCTGGCAAGCTTTTCGCGGCTGTTCGAGATCGGCGAGGCGCGGGTGCGCGCCGCCATCGCCGAGTGGGCCGACGGACGCTACGAAGCCGAGCGTTTCGTCGATGACGATGGTATCGAGCTGGAAAAGCCGGTGCGAATCCACGTCGTCGCCGACAAGCAAGGCGACCGGCTGCATCTCGATTTTTCCGGTTCCGCCGATCAGACCCGCGGGCCGGCGAACATTCGCCCGCCGCTGGTTCAGGCTGCGTGCGCGTACGCACTGATTTCGATGATCGATCCGCACATGTACGTGTCGAGCGGGCTGTTGCGCGCGTTCAGGATTTCGGCGCGCGAAGGCAGCGTGCTCAATCCGCGCTTTCCGGCGCCGGTCAACACCTACAATCCGACGGTCCATGCGCTGGTCGATGCGCTGTTCGCGGCGCTGGCGCCGATCGTACCCGGCAAGGTCCGTGCCGACGGCAGCGGCAGCCGTTCGATCGTCATCGGCGGCCGCAGCACTTCGGCGGGCAGGAGCTACGTGCAATACGAGATCATCGCCGGCGGCGGCGGTGCGCGGGGCAGCAAGGACGGCGCATCCGTCACCACCGTCAATCAGAGCAATGCCAAGATCGCGCCAATCGAAATCATCGAGAGCGAGTTTCCCACCCGCGTCGTGCGCTTCGAGCTCATTCGCGATTCTGGCGGGGCGGGACGTTTTCGCGGTGGGCTCGGCGTGCGGCGCGAATATCTCAATCTCGCCGATGCACGCTTCTCGATCCGCTCGATGAAGCACATCATTCCGCCGCACGGCATGGAAGGCGGCCGCGACGGCCGGCCGGGCGACATTTGGATCAATCCCGATACCGATCGGGCCAATCGCCTGCCGACGCGCTATGCCGATTATCCGCTGCGGCGGGGCGATACTTTCCGCCTCGATACGCCGGGCGGCGGCGGCTACGGCGATCCGCTGGCGCGCCCGGCCGAGCGTGTGCTCGCTGACGTGCGCGAAGGCTTTATCTCGCCCGAAGCGGCGGAGCACGAGTACGGCGTCGTGCTTACGTCTGATCGCGACGGGATCGATGAAGACGGAACAACCAAAAAACGTGCCATGTTCCGCGAAGGCGGAGCATCCAGTAAACTCAGCGCACCTCGTGCAAATCCCAAATGATAGCGATTACTGGATCATCCGCCTTCGCGGATGATGACAGTCAAGGAGACGGGTCGATTATGAACCAAAAAAACCCAGTCAAGCGGACCGGCATGATCGGGCTCGGCGCCATGGGCATTCAGTTCGCCCGGCACATGCTGCACAAGGGCTTCGATGTCGCCGGCTACGACATCGATGCCGACGCGGTGCGCCGCGCCGAGAACGACGGCATCCGGCATCGCGGCTCGCCCGCCGAGCTCGGCAAGCATGCCGAAGTCGTCGTGGTCATGGTGGCGACCGACGAGCAGGTCGACGACGCGGTCGAACGTTCTGGGCTGCTCGATACGCTCGCCTCAGGCTCGATCATCTGCATTGCGAGTTCAGTGGCGCCGGAAACCTGCCGGCGCCTTGCCGCGTTGGCCGCGGCGAAGAATATCGGTGTGCTCGACACCCCGGTGGTGCTCGGCCAGGAAGCGGCCGACAACGGCACCTGCACGATCTATGTCGGGGGCGAGGAAAAATGGCTGCACCGCGCCCGTCCGGTCCTGGAAACGTTCGGCCGCGACGTGCTCCACGTCGGCGACGTCGGCACCGGACAGATCACCAAGATGATCAACAATATGCTGCTGTGGGCGACGATGGTGGCGAACTTCGAATCGCTCACATTGGCGAAATCGATGGGCGTGAACATCCCCAAGCTCGTCGCCGCGCTCAACAAGGGCAGCGGCGCCAATTGGTCGCTGTCGCGCTGGGGCAAGAGCACCGGCAAATGGGCGGAGAAGGACATGGACCACGCGCTCGAACTGGCGCAGGCCGCCAAAGTCCCGATGCCGCTTTCCGGCCTGGTCGAGCAGTTGGTCAAGGGGATCAATCAGGAGCGGATGAAGGCGCTGCTGGGCTAACTCTTCCCTGCGTACTGCATCTTGCCTTATGGCGCGACAGCTTGAGAGTCGTGAAAAATTGAAACGTGCAAACGATGCCGCAAGGCCGAAAAGTTTCTCCCCTTCGGGCTCCTTCGCCCGACTGAGACGGAGTACAAGACCGGCTGCGAATTAATGTAGGAGTGCTCATGCCCGCCACCTATCCCGAAGAAGCGAAGAACTTCCGTTTGCTCGGTCACGATCCCTCGGCGGCTTGGGGCGGCGGCTCGCTGGTCCAGGTGCATAAGGGCCACGCCTATGTGGGCGCCGTGGGCGGCTCGAGCTACAACGGCCCGGAAGGTTTCACCGTGCATGATGTGCGCGACCCGAAGAGGCCGAAGAAGGTTGGCGAATTCCGCGCGCCGCCCGGCATTCACTGCCACAAGCTGCGCATCGTCGGCGACGATCTGCTGTACGTGAATTCCGAGCGGCTCGCGGGCGATAAGGGCAAGAACGCGCGCGCCGGCTTTTTCATCTTCGATGTCTCGACGCCGTCGGCGCCGAAGCCGGTCGGCTTCTACGACATGCCCGGCTCCGGCCCGCACCGTTTCGGCGTCGACCTTGAGCGCGGCCTTGCCTTCATGCCCAATGACGCGCAGGGCTGGACGCGGCGCGTGATTTGGACGCTCGACATCAAGGATCCGCTCAAGCCCGAGGTGATCAGTATCTGGGGCCTGCCGTGGATGAAGACCGATTCCGACGAACTCGGCAACGATCCGATGCCGGCCGAGGAGGCGACTACGCTTCATGGTCCGCCGATGATCCGCGGCAGCCGCATGTATTGCGCGTGGTGGGGCGGCGGCGTCTCGATCATCGACTGCAGCGATCTGCGTCACATGAAGCTTGTCGGCCACACCAAATGGGCGCCGCCGTTTCCCGGCTCCAACCACACGCTATGGCCGATCGGCGACCGGCCTTATCTGGTCGCCACCGACGAGGCGCGGGCCAAGCAGAAATACTGGGACGCACAATTCATGTGGATCATCGACGCGCGCGAGGAGACAAATCCTGTGCCGGTCGCGACCTTCATGCCGGAGCGCGAGAAATATTACGACCGCCCCGGCCGCTTCGGCGCCCATAACATTCTGGAAAACCTTCCCGCCGGCGGGCCGTGGAAGGACATCGTGTTCCTCACCTATTTCAACGCCGGCCTACGCGCGGTGGACGTCGCCGATTCGCTGCATCCGAAGGAGGTCGGCTGCTATGTGCCGGAAACACCGGAAGGCACACCCGGCATCCAATCGAACGACATCGGTTGCGACGACGAAGGCCGGCTTTATCTGGTCGACCGTTGGGGGCAGGGCATGCATATTCTGGAATATATGGGGTGATATTTTTCTCCTTCGCCCGGAAAACGGCGGGCGAAACGAGCCGGAGGTGCGTCGGCGCCCGGCGCGTTTCAGACTGCCAACAGTTTCTGATTTTGACTGTCGAACGGATGGAACTTTGAACCTACGATTGGCGTTGCGAATGGGGCAACCATCAGGGGTTATTGATGCGCGCGGGAATACCGGCTGCTTCATTGGGCGGCGCGACCCATGGCGGTCGCGGCGAATGGTTCAGGCAGCTCGCGGTGCAGACTGCACACTATTCCGGCCGGCCGTTGACGTTCTGCACGGCCGTGATCATCGTTTTGGTTTGGGGCATCAGCGGTCCCATCTTCCATTACAGCGATACCTGGCAACTGGTCATCAATACCGGCACGACCATTGTGACATTCCTGATGGTCTTTCTCATCCAGGCGACGCAGAATCGGGACACGACTGCGGTCCAGCTCAAGCTCGATGAATTGATTCGGGCGGGCACGGCGCGCAATCAATTGATCGCCGTGGAGGATCTGAGCGACGAGGAGCTTGAGCGGCTCAAGGAGCAGATCAAGACTCGCGGCAGCCGAGGCGGGGCGAAGCCAAAAGTCCCGGCCTGAATTCGGCTCATCCCGGCAGACCGACGCATTTTCGCGGCGGAATGCCAATCGTCACAGCTTCGCCGATCTGGAAACTTTCCACGCGCATGCGCGCGCGCAATTCGCGGTCGCCGACATCGACGATGTAGTCGACGACTTCGCCGAGAAAGATGCGGTTGATGATTTTGCCTTTGAGCGCGTTCAGCCCCTCGGTCAGCGCACTGGCCGCGCCGGCGTCGAACAGCACGACGTCCTCGGGCCGTGCGGTGACGAACACCTTCGCGCCGGCCCCGACCGGCTCGGCGAATTGGCAGCGCATAATCCCATGCGCGGTATCCACGGACGTGAGCGCTCCATCCATTCCGCGCACCGTGCCGGGCAGGAAATTGGCCGAGCCGACGAAATCGGCGACGAATTGATTTTTTGGCTGGCGATAAATCTCCTGCGGCGTGCCGCGCTGAATGATGCGGCCGGAGTCGAACACCGCGATCTCGTCGGACAGCGCCAGCGCTTCCGATTGGTCGTGGGTCACATAGACCGTGGTGATGCCGAGCGAGCGCTGCAGGCGCTTGAGCTCGATTCGCATCTGCTCGCGCAGCTTGGCGTCGAGATTCGACAGCGGCTCGTCGAGCAAAAGGATCGCCGGCTCGTGCACGAGACCACGCGCGAAGGCGAGGCGCTGCTGCTGCCCGCCGGAAAGCTGCGTCGCCGGGCGTCGCTCGAAGCCGGTGAGCTGCACCATGTCGAGCATGCGCGAGACCCGGGCGGTGATCTCGCGCGCGGCATATTTCCTGGTCCGCGATACGCGCAGCGGAAAGGCGACGTTGTCGAACACCGTCATGTGCGGCCAGATCGCATAGGACTGAAACACCATGCCGATGCCACGGTCGCTCGCCGGAACGAAAATCCTCCTGGCGGAATCGAAAACCGCACGGTCGCCGATGGCGATGCGGCCCGCTTGCGGGCGCTCCAGTCCGGCGAGGCAACGCAGCGTCGTCGTCTTGCCGCAGCCGGAAGGACCGAGCAGCGTGATCAGTTTTCCGGTTTCGACATCGAGGCTGACGCCGTCGACCGCGCGAACCGCGGCGCCGGATGCGACGTAGGATTTCCGCAAATTCTCGATTGTGAACATTGCTCAGTCCGCCGCGGCCGCAGTGGCGCCGCCGAGCCAGGTGCGCCGACGCACACGAGTTTCCAAAAAACGCAAGCCCGCGACGATGAGAAGAAGCGGCGCGATCTGCAGAATGCCGAGCGCGGCGACCGCGCCATAGCTGCCGCCCTCTTCCCACATGGTGAGGCTGATGGTGGCGAGCACGTTGGTGCCGGGCCCGATGAGAAAGATCGACGCGCCGAGTTCGCGCACCGAGAGGACGAACACGTAAATCCAGGCGGCGAGCAGAAACGGTAGTAAGAGCGGCAGTACCACCCGCCACAGAACCTGCGCCACGCGGGCGCCGGAGACTTCCGCCGCTTCCTCCAGCTCTCGGTGTATCTGCGTCATCCCGCTCGAGGCAAAGCGCATGCCGTACGGCAGCGCCAGCGTCACATAGGCGATGAGCAGGATCCAGATCGTGTCATAGACGCCGATCGGGATGACCAGATAGGTGAACAAGATGCTGGCGCCGATGATGACGCTCGGGATGGCGATCGGGGCCGAGGCAAGCGCGTCAAGGAGCCATGCAAAGCGCGAGTCCGACCGCCGCACGATCCAGGCCATCACCAGCGTGAGCGCCACCACGGCCGTCGCCGCCATGGCCGAGACCACGACGCTCGTTCGCACCGCGTCGAGAAAGATCGGATAGCGCAGGATGTAGGCATAGTTGGCAAGCGTCGCTTGGGGCGACGAGTGCATGAACGGCTGCGACAGGTTGGAGAAGAACGATTGCCAGCTCAGCGTGAACAGCGGCAGACCAAGCGTAATCAAAAAAACCAGCATGATCGCGGCCGAGACCGGCCAACGCCAGCGGCCGAGCGTGATTCGCGTGGGCATATAGCTTTTGCCGGTGATGGTGGCGAACGCTTCGGCGTTGCGGGTGGCGCGGCGGTAGAAATAGACGGCGACCAGGCAGACGGCGAGCAGCGTGAGACTGAGAGCGCTGGCGACGCCGAATTCCGGGGGCGTTTCGGTGGTGGCGTCCTGGATGCGCGTGGTGAAGACATCGATGCGCGCCGGCAGCCCGATGATGCGCGGCACCTCATAGGATGACAGCCCCATGATGAAAAGAAGAAGGAGGCTCGAGAGAATGGCGGGGCGCAGCAGCGGCAGGGTGATTCTCGGCAGCACCTGCCAATAGCGGGCGCCGGAAACCAGGCCCGCTTCCTCCATGCGCACGTCGAGCGTGCGGAGCGCCGGCCCGAGCACCAGATAGGCAAGCGGAAAATAATGGCTCGACAGCGTCCAGATCATGCCGCCCATCGAATAGATATTGAACGGCGCGCTCTTAAGTCCGCAGGCCGATTTCAGGACGGCGTTGATCCAGCCGATGTTGGGGCTGAGAACGAATATCCAGGCCATCGCCATCAACAGGCCGGGAATGGCGAAAGAGACCAGCGCCAGATTGTGAAACAACGTGCCGCCGGGCGCGTCGGTACGCTCCACCGCCCAAGCCACAAGGCCGCCGATCACGAACGTCACCAACGCGGTACCTGCCGCATAGATCAGCGAGTTGCCGATCAGTGCGAACATGCGGTCGCTCGAATAGGCTTCTATGAAGTTATCGAGCGTGAAAGCGCCGAAGCCAAGGCCCGTATCCTCGGTGAACGCGGTGAGCAGCAATCCGGCGATCGGCACCAGGACGAGCCACAATCCGATAGAGACGCAGACGATGAGCAGAAAATTCAGCCGCCGAAAGCGGCTTAAGGCAGGCAACGAACCGATCGGTCGATCTATGGCTGTCACACATGCACTCCGCGCGATCGCTCGCCGCCGGCTCTCCGCAATCGGGAAAGCCGGAAATCACTGTCCCTTGAACAATTGGTTGAACTTGTGCTGCCACTTTCCCTCCTCCTGCGGCGTGATCAGCACGGTGATGACCTTCCGGGTGTTCATCAATTTGACGATGCCCGGCGGATTGGATTCGACGTCCGGTCGCGTGGGGATGCGGCCGAACTTGGTGAGGAACGTTTCGCATTCCCTGCTCAGCATGAAGTTCGCGGCAAGGAGCGCCGCGTTCGGATGCGGCGCGCGGGCGCTTACGCCAACCTGGCCGAAGAACAGCGTCACCGGGTCGAGCGGAAAGATAGCGACCGGGCCGCCAGCAAGCTTCACGTTCATCGACAGGTTGACGAAATTGTTCAGCGACAGCCAGTACTCCCCGGAGCCGACCGAGCGCGCTTGGGCTAGGTGCCCGACGGTCACAACCGGATGCAGGGCCGCCACGATTGACTTGACGATCTGGGTGGCCTTGTCGTTGCCGTCATATTCGAACATGGCCTTGAGCCATTCGTTATCCGTGCCGTCGATCGCGACATGCCCGGCCCATTCTTTGTGCTGCGCGAAATCGGCGTAGTTGTTCGGCCGCTCCGACGCCTTGACATATTTGGTATTGTATGCAGGCGTGTTGTAGTTGGCATAGACGCCGTACCAGCGCCGGTCGGGATCACGCGCCGACGCCATGATGTTCTTCGCCTCCGGCGGATCGAATTGTGCGAGCAGCTGCGGCGGCACTTTGTTGATGCTCGCGGTTTGCGCGATGTCCCAGGATTTCTGGCCGCCGCGATATTCGAGCAGCATGCGCGACATCAGGATGGAGTCGGAGCCGCGCACGTAATTGACCTTGATCCCGGTCGCCTTCGTGAACAGTTGCCAGAGCGGCAGGCCTTCGCCTTCGTTGGTGGAGGAGTAGATTGTCATCTCGCCGCCCTCGGCCTTGGCGGCGGCGAGCAGCTTGGGATCGAGCCAGGCATGGCTCTGCGCGGAGGCGTGCGCGACCAAAGCAGATACAAGCAGGAGACCAGCAAGACCGGCCGTCTTGAGCTGACTGAACAATGATGCCTCCCCGTCGTCGGTATTGTCGAGCCGATTACAACATCGGCGCGCCCACAGTCGAAACGCCGCCCGTTTGATCGTCCGGCGCAGGTGCTCAGCTTTCGAAGGCGTGCCAGTTCGGCTCCGTAGGCGGGTCTTGCGGCTTGAAGCCGAAGGTGCGTTCGAAGCGCTTGGCGTAGGCGGTCCAGGCCTGCGGATTGACGATGCGCGGCACCGGCCGTCCATCGAGCGCATCGAGCACCTGCTCGGCGGCGATCCGGCCCATGCGCACGCGCGCCTCGCGCGTCACGCCGGCCATATGCGGGGTGACCATGACGGTATCGTATTTCATCAACGGGTGTTGCGCCGGCGGCGGCTCTTTTTCCCATACGTCGAGGCCGGCGCCGGCAATTTTCTTGTCGCGGAGCGCGCGTTCGAGCGCCTCCTCGTCATGGATCGAACCGCGCGCCGTGGTGATGAAATAGGCGGTCGGCTGCATCAGCGCGTATTCGCGCGCACCCATCAGATGACGCGACTCGGGTGTCAGCGGACAATTGATCGAGACGAAATCGGAACGGCGAAGGAGTTCGTCGAGTTCGACCTTGGTGGCGCCCCGCGCGCGCACCACGTCGGCGTCGAGATATGGATCGTAGGCCAGTACCTGCATGCGAAACAGCGCGCCGGCCAGTTCGGCGACCCGCCGACCGACACTGCCAAGCCCGACGATGCCGACGGTTTTTCCGAAAATCTCGTTGCCGATGTAGTCGATGCGGCGCTCGAGCTTGCCGGCTCGAAGCGCACGGTCGCTCTCGCCGACACGCTTGGAGAGACAGAGCATCATGCCGATGACGTGCTCGGCCACGGCTTCGGCGTTGCCGCCCGCCTGATTGACGACAAGGATGCCGCGCGCGGTGCAGGCTTTGACGTCGACCGTATCGTAACCGGCGCCGTTCGTCGAAATGATGAGCAGATTTGGCGTGCGGCTTAGAAGTTCGGCGCCAGTTTGATAATAAGAGACCAATTCGTCGCGGGCGGAGCCGGTCTGGTAAGCGTGCGCCGCGTCCAGAATCTCCAGAGCGGCGCCATCCGGCGTTTTCTGTTCGAGCGTGTCGAGCCGCACGTCGTCGCGCTTGCCGAGCATTTCGGCAAATCCGAGTGGTCGGTGCGGCGCCACGTAAAAGACGCGTTTGTTATTGACTGGGCTGTTCATAGTCGCTCGTTCCCCCCATCCCATTCAGGCTACGGCATTCAATTTAGCGCACCGGACTTCAAAGTCCTACCGTTCAACGCCGCGGCACGCTGAGAGCCGCAAGTGTGGCGGCATTCTCGCTTTCATCCAGCTGCCAGATGGCCTCGATGAGCGGCCCGATGTCGTGGCGCGGATTCCAGGACGCGGCAGCGGCGCGCAGTTTCTCCTCCAGATCCGCGTCGCTCATCGGATTTGACTCGCTGCCGCGCGCGGCAGTCTGCGATAATTCATGGGTCGCGCGGTCGGCGGTGGTGATTTTGACCGCGGCGGCCGTGGTCGCGATGCTCTCGTCGCGTTTCACCGCGACTTTGCCGCGCAGCGCTGCCACCGCGGGATCGCCGACGCAGGCATCGGAGAATTGTTGCACGCCCGCCGCGCCGGCAACAATGGCAGCGGCGACCGCGTGCTGCACGCTCACTTGCGCTTCGCGCCCGGTCGAGATGTGCGGCCGGTCGGCGCGTAGCGCCAGCAGCGGATTGCCCGTCACCTCCACGGCAATCACGACCGCCGCCGGATGCGTCCGCCGCCAGGCCAGGACGCAGTCAAGTACAGGATGCAGCACGAAGCCGCACGGATACGGTTTGTAGGACGTTTTCAGGATTTCCCAACCGCCGCCCAGATCGGCCGTCATGCGCGAGATGTCCGGCGTCTCGCCCAGGGCGTGAAAATAGCCCTGTGCGCCATTGAATGGCTCCGGCGGGCCGGAAAAACCGCGCGATGCCAGTAGCGCCGCGAGCAGGCCGTTGCGGGCCGCATTGCCGACGCCGACGCTTTTCGCCGGCGTGCCCAGGCATTCGCACAGCCCGGCAGCCTGTGTCACCCCGAGCCCGAGCGCCCATACCATCTGCTCGGCGCTCAATCCCAGTAATTTGCCGCAGCCGGCGGCGGCGCCGAGCACGCCGCAGGTCGCGGTGATGTGCCAGCCTTTGTTGTAATGCGAGGGCGATATCGCCAAGCCGACGCGGCATGCGATCTCCTGGCCGAGCACGAGGGCGAGCAGCAGATCGCGGCCGCTCACGGGTGCAAGTTCGGCGAGCGCCAGCAGCGCCGGAGCGATCGGGGCGGTCGGATGGATGCCGGTAGGCGTGTGCGTGTCGCAGAAATCGAGCACGTTGGCGCCGACGGCGTTGAGGAAAGCCGCGCTCGGCGCATCGATGCGCTCGGGTCGGCCGATCAGGGCTGCCTGTCGGCCGCCGGAGAAGTCGGCGAGACAGGCCAGCGCGGTTTCCACCGTCGCGTCGCGGCAGCCGGTCAGCGCGACGGCGAAGAAATTCATCAGCGATCGCTCGGCTTGATGCTTCACTGCCGGCGGCAACGCGTCGCACGGCATCGCGACGACAAACGCGGCGAGGCATTCGGTCACGCCTTTGTCGTGCTGCCAATCGCGCTGCATCGTCGCCTCGAAGGTATCGCTTACACTCGATTACGGCGACGGCATAGCGTGTGCAATCTGCAATTCTCGCGCGAGCTGGAAGAGCCGTGACACGCGATTCGGACGATTTGCCGTCTATGGCGCCCGCCTTTGGCCGCATTCGTTAATTTGTCAAGAGTCGAGAACCAAACAAATATCGGGCCGCGCCTCAAGAGATAAAAGGGCGAAAATTGGGCGCTCGCGTCCCGGCCAACAAATACTTGCCATGCAGGGAGGGGCGGTTGTCGAGGCCGAAATGATGCTATCACCGTCGCGCCTCAGTTGACGCTGAGGCGTTTCCATTTGTTTGGCTCGTCAACCTCATGGTTGGCGAGTTTTTTTTGCGGATGGAAGCAAAAGAAACTGAGTTGCAAACTGAGTAGGAGTAAAACGCATGAAGCTGATGACCATGGCAGTCGCTGTCGCGGCAACGATGATGGTTGCACATTCGGCGCAGGCGCGCGTGTACCATCATCGCCACTATCGCCATCACTATCGACACGAGGCGAGACGCCACCCGTTTCGGCACCAGCGTTGGGCATCGTGGGACGCTCGGGGTTGGCGGAACGATCGCGGTTGGATGTCGGGACAGTACGAGCGGCCGATGGAGCGTATCAGTGAGGGCGGCTATGGCCCCCGCCCGCGCGAATGGTGCGGTTGGGAGATGCGCCATCTCGTCGGCGGCGATCCGGGCCCATCCTATAACCTGGCGAGGAATTGGGCACATTGGGGACATTCCGGACCGGCCGGTGTCGGCGCGATCGTGGTGTGGCCGCACCATGTCGGCAAGATCGTCGGCCGAGAGGGCGGCGAGTGGGTCGTCAAGTCCGGCAATGACGGCCATACGCTGCGCACGCGTCCGCGCTCCATCGCCGGCGCGATCGCCGTCCGCTGGGGCTGAACGCATCCGGCTTCCTGACAGCACCCGCGACAATTGGGCCGCCCGGCGAAACCGGGCGGCCTTTTGTTTTCGACGCCGCGGTCGTAGATTTCAGTCCCGCCGGGCGGGAAGCAATAAGATCATTTCGACAGCTTCGATTGCTGGTGCACAACTACAAGAGGGGAGCACGATATGCGCGTGAAGTACCATGGAATTCGTTGGCGGATGGCCGCCGCTGCCGGAGCGCTGCTCGCGTCGATGATGGCAACGCACGACGCCGCCCGGGCCGCAGGCCAGACCTACGTGATGAAGCTCGGTCTCGCCACCATCAACGACGCGCAGCACGAATGGGCCAAACGTTTCACGGCAATGGTCGAAAAGGATTCCGGGGGACAAATCAAGGGCGAGATCTATCCGGCGAGCCAACTCGGACCGATCCCGCGCGAGGTCGAGGGCGTGCAGTTCGGCGCCATCCAAGGCTATATCGGCCCGCCCGAGTTTTTGGTCGGCGTCGATGACCGTTTCGAGGTCCTCTCTGCCCCCGGTCTCGTCAACGATATGGCGCACGGCATCCGCGTCAGCGGCGATCCGCAATTGCAAAAGATGATGTTCAGCTTTGGCGCCAATAAGGGCATCCACGGCGTCGCGCTGTTCGTGTCGCAGCCGTCATCGATCGTCTCGCGCGACCCGATCCGTCATCTCTCCGACATCAAGGGCAAGAAACTGCGCGTGCTCGCCGCCGACATGCAGCAGCAAATGCTCAAGCGGCTCGGCGCCTCGCCGATCGCGATGACGCTCGGCGACGTTCTGCCGGCGATTCAGCAGGGCGCGATCGACGGCGCGGTGCTGGCAGTCACGGTCGATACCACGATGCACTATTACGACGCCGCGAAATACATCACGACGACCGGCCAGCCGTTCATCTTTTCGATGGCCTTCCTGTCGAAGAAATGGTTCGACGCTTTGCCCAAGAATCTGCAGACCATCCTCGATACGGACGCCGGCAAGGCGGCGGCGGAAGTCAATCCGTGGGCAGCCAAATTCTACAACACGGAAGCGCAGGTCTGGGCGCAGCACGGCCAAATCATCAATCTGCCGGCGAACGAGCAGGCGCAGATGATGAAGACGCTGGCCGATGTCGGCGCCGACGTGGTGAAACGCCGCCCCAATCTCGCCGAGGCGTACGAAACGTTCGTGGCGGCGGCGAACCGGACCAAATGAGCTTGCGAGCTTAATGCCGGCGGCGCCGTGCGTTCGCGGTGCCGCCGAAAGAGAAGCCCGTCAACGGGCCGCTGACAAAACCGGGAGGAACGAAATGCGCCTGCACCGCAGAATAGGCGCGCTGGCTGCCGCCGGCGCGCTGCTGATGCCGTTCGTCGCGTCCCACGCGGCGCGTGCGGCTGACAACAAAACCTATGTGATGAAGCTTGGTCTCGCCACCATCAACGATTCGCAACACGAATGGTGCAAACGTTTTGTCGCCATGGTCGAGAAGGATTCCGGCGGCCAAATCAAGGGACAGATCTATCCGGCGAGCCAACTGGGTTCGATCCCGCGCGAGATCGAAGGCGTGCAGTTCGGCGACATCCAAGGCTATGTCGGCCCGCCCGAATTTTTGTCAGGCGTCGATCGCCGCTTCGAGATTACCTCGGCGCCGGGCCTCATTACCGACATACCGCACGCGGTGCGCGTCGCCACGGATCCGCAAGTGCAGAAGCTGATGTTGGGCTTTGGCGCCAACAAGGGTATCCACGGCGCGGCGTTGTTCATCGCGCAACCCTCCTCGGTTATCGCCCGCGACCCGATCCGCCATCTCGCCGACTTCAAGGGCAAGAAGCTCCGCGTTCTGGCGGCGGCCATGGAGCAGGAGATGATGAACCGGCTCGGCGCAACGCCGGTCGCGATGACGCTTGCCGACGTGCTGCCGGCGATCCAGCAGGGCACCATCGACGGCGCGCTCGCCGCCATGACGGTGTACACGACCATGCACTATTGGGACGCCTCCAAATACGTCACCGAAACCGGTCAGCCTTTTATTTTCTCGATGGCGTTTCTCTCCAAGAAATGGTTCGACGCGCTGCCGAAGAACTTGCAGACCATCGTCGACGCCGACGCCCAAAAGGCGGCCGCGGAAATAAATCCCTGGGAACAGGCGTTCTACGCCAAGCAGCGCCGAATTTGGATGCAGCATGGAGATCTCATCAGCCTGCCCGCCGCCGAGCAGGCGCAAATGATGAAGCTGTTGTCGGGCGTCGGCGACGACGTGACCAAGGGCGATCCGGCGCTGCATGACGCTTACCGCGTGTTTGTCGATGCGGTGAACCGCACCAAGTAGATCGCGCTGCCTGGGCTGGGCGTGGCCGTCCGTGCCGCGGCGGGCAGCGCCATTCTCATCCGCGGTTATTGCAAGTATAAGTCCGCTTATCGTCCCGGCACCGTGTGCGGGGGCGGAGAATGGCGTCGAGGAGAACACGCGTGGACAAGAAATTCGGTATCGGTCAGCCCGTCCCTCGGATCGAGGACCCGCGCTTCATCACCGGCCGCGGCCGCTATGTCGACGATATCGACCTGCCGCGCCAGTGCTACGGCGTTCTTCTCATGTCGCCGCACGCTCATGCGCGCATTAAGCACATCGACACGGCCAAGGCCGGGGCATCGGCGGGGGTTCTTGCCGTGCTCACCGGGGCGGATGTGCTGGCCGACAAGCTCGGCGGGCTGGCGCCGCCGATGCCCGAGGATATGGGCGGGCCAAAGGGATTTCGTACGCTGCGTTCGATCCTCGCCGCCGACAAGGTACGTGCGGTCGGCGATCGCATCGCTTTTGTCATCGCCGAGACGCCGGCGCAGGCGCGCGATGCCGCCGAACTGATCGAAGTGGATTACGAGCCGCTGCCGGCGGTCATCGATGTCGAGGACGCGGTCAAGCCGGGCGCGCCGGTGGTGTGGGACGAGAAGCCGGATAATGTCTCGTTCGCGCTGATGATGGGCAACAAGGACGCGACCGACGCGGCCTTTGCCGCCGCCAAGCACGTTGTGTCGCTGAAGCTGCGCAATACCCGGATCACCGCCAATTCCATCGAGCCGCGCGCCGCGCTCGGCGAGTATCACCCCGATTCCGACAGCTACACGTTGTACTCGACCTCGCAGAATCCGCACGGCACGCGCTCGTCCGTGGCGGGGCAGGTGCTGAAAATACCCGAAACCAAATTGCGCGTGATCTCGCCCGACGTCGGCGGCGGCTTCGGCATGAAACACGGCGGCTACCCCGAGGATGCGCTCGTGGTCTGGGCATCGCGCCGGGTCGGCGGCCGCCCGGTGAAATGGACCTCGACGCGCGCCGAGGCGCTCCTTGGCGATTCGCAAGGGCGCGATCAGGTGGTGACCGGCGAGCTGGCGCTCGACGAGAACGGCAAGGTGCTGGGCTTGCGCGTTTCCGCTCTGCACAACATGGGCTCGCATGTATTCGGCGCCGCCATGGTGGTGCCGCTGTTCGCGCTGCGCCTTGCGCCCGGCGTGTATCACATCCCGGCGGTGCACACGACGGGCAAGGCCATGCTCACCAACACCATTCCGCTGGCGCCCTATCGCGGCGCCGGGCGTCCGGAGGCGACCTACCTGATCGAGCAATTGCTCAACCAGGCGGCCCGTGCCGTCGGCATCGATGCGGTGGAGATCCGACGGCGCAACTACATTCCGGCTTCCGCCATGCCGTATAAGATCGGCACCGGCGTCACCTATGACAGCGGCGATTTCATGCACGTCATGGACGAATGTTTGAAGCTTGCCGACTGGACCGGTTTTTCAAAGCGCGCGGCGGAGTCGAAAAAGCAAGGCAAGCTTCGCGGCCGCGGCATCGGCTATTTTCTGGAAGAAGCCGCGGTATTCAACGACCGCATGGTGCTACGCTTCGATCCGAGCGGCATGCTGACGATTCTGGCCGGCACGCATTCGCACGGCCAGGGCCATAATACCGTGTACGCGCAGATGGTGCACGAATGGCTTGGCGTGCCGTTCGAGAACATCCGCTACGTGCAAGGCGACACAGACGCGGTGCCGATCGGCCGCGGCTCTTACGGTTCGCGATCCATGCATGTCGGCGGCAACGCGCTCAAGCGCGCCGCCGACGCCATCATCGAGAAGGCCAAACCGATGGCGGCGATGATGCTGGAGGCCGCGGCCGGCGACATCGAATTCAAGGACGGCGGCTTCCACATCGTCGGCACCGATCGCGCGCTGCCGCTCACCGCGGTGGCGCAGGCGTTCTATCGGCCGGCGATGCTGCCGCCGCAATTCGACGTCGGCCTGGAAGCGTCCGGCACGTTCGCCGCCGAGCCGGCGAACTTTCCCAACGGCTGCCACGTCTGCGAGGTCGAGATCGATCCGGAGACCGGAGCGGTGACGCTCGCCCGCTACGCCGCCGTCGACGACGTCGGCAAGATCATGAATCACCTGCTCTGCGAGGGACAGATTCACGGCGGCGTCGCCCAGGGCGTCGGCCAGGCGTTGATGGAGCGCATCGTGTTCGACGAGCAGGGCCAGCTCGTCACCGGCAGCTTGCAGGACTACGCCATGCCGCGCGCCGACGATTTTCCGGCGCTGCAATCGGAACTGACCGAAGTCCCGGCGCGCACCAATCCGCTGGGCGTCAAAGGCGCCGGCGAGGCGGGCGCCACCGGCGCGCCGCCTGCCGTCATCGGCGCCATCCTCGACGCACTGCACCCGCTCGGCATCGAGCACATCGACATGCCGGCGACGCCGTCACGCGTCTGGGCGGCGATGCAGGCCGTGGCAACCCAAAAAGCGGCGGCGGAGTAGCGTCTTTTCTCGTTGCCTCGGAGCATTTTCCGGAAAAGTGGCCACCGATTGTCCGAAGAAAATGCGACCAAATCTATAAAACTGGAGCGCTGCCCGATTCAACATAATCGGGAAGAGCTCTAGAGAGATCCGTTTGTGTACTTACGTTTACCAAATCCGGTGTGACACGAACTTTCCAAGATCGGTGCAAGGTTTTCGTTACTCGCGTCAAGCGATTCTCTGCCCGCGCAGACGGATACCACGCGAGGCGGGCGGATGGAGTACAAACAGTTCGCCATCAATG
>JBOHIU010000131.1:0-24593 GCA_050725855.1 Xanthobacteraceae bacterium | reverse complement strand
GGCCGGGATCGGTCCCGACCTTGCCCTCGCCGTCTGGCATCGGCACGCCGAACTCAACGTGCCGCCCTTCTACATCGCGGCCGATCCGCAATTTCTTGGCCGCCGGGCGGCCCGCCTTGGGCTGAATGTGCCGTTGTCGGTTGTCGAACCCGAAGCGGCGGTCTCCGCGTTTCGCGATACGCTGCCGGTCGTCGCCCTCGATGTGGCGGCAAGCGCCGAGCCGGGACACCCAGACCGATCGAGCGCACCCGCCGCCATCGCCTCGATCAGGCGGACAGTCTCGGATGTAATGCGCGGCGCGGCGGCGGCCGTGGTGACCAACCCGATAGCCAAGAACGTGCTGTACAAATCGGGTTTCGCCGAACCCGGCCATACCGAGTTCCTGGCCAAGCTGGTGCAGGAATCGACCGGAAAAGCGCTGCGCCCGGTAATGCTGCTGTGGTCTCCGGAATTGGCCGTGGTGCCGGTAACGATTCACCTGCCGCTAAAGGATATTTTCAAAGAGCTCACGGCTGAATTAATCGTCGAAACCGGACGCATCGTGGCGCATGATTTACGGACCCGATTTGCGCTGGCGCGGCCCCGGCTCGCCGTCGCGGGCCTTAATCCGCATGCCGGCGAAGATGGTGCATTGGGCGGCGAGGATCGCGCCATCGTGGCGCCGGCCGTCGCGCGGCTCGCGGCCGAGGGCATTGCGGTGCGCGGCCCATTGCCGGCCGACTCGATGTTTCACGAGGCGGCGCGCGCAAGCTACGACGTGGCGCTGTGCATGTATCACGATCAGGCGCTGATCCCGATCAAGACGCTGGCTTTCGATCACGCGGTCAACGTCACGCTCGGCCTACCCTTTGTGCGCACCTCGCCGGACCACGGTACTGCGTTCGACATAGCCGGGACGGGCAAAGCCGATCCGACGAGTTTGGTCGCCGCCTTGCGCCTTGCGGCGCGACTCGCTGCCGCGGAAAGCCCGGCGCTCGCGACTGCATCGTGACAGAGCCGCCCGCCGCGCCGGACGGTTTGCCGCTGCTGCGCGAGGTCATCCGCCGCCACGGGCTCGCGGCCAAAAAAGCGCTCGGACAGAACTTCCTGTTCGATCTCAACCTGACCGCACGGATCGCGCGCGCTGCCGGACCGCTCACCGGCATCACCGTCTTCGAGGTCGGTCCTGGACCCGGCGGTCTCACGCGTGCGTTGTTGGCGCTCGGCGCCGCGCGTGTCATCGCGGTCGAGCGCGACCGGCGCGCCATCGCCGCATTGCAGGAGATCGCCACATATTATCCGGGCCGTCTCGACATTGTGACCGCGGACGCACTCGCGTTCGATCCGCGGCCGCATCTGCCGGCTGGCGGCGGCGTCCGCATCGTCGCCAACCTGCCTTACAACGTCGCGACGCCGCTGTTGATCTCGTGGCTATGCATGGAGCCCTGGCCGCCCTGGTATGAATGCGCGGTCCTGATGTTTCAGCGCGAAGTCGCCGAACGCATCGTGGCGCAACCGCATTCAAAGAAGTATGGACGATTGTCGGTGCTTGTGCAGTGGCGCTGTGAAGCAAGAATTATGTTCGACGTGAATGCGTCGGCCTTCGTCCCGCCTCCGAATGTGACCTCCTCGCTTGTGCGCCTCGTTCCTCGACCGGCGCCGCTGCCCTGCGACCGCGCATTGCTGGAGAGCGCAACGCAAGCGGCCTTCGGTCAGCGACGCAAAATGCTGCGGCAAAGCCTGCGAGCCCTCAAGGTCGACGTTGCCGCCCTGCTTGCCGCGACGAACCTCGATTCTACGGCGCGTGCCGAGGATCTTTCGGTCGCCGATTTTGTCTCCCTGGCGCGCGCTCTCGCCGCCGTCCGCAAGAAAAGGCATGATGGCGACGCCGTTCCTCACGACGAGGGAGTCAAGCCGCAATGATGCCGATGCACCGACAATCGCTGGTCGCCTACGGGCAACCGCTTTGCGAGACCGTGATCGACCGTCCCACACCGCGCGGCACCGAGGTCCTGGTGCGCGTCGAACGCTGCGGCGTGTGCCATTCCGACTTGCATCTGCAGGACGGCTATTTCGAACTCGGCGGCGAACGCCGCCTCGACATCACCAAGGATCGCCCGCTCCCTTTCACGCTCGGGCATGAGATCGCCGGCGTCATCGAGGCCGCCGGCGACGCCGTCGAGGACACCAAGATCGGAAGCCGCGCTGCTGTCTATCCCTGGATCGGCTGCGGTAAGTGTGCAGCCTGTCAAGCCGGCGAAGAGAATCTCTGCTCCAATCACCGTCATCTCGGAATTTCGGTCGACGGCGGCTTTGCGACGCATGTTTTAATCCCACACCCGCGCTACCTTCTCGACTACGCGCCCTTATCGCCAGACTTCGCCGGGCCGCTGATGTGCTCGGGTCTGACGGCCTATTCGGCGATCAAGCATCTTGGCGACCGCGCCGAACGCGGCCCGATTCTGCTCATCGGCCTTGGCGGCGTCGGCATGATGGGATTATCGATCGCGCGTGCCCTGTTCCGCGAACCGCCGATCGTTGCCGACATCGATGCGGACAAACGCAATGCGGCGCTCGCGGCCGGCGCGGCCGCGGCCTACGACCCGGCCGACCCCCAGGCGCGTCGCGCGATCATGTCCGCAACCGGCGGTCTGTTCGGGATTTGCGATTTTGTCGGCTCGGACAAATCGCTGCAATTCGCCATGGGCGTGCTGGCACGGGGTGGGAAGGTGACGGTCACCGGACTGCTCGGTGGTACCTTTTCCATCGCCGCGGCCATGATCGCCATCAAGGCCATGACAATAGAAGGAACGCTGACCGGCACGCTCGCCGAGGCCCGCGAGCTGCTCGATCTCGCCCGCGCCGGTAAGATCACCCCGATTCCGACCCACAGCCGGCCTCTCGGCCAGGCGCAGACCGCCCTTGAGGATCTGCGTGCCGGCCGGGTTTTGGGACGAACGGTGCTGGCCGTGTCGGTGTGACAGGCGACGTGTCGTCAAGAATAAACGCGAACGCTCTCACCTCGGGTCCCGCGCAACCCGACTTTCCGAATCATAATTTCGCCTGCAGTCCCCGCACGAAGGCAGAGAGACCGATCTGCCGTTCGCGCTTGAGTCTTTCCGCGGCAAGGATTGCCCGCACTTCGGCGAATGCCAAATCGCGATTGTTGTTGATGATCACGTAATCGTATTCCGGCCAGTGACTCATTTCGCCCGCGGCCTTGGCCATGCGGGCCTGGATAACGCCGTGACTGTCCTGCGCCCGGGTATGCAGCCGGCGTTCCAATTCCTTCGCGCCCGGCGGCAAGATGAACACGCTCACCAGATCGTCCCGCGCCTTTTCGCGCAACTGCTGCGTCCCTTGCCAATCGATATCGAAGAGGACATCGCGGCCGGCGCGCAGCGCCCTTTCCACCGGCCTGCGCGGCGTGCCGTAGCAATGATCGAAGACCTCCGCCCATTCCAACAGATCGCCGTTCTTGACCATCGCGTCGAAACGAGCGCGGTCGATGAAGTGATAATCGCGTCCGTCGATCTCGCCGCGCCGCCTGGGCCGGGTGGTGACCGACACGGAAAGCTCGACGCCATGGTCCGCTTTGAGCAGAAGACGGGACAGCGTGGTTTTGCCCGCGCCGGACGGCGACGATAAAACAAACATCAGGCCGCGGCGTGCGATCTTCTTGCCGACTTTCTCGCTTCTTCGTTTTTGAGCCGGGGGCGCCATCTCGCTTCCAAGTTGTCAGCTTATTCCACGTTCTGCACCTGCTCGCGGAACTGCTCGACGGCGGCCTTCAGTTCCAAACCAATATTGGTGAGCTCCACATCGTTTGCCTTGGCGCAGAGCGTGTTGGCTTCGCGGTTGAGCTCTTGGGCGAGAAAATCGAGCCGCCGCCCGATCGGACCACTCTGCTCGATCAAGGCTTGGGCCTGCGCGACATGCGCGGCAAGCCGGTCGAGTTCCTCGCGCACGTCGGCCTTGGTGGCAATCAATATTGCTTCCTGATGCAGACGGTCGGGATCGAAGCGTTCGGACTGCGCCAATAAGGCGGCGACTTGCTCGGCAAGGCGGGCGCGGATCGCCTCGGGCCGCCGGCCGGGAACAAGCTCGGCGCGCTCGGTCAGGGCTGCGATTCCACTAAGCCGTGCCGCAAGCACGCGGGCAAGCGCCGCGCCTTCATGGCGGCGCATCTCGACAAGCGCGTCGATCGTCTTGGAGAAACCGGCGCTCAGCGCAACTTCGGCGCCGCGCCGTTCCTCCTCATTCTCCACGGCGTCGGTGATTTCAATGACGCCCTTGAGGCTAAGAAGGCCATCGAGGGTCGGCGGCGAGGCCTCGACCTTCCGCGAAAGCTGGCGTACCGCTGCCACGACGGCCTCAAGCACGGCGGCGTTGACGTGCACGACGGGAGCCGCACCGATGCGTTCGACCGTCAGACTAGCCTGGAGTGATCCGCGCGACAGAACCTCGACAGCACGGGCGCGAACAGCCTGCTCGATCGCGTCCCAACCGGGCGGCAGCCGCAGCCGCAGATCCAGTCCCTTGCCGTTGACGGATTTGATCTCCCAGTCCCACACATAGGACCCGCTGACGCCGTGGCCGCGAGCGAATCCCGTCATGCTCGACAGCGCCATCGAATCCGGCCCCCGGCGAAAGTTGCAGCAAAATCCGCGCGGACATTAGCGACGGCGCAATTCCGTCACAAGGGCGATCAGTGTGTGGCGGCCCGGGGGCGACGCGCCCGTCTGCGTCGCAGCACCGCGTGTTCGGCGCGTTTCGGCGGCGCGGCTTGGGCCGGTGTCGGGGAATCGGGATCGGCGGTATCCTTTTGCGCGGCCTCTAGCTTGCGCAACCGCATGACATTCTTTTGATGCTGCTCGTAGGTTTCCGCAAAGGCATGGCCGCCGGTACCGTCGGCCACGAAATAGAGGTCCTTTGTACGCGCAGGATTCGCCGCGGCCTCGAGCGAAGCTCGGCCGGGATTCGTTATCGGCCCGGGCGGCAGGCCATCGATCTGGTAGGTGTTGTATGGAGTCGGCTGATCGATCTCGCTCTTCATGATCGGCCGGCCAAGGCTGCCTTTACCGCCAACCAGCCCATAGATGATTGTCGGATCGGACTGGAGCCGCATATTTTTCTTGAGTCGATTGACAAATACCGCGGCAATACGTGTGCGTTCCTCCGGTTTGCCGGTTTCCTTCTCGATCATGGAAGCGAGAATGACCAGCTGTTCGGGCGTTTTGAGCGGCAGGTTCGGCGCCCGGCGGGTCCAGATGTCCTGCACCAGGCGCTGCTGGGCATGCTGCATGTGGAGGATGAGCTGTTCGCGGGTCTCGCCGCGCGTGAAGCTGTAGGTATCCGGCAGCATGCTTCCTTCGGGCGGCACGTCCGCGATGTTCCCGGTCAGCACGTCGTTATCCATCAATCTTGCGACGATCTGTTCCGAGGTCAGTCCCTCCGGAATGGTGATCTCATGGATTAAGACCTTGCCCTCGCTCATGGCCGTGACCACGTCGCTTGGACTTTCGTGCGCCTTGAACTGATACTCGCCTGCTTTGAGCCCCTCGCGCGCCTTGAGCACGAGCACGCCCCCGATGAAGATCCAGGGCTCGTCGATCACCCCTTGGCTCACCAGTAAATTCGTGATGTCTCGGAGGCCGGCGCCGCGCGGAACGTCGATCACTTTGTCTTGCTGCAGCGGACCGGGCGCGTCGAAGCGCTGCTTACCGACGTACAACCCATAGCCGGCGGCAATCGCCAGTATCACAAGCAAGCTGATCATCGCGTTGCCGGCGATGACCAAAGGGTGACGCGCGCGCGCCGAGCGGCGCGTCGGCAAGTCCACTTTGTCGGTCTCCGGCGGCTCGCGGGTATCGCTCGGCGCCATCTGTTTGGCTTCGGAACGTTTGATGTTCGGTTTGGCGCCGCTCGGCGCCGAAGCAAGCCCGTTGGCCGCGCGTTCTGAGAGCGGCGGATAAGGCTCGGTCGAGGCCGGCGCCGGCCTCGATGGCATTTCGAGCCGTTCGGGCTGCAGTGCCTGTCGAGGACTGCGCGGCATAACCTGTTTGGGTTCGGCTCCCGACGCGGGCTTCGTCGGCGGCATCGACGCACGCGACGGCGATGGTTGTGCTGCAGCGACCGCCCGCACATTGGCTTCCGTGGTAGCCGTACGCTGGACCGACGTTGCGCCGGAACGCGCAGTGAGCGCGGCCCGATTCTGCGGCGCCTCGCGCGCCGCAGGGACTGTCAGCTTGTTCACGCCGGTCGCAATTCCTGGGCGCGGAGTATCGGAAGGGATCGACTTTGCGCCGGCAGGCGATTTCGAATCCGGCCGTTCTTCGGCGCGTGCGGATACCGCACCAGGTCGTGGCGCGGTGCGGTCGCTGCCTTTGGGCGGTGCACTGGAATCCGTCACCGCCGAATATCCTCTCTGCTACGATTCATGGACGAGCGCAGCAGAGCCCCATGCCCTTTTGCAAACGAATGCTCGCATATTCCCCTGCGCCTGCCCAGCGAAACGATGGCCAAACCCCGCGACCTATCGTTCGCAAGCCAGTGCGGAGCAAATATGGCGAAAGGGTGATTGCCCTATTCCAGAGTGCGGCGGAATATCAGGCTGGCATTCGTACCGCCGAACCCGAACGAATTCGACAACACAACGTTGACCGGCCGTTTCCGCGCTTTATGCGGCACAAGATCGATCGCCGTGGCGACGGAAGGATTGTCGAGGTTGATCGTCGGCGGCACGATCTGATCGCGAAGCGCGAGCAGGCAGAAGATCGCCTCGACGGCACCGGCCGCTCCGAGCGAATGACCTATCGAAGATTTGGTCGACGACATGGCGATGCGACCTGCTGCGTTGCCGACGAGCGTTTCAACCGCCCTGAGCTCGATTTCATCGCCGAGTGGCGTCGAGGTGCCGTGGGCGTTGATGTAGTCGATATTTTCCGGCGAAATGCCGGCACGGCGGATGGCGGCCTTCATGCAGCGCAGCGCACCGTCACCGTCCTGGGCGGGTGCGGTGATGTGGAAGGCATCGCCGGAAAGGCCATAGCCGATCAGCTCCGCATAGATTCGCGCGCCGCGCCGCTTGGCGTGTTCGTACTCTTCGAGCACGACCGCACCCGCGCCCTCGCCGAGAACAAATCCGTCGCGGTCGCGGTCGTAGGGGCGCGACGCGCGCTCCGGGGTATCATTGAAGCCTGTCGAGAGCGCCCGGCATGCGGCAAAGCCCGCCACCGAAATGCGATTGACCGGCGATTCCGTTCCGCCGGCCACCATGACGTCGGCGTCGCCAAGCGCGATGAGACGACCAGCATCCCCGATCGCGTGGGCGCCGGTCGAGCAGGCGGTAACCACGGCATGATTAGGGCCTTTCAGCGAATGCGCGATCGACACGTAGCCGGCGGCGAGATTGATGATGCGTCCGGGAATAAAGAACGGCGAAACGCGACGCGGGCCGCGGTCACGCAGAACCAGCGCCGTTTCGGCAATGCCTTCGACACCACCGATGCCGGACCCGATCAGAACCCCGCTGGCAATTTGATCTTCATAGCGCTGTGGGTGCCAGTCCGCATCGTTGAGCGCTAGGGTCGCGGCACATATGGCGTAAAGAATGAAATCATCGACTTTGCGCTGCTCCTTCGGCTCCATCCAGTGATCGGGATTGAACGTGCCGTTGGAGCCGTCGCCGCGCGGAATCTGACCGGCGATCTGGCTCGTGATATCCGAGACCTCGAATTTTTCGATCCTTTTGACGCCGCTCTCCGAAGCAATGAGGCGGCGCCATGTCGGCTCGACGCCGCAGCCCAGCGGCGTCACCATGCCGAGCCCCGTGACGACGACGCGTCTCATTATGCGCGCTCCCCGCGAGCCCTATGCCCCATGCCTGGCCCAATACTATCGTTCCGCCGCTTCTTTGCACAACTTCGACACGCAAGGCAGCCGCCCGCATAAAGGTCGTGCGGACGTCGCGTCGAATGAAGCATGCACGTGGGAAGCTAGCGCGAACGATCAGCTTTTGGCGTTCTTTTCGAGGAACTTTATCGCGTCGCCGACCGTCAAAATGGTTTCCGCCGTATCATCGGGAATTTCGCAATTGAATTCCTCTTCGAACGCCATCACGAGCTCGACCGTGTCGAGGCTATCCGCGCCGAGGTCTTCGATAAAGCTTGCGTTGTCAGTCACCTTGTCCGGGTCCACGCCCAGATTGTCCACGACGATCTTCTTTACCCGCTCGGCTATGTCACTCATCGTCCAACCTCATCTTTCAACGTGACCCAATTGAATGAGTCTGGTCTCGTCGTCGGCGACGGCCGCGGGTCGACACCGATCAGAGGCGGATATTTGTTGCCCCGCTCTCCGGTTCTTCCTGGTTCCCCTTCGCCCGGTCGCGGTCCGGTTACCACACTTCCCACGCGTTGACCAGCGCGGCGGCGCGCTATCCCGGCCTTCCTATCGTCTTCAAATCATAGCCATTCCGCCGTTGACATGCAGCGTCTGGCCGGTCACGTAGGCGGCTTCATTAGAGGCAAGAAAGACCACGGCGGCAGCGACTTCCTCAGGGCTGCCCGCGCGACTGGCCGGAATTTTCCCAAGAATAGCTTCACGCTGCTTGTCGTTGAGCTTGTCGGTCATCGGCGTGACGATGAAACCCGGTGCCACGCAATTGGCGGTGATGCCGCGCTTGGCGTATTCCAAGGCGACCGCCTTGATCATTCCAGCGATGCCCGCCTTGGCGGCCACGTAATTGGCTTGGCCGGGATTGCCGGTCGTGCCCACGACCGATGTGATGGCGATGACACGCCCGAAGCGCCGGCGCATCATGCCGCGCACGGCAGCCCGCGAGAGTCGAAACGTCGCCGACAGATTGATCGCGATCACCCGCTCCCAATCCTCGTCGCGCAATTGCACCAGGAGATTGTCGCGCGCCACCCCGGCATTGGCGATCAGGATGTCGAGTTGGCCCATCGCTTCTTCGGCGCGCGGCACCAGTGTCTCCGTTGCGGCCACATCGGCGAGATCGCAGGGCAGGACGCGGACGCGGTCGCCAAGCTCGCCGCTTAACCGATCGAGGACTTCGCGCCGGGTGCCCGAAATGCCGACGGTCGCGCCCTGGGCATGAAGCGTCCGGGCGATGGCGCCGCCGATCGGACCGCTGGCGCCGGTGACGAGCGCCGTCTTTCCGCCGAGATCAAACATCTCTTCCCCTCCGGCGGTTCTCATCACCGCTTGGAGCTAAGTTCAACCGCGCACCGCCTTGAATCGCGCAACGTCGTCAGGCGTGCCGATGGCGGACGCATCGGCCCCTTCGGCGATGCGCTTGATCAGCCCGGTGAGAACCCGGCCGGCACCGATCTCGTGAAATGTCGTAACCCCGCTCTTCGCCATGTAAAGCACCGACTCGCGCCAGCGGACGGTGCCGGTCACCTGTTCGATGAGCGACTGGACGATCTTGGCCGGTTCCTTGATCGGCCGCGCGGTGACATTGGCGACCAGCGGCACATGCGGCGGTTTGATGTCGACGTTCGCCATGGCCTCGGCCATGGCATCGGCAGCCGGACGCATCAGCGCGCAATGGAAGGGGGCGGATACAGGCAGCATCATCGCTCGCTTGACCCCGCGGGCCTTGGCGATCTCGACCGCGCGTTCGACCGCCTGCTTGGTGCCGGACAAAACCACCTGTCCGCCGCCGTTGTCGTTCGCGGCAGCGCAGACGCCTACGCTCTCCGCTTCCGCAGCAATCGCCTTCGCCTCGCCGAATTCGACGCCGACCAGAGCGGCCATGGCGCCGACCCCGACCGGAACGGCTTTTTGCATGGCGCGACCGCGAATACGCAAAAGTCGCGCCGCGTCCGCGATGGCGAGCGCGCCGGCGGCCGCGAGCGCCGAATACTCGCCAAGCGAGTGACCGGCAACGAACGTGGCGTCGCGGGAAAGATCAAGCCCGGCCTCCGCTTCGAGAACCCGGATCACCGCAAGCGAAAGCGCCATCAAGGCCGGCTGCGCGTTCTCGGTCAGGACGAGCTTTTCCGGGGGGCCGTTCCAGATGGTCTCGCTCAGCCCTTCGCCCAGCGCCGCATCGACTTCATCAAAAACTCGACGCGCCGGCGCAAAGACATCGGCCAAGGACTTGCCCATGCCAACTGTCTGACTTCCTTGGCCCGGAAAGACCAACGCAACCGTCATGACGTCTCCCACTGGTGTGACGGTTCAGAAGCCCGCATTAGCCTTACGGCGTGGCTCGCGTGCGGACTTCTGAACCAAAGCCACACTGGATCAATAACTTGCTAGTATCCTTTCGATTCCGAAGTTCGCAACCGAGCGTGCCGCCTTATCATGCGAACTTCGGAATCGGGACGCTAATTAGAAGCGGCACCTCACATGAAGGCGGCGAAAGATACCGCCATCCTGGCCGTGTCAAGCCAAGCCCGCTGCTCGGAAGCGAATGAAATCGAATTGAGTAAGAAAGCGAAAAGGCCCGGTTGCTAGATTGCATGGCCGTTGCCGTGGCGGCTAAGGTCTTCGAGCCATCAAGCATGACTGCTTTTGCGCCCATTACCGAAACCCAGCTCGCGCAAGCACGCAATGACCCCGCTTTTCGGCAGAAGCTGCTTGAGCAAAGCCTCGATGCGCTGCTCGCCGGGGTTCAGAAACTGCGCAACGCGTCGCCCGCATCGGGCACTGCCGGCGCCAAACAGATGCGCGAAGCCATCGAACTCGCCATCCGTCTCGCGGAAATAATCCAAGGGCCTAACCGGCAAACCAACCGCCGCGCGTGAAAAGCAAGTCCAGCGCCAGGACTATCGCATTTAACTTTTCCCTCCCCTGAAAGGGGAGGAAGGCGCGCGCCTGCGCGCCAGGGAGGGGTCATATTGTTGCACAGTGCCGACGTTTGCCCCATCCCGGCGGCTTGCAGCCGCCGACCTCCCCTTTTCAGGGGAGGAA
Organism: Xanthobacteraceae bacterium; assembly: GCA_050725855.1. Taxonomy (GTDB): domain Bacteria; phylum Pseudomonadota; class Alphaproteobacteria; order Rhizobiales; family Xanthobacteraceae; genus BOG-931. The sequence continues at coordinate 13,670 of JBOHIU010000131.1, read as the reverse complement.
AAATTGAGTCTTCTTCCATATGCGATAGCCCTGAAGTCTAATGCTGGATCTGCTTGCCTTTCCGCCCTGTCTGCGTATATGTCCGGCTTCCGCTCGACCCCGGCCGGGGGCTGAACGGACGGCCGCGTGGGCGCCTGTTCCGGAAACTTGATTACCGGTTTCCTAAGGGCGCCAGTAACAGCACGGTAGGGTCTTTCTGGCCCGGCGTCCGGTGTTCCCGCCTTCAGAGCATTCGAGCCTTTCCCGAAGGGCTCGAGGGGCTTGGCGCCGGTGGCGGGCATGGCAGTTGAGGAAAGGGCAATCATGCCGCTTTACGAGCACAGTTATCTTGCGCGCCAGGACGCGAGCGCGCAGCAGGTCGAAGAATTGACCGCGCAATTGAAGGGCGTCATCGAGGGCCTCGGCGGATCGATCGCCAAAACCGAGTATTGGGGGGTGAAATCGCTCGCCTACCGGCTGCGCAAGAACCGCAAGGCGCATTTCACCTTGATGAACATCGATGCGCCGCCGGCCGCGATCAACGAGATCGAACGGCTGGAGCGGCTTAATGAGGACGTGCTGCGCTATCTGACCATCCGCGTCGAGGAACACGAGGACGGGCCCTCGGCCATGATGCGGCGGGCGGAACGTGATCGCGACCGCGACGAGCGCCACGGCGGACGCGGCGACCGGGGCGACCGTCCGGATCGAGGTGACCGGGGCGATCGTGCAGATCGAGGCGACCGACCGCGCGACCGGGATCGGCGACCGCGCGACGACGCCAATGAAGCCGAAACGCCGGCGGAGGAATGATCATGGCCATGTTCCCGCAAGCTGCCGGCGGCCGCCGGCCTTTCTTCCGGCGCCGCAAGAGCTGCCCATTCTCCGGCGCCAATGCGCCGAAGATCGACTACAAGGACGTCAAGCTCCTGCAACGCTTCGTGTCCGAACGCGGCAAGATCGTTCCGAGCCGCATCACCGCAGTCTCGGCAAAAAAGCAGCGAGAGCTTGCGCAGGCGATCAAGCGCGCGCGGTTTCTTGGTCTGTTGCCCTACGTGATCCGCTGATCCGAGGAGGATGCAATGGAACTGATCCTGCTCGAGCGTGTCACCAGACTAGGCCAGATGGGCGACGTCGTGCGCGTCAAAGACGGCTTTGCACGCAATTTCCTGTTGCCGCGCGGCAAGGCTTTGCGCGCAACGTCGGAAAATCGGACGCGCTTTGAATCCATGAAGACCGATCTGGAAGCGCGGTCGCAGACTCTCAAGGCCGAGGCGAGCGGCGTGGCCGAGCAACTGAACGGAAAAAGCTTCACCGTACTTCGCCAAGCCTCCGAGGTAGGACAGCTGTTCGGCTCCGTATCACCCCGCGATCTCGTTCGTTTGATCACGGAGGCCGGCTTTACCGTTAACCGCAATCAGATCGCGCTCAACACGCCGATCAAGACAGTCGGCCGGCACACTGTTCCAATTGCTTTGCACCCCGACATCGAAACGTCGATTACGGTGATCGTCGCCCGCAATAACGATGAGGCCGCTCGCATCGCGCGCGGCGAGGACGTCACGCAGTTGCGGGAAGAGCCGAGCGAGGCGGAAACGGTGGCGTTGGCGGCGGAGGCTTTCTTCGAACCCGAAGCCGCCGAATCGCGGCGCCCGCAGGAAGGTGAAGAAGCGGCCTCGGACGCTGGCGAAAGCCAGACCTGACGCCTGCTCGATCCGAGACCGCCGAACGTCCAGGCCGGATCAATCGGGAATATTATCCGTTGGCGCCGGGGCGGCTCCGCTGGGCTGATTGTCCGCAGGCGTCGCCATGGTCGGGCTCTGCATCGGCGGCCCGGAATCCGGCTTCAGCGGCTTGACGACCTTTGGTACGGCCGCAAGCTTTGGGGGTTCAGGCCTGACCGGCGTCGCCTCCGCTGGCTTCAGCCGTTCACGCGCCCGGCCCGCCGGGAGCCTTCGTTCGCTCCGACCCGGCTCCGCACTGGCGCTGCGTTCCGGCCTTTCTGTTCTGCCCCGATCTTTCGGACGTGGCTTGGCTGCTGCCGTCGGCTCCGGCAGCGGCCTGGGCGAACGCCGCGTGTCGCGCGTCTTGGACTCGGCAGATGCGGTTCGGTCACGATCCGGCTCCAACGCGTCGCGGGCCGGCGCCGGGCTCCCGGTGCCGCCGCCGCCTGCGAGCACGTAGGCGGCCAGTGCCGCCGCCTCCTGCTCGCTCGAGGTATAATGCTCGGCCAAGAACCCGGTGAGGGCCGAGCTTCCTCGGCCATTAGCCAAACCTCGCATGGACTTATGGCAAACCGAGCAATCGCTCGCGTAGATGTGCGCCGGCGTCTTGTCCTGATCGATGTTGACCTGGGCATGCGCCAACGGCGGGATCAGAACCGCAAACAGGACAATTGCGGGCGCGATAGATCGGACCACCCTGGCCTCCTCGAATCTTCATCTGGCGGCCGGCATATTTACCCCAAAACCGGCCGAACGCGAGCGGGCCAACCCGGCCCCTGGAGGGACGCTAGAGACGCATTGCTGGTCAAGCACGATTTTGTTTTAATGACGGCAGCAACATGACCCTGCTGGCGCGTGCGGGGATGACTGAAGTGGCCGTGAGAAGCCGCATGACGTAACGGGCGTCAGTCGTCGTTCCCCTGCGCAACGGCTTGAGTAGTGCGTGGAGGCGATAGTGGAACGGTTTCTGGTAGCTTTCCTGCGTCGATACATCCGCATGGGATCGCTCCAGGTCACAACGGCCGCGGGCAGGACCTACACGTTCGGCGATGGTGGCGGGCCGCCGGTCGCCATACGCTTCACCAGCGCAAGCGCCCAGCGCTCGATCTTGCTCGATCCCGAACTCAAGCTGGGCGAGGCCTATATGGACGGCACGCTTGTCGTCGAACGCGGTTCAATCGCCGATGTTCTTGCAATTTTGTTTCGTCAAGAACGGACGCCGATGCCGCGCTGGGCCTGGCCGCCGCATCTTGTCCGCCACCTGCTCCGCCACCTGCAGCAATTCAACCCGCGCACGCGCGCCCGGCGCAACGTGGCGCACCATTACGATCTCGACGGCCGGCTTTATTCGCTTTTCCTCGACGGCGACCAGCAATATAGCTGCGCCTATTTCGAGTCGGCGGACAGTTCGCTCGACGACGCGCAACTAGCGAAGAAACGTCACCTCGCGGCCAAGCTCCTGGTCCGGCCTGGCGCAAACGTTCTCGACATCGGATGCGGCTGGGGCGGCCTTGCGCTCTATCTGGCCGAGATTTGCGGCGCACAGGTCACTGGCATCACGCTATCCGAAGAACAATACCGGCGGGCGCAAGCCAGGGCGCTGGAGCGCGGACGCACGCGGCAGGCCACATTCAGTTTGACCGATTTTCGTGACGTCGGTGGACAATTCGATCGCATCGTGTCGGTGGGAATGTTCGAGCACGTCGGCGTCGATTTCTACGACACCTTCTTCGACAAATGCGCCAAGCTGCTCGACCCCGAGGGCGTTGCCCTGCTGCACTTCATCGGCCGCAGAAGCTCCCCGGGCATTACCAATCCGTGGATCGCCAAATATATTTTCCCCGGCGGGTATATCCCCGCGCTGTCGGAGGTCGTGCCGGCAATCGAACGCGCCCACTTGATCGTGAGCGATATCGAAGTTCTGCAGCTCCACTACGCCGAGACGCTTAAGGCATGGCGCGAACGCTTCCTGGCCCATCGCGACGAAGTCATTCGCCTTTACGATCAGCGGTTCCTGCGAATGTGGGAATTCTATCTGGCATCCTCCGAAATGTCGTTCCGCGACGGCGACATGGTGGTGTTCCAGATCCAGATGACGAAGCGCAAAGGCGTGACCCCGGCGACCCGAGACTATATCGGCCGCGAGGAAGCGCGCTTGCGCGGCGCTGAGGCCAAACAGCCGGCGCAGCTGCGTTTGGCCGGCGAGTAGTCGACGGCACGGAATGGCCGAAAAGCCGCCGTCAAGGGAAAATGGCGAAGCAAGATCGCTCCTCTCAGGGCGCGGTGGTTATCGGGGAAAGCCGAAACGAAGGTTTCCCATCGCCGCGCCGCAGGACTATCGACAGCGCGTGCGTGGCTGTGCTCCCTGCCCTCCTCCTGCCATTGCCGGGATGCGATCTAAGGACGGGATCGGAGTGCCGCATCGTTGAGTGATCCCGCGATGTTGAGTAAACGCAAAGAAACGGACCCAGCAGCGGCCGACCGCAAATCGGCCATACGCGAATCTCTTGATCGGCACCATGGCGCAAATCGATTCGATCGCACGGAAACAGGTGGCACCGGAGCCGGTCCTCCGCTCGCCGCCGCACAACATCGAGGCTGAGCAGGCGCTCCTAGGCGCCATCCTCGTCAATAACGAGGCGTTCTACAGGGTCTCCGACTTCCTTGAGCCCAAGCATTTCTTCGAACCCATCCATCAGCGCATTTTCGAACTGGCCGGCAGCCTGGTGCGGGCGGGAAAGATCGCCACGCCGGTCACGCTGAAGACATTTCTGCCGGCGGATTTCGACATCGCCGGCCTATCGGTCAATCAGTATCTGGCGCGGCTTGCCGCGGAAGCGACCACGATCATCAATGCCGAGGATTACGGGCGTACGATCTACGATCTATCGGTCCGGCGCGACCTGATCATAATCGGCGAGGACATGGTCAATCTGGCCTACGACGCGCCGGTCGATGCGACCCCGTTGAGCCACATCGAGGACGCGGAGCGCAAGCTTTACGAAATCGCCGAGACCGGACATTACGACTCCGGCTTTCAGCGGTTTGCCCAGGCGCTGACCAGCGCGGTCGATATGGCGGCGCAGGCGTATCAGCGGGATGGCGGGCTGTCGGGGCTCGCGACCGGATTGAGCGATCTCGATGCCAGGATGGGGGGCCTCCAGCCCTCCGACCTGATCATCCTTGCCGGCCGGCCGGGCATGGGCAAAACCGCCCTTGCCACCAATGTCGCCTACAACGTTGCCAAGGGCTGGGTCGGCGAGGTGCAGCCGGACGGACGCACGAAAAGCGTCAATGGTGGAATCGTCGGTTTCTTCTCGTTGGAAATGTCGGCCGAACAGCTCGCGACACGCATCATCGCCGAACAGACAGGAATTCCATCCAACAAGATTCGCCGCGGCGCCATCGACGAATCCGACTTCGAGAAGATTAAGGATGTTTCGATCGATCTGCAGAGCCTGCCGTTTTACGTCGACGAGACCGGCGGTCTCTCGGTGGGTCAGTTGGCGGCGCGGGCGCGGCGTCTCAAGCGCCAGAGAGGGCTCGACCTTTTGGTGGTCGATTACTTGCAGCTCCTCCAGGGCTCAAGCCAGCGCGCCAGCGAGGGACGCGTACACGAAATCACGGAAATCACCACGCGCCTCAAGGCGCTTGCCAAGGAACTTAACATTCCGATTGTGGCCTTGTCGCAATTGTCGCGGCAGGTCGAGGCCCGCGAAGACAAGCGCCCGCAGCTCTCCGACCTGCGCGAATCGGGTTCGATCGAGCAAGATGCCGACGTGGTGATGTTCGTATTCCGCGAGGAATATTATCACCAGATGCGCAAGCCCACCGAGACGAATCGGGAAAAGTTCAACGAGTGGCTGGCCGAAGGTGAACGCCTCGAGGGCAAGGCAGAAGTGATCATCGGCAAGCAGCGCCACGGCCCCACAGGTACCGTTGAACTGCAATTCGACGCCGCGGTGACGCGCTTCGCCAATCTCGACAGCACGCACCGGTCCAGCTTTTAGATCGGAGAAGCCTGCTTTACGGCAGCACCGGCTCCCGCCATAACCCCCAGCATGGCGCTCGCGGAAGTATTGTCCGAACCGCTCGACAGCCCGTCTCTTGCCGAGACCGGGGGAACGCTGTCGATTGACCTTGCAGCCGTCGAGGCAAACTGGCGCAGCCTCGCGCATCTCGCCCCCACCGCCGAATGTGCGGCCGTGGTCAAGGCCAATGCTTACGGGCTTGGCCTGGAACCCGTCGTCGCCAAGCTGACGCAAGCAGGCTGCAAGACGTTTTTTGTCGCCGATCTGAGCGAGGCACGGCGGCTTCGCTCGCGGGCGCGCGACGCCGCGATCTACGTCCTCAATGGCTTTACAATTGAGTCGGGTCCCGGCTTCATCGATATCGGAGCCCAGCCGGTCATCAACAGCACGACCGAACTTGCCGAGTGGGATGCTTTCGTCGCCGAGCACAACTGGCGCGGCGGGGCGGCGCTTCACGTCGATACCGGGATGAACCGGCTTGGAATCCCGATCGACGAAGCCGTGGCGCTCGCGCCGCGCGTCCAGACGGAAAACCACGGTATCACACTGTTGATGAGCCATCTGGCCTGCGCGGAAGATCCCGCCCACCCGTTGAACCGCGCACAAATCAAGGCGTTCAAGGAAGTGCGCCTGCTGTTCCGCGGCGTGGCGGCGTCGCTTGCCAATTCGTCGGGAATCTTTCTCGGCGACTCAGCGCATTGCGATCTGATGCGGCCGGGGGCGGCGCTTTATGGCGTGAACCCCACCCCCGGACGCCCCAACCCGATGCAGAGCGTCGTCGAACTCAGCGGGCGCATCCTGCAAATCCGCAAAGTCGATCGCGGCGAAACCATCGGCTATGGCGCAGCCTGGACGGCCAGACGCCCTTCCCGCCTAGCCATTGCCGCCGTCGGTTACGCCGACGGCGTGCCGCGCGCTGCGAGCGGGACAGAGCAGCGGCCTGGCGCAAACGCGATCATCGCAGGCAGGCAATGCCCGATTGTCGGCCGGATTTCCATGGATTTGATCTGCGTCGATGTCACCGACCTGCCTGAAGGCACGGCCCGCCGCGGCGAGGAGGCAACGTTCATCGGCGGCGCTATCTCGGTCGACGACGTAGCCGCCTGCGCCTCGACGATCGGCTACGAGATTCTCACACATCTCGGCGCACGGTGCCGTCACGTGTATCGCGGCGCGTGAGGAGAATGCAGCAGCGAGAGACCGGCCATGGCCGCCCGCACCCATAACTTCGTCTGTCAGAATTGCGGCGCCGCATCCGCGCGCTGGGCGGGCCGCTGCGAAGCCTGCGGCGCCTGGAATACACTGGTTCAGGAAGGCGCGGCCGTCGGCACACGCGCCTCGCCGAAGGGCCGCCTGTTCGCCGTCGAGCCGCTCAAGGGCGAAACGCACGAGGCGCCACGCCTTGCCTCCGGCATCGCTGAGTTCGATCGGGTCACCGGCGACGGTTTGGTGCGCGGTTCGGTCCTGCTCCTCGGCGGCGATCCGGGCATCGGCAAATCGACGCTGCTGATCGAGGTCGCGGCCGCCTACGCGCGCCAGCATCACCGCGCGGTCTATATTTCCGGCGAGGAAGCCGTTGCCCAGGTCCGGTTGCGCGCCGAACGGCTCGGACTTCGAGATGCCGCGGTCGAGGTGGCGGCCGAGACCGCAGTCCAAGATATTGTGGCGACGCTCTCGCAGGGCGCTGTGCCGCGGCTGCTCGTGATCGATTCGATTCAGACGATGTGGACCCACACCGTCGAGGCGGCCCCCGGCACGGTCACGCAGGTGCGCGGTTCGGCCGGCGAACTCATCCGCTTCGCCAAGCGGACCGGCGCGGCGGTGATCCTGGTCGGTCACGTCACCAAGGACGGCCAGATCGCAGGCCCCCGCGTGGTCGAGCATATGGTCGACGCGGTGCTGTCGTTCGAGGGCGAGGGTTCGCAGCAATTCCGAATCCTGCGCGCGATCAAGAACCGCTTCGGACCGACCGACGAGATCGGGGTGTTCGAAATGACCGGAGCGGGATTGCGCGAAGTTGCGAACCCGTCCGAGTTGTTCCTGTCCGAGCGGGATCTCGGCAGCCCAGGCACGGCCGTATTCGCGGGCGTCGAGGGAACCCGGCCGCTGCTCGTCGAGATCCAGGCGCTGGTCGCGCCGACGACGTTTGGCACGCCCCGCCGCGCCGTGGTCGGCTGGGACCCCAACCGGCTTTCCATGGTGCTCGCCGTGCTTGAGGCGCATTGCGGCGTGCGCCTTTCCGGTCACGATGTTTACCTCAATGTCGCCGGAGGATTGCGGATTCAGGAGCCGGCGGCGGATGTCGCCGCGGCGGCGGCGCTGGTCTCCTCCCTCGCCCGCGCTCCGCTGCCGTCCGATGCGGTCTATTTCGGCGAGATATCGCTGTCCGGCGCCGTGCGACCGGTAGCACAGACGCCGGCGCGCCTGAAGGAAGCGCAGAAGCTTGGCTTCGCCCGCGCCATTGTTCCGGAAGCCGCTCGCGGCGAACTCGTCGAGTCCGGGATGGCGCTCACCACGATTGGCGTGCTGGTCAACCTTGTCTCCGAGATCGCCGCACGCGGTGAAAAGTCGCGCCCCGCCGAGATTGGCCGCGAGGCCGCCGCCGAATAGCGGCGGACCCCGCCGTTGGTCACCATCCCGACGCCCGGGTGGTCCGCTGCGCAAGGTTAACGGCCCATTTGCGGCGCGCTCAGACCGGTTCGTAACCTTCGTCGTGATAGACTTGTTGACCGGCCGGCAAGATGGGTGACGGGACCGCCCGAGCCCGCTATACACGCGCCGTAAGCCGCAAACAGGCAGAGCCAGCGAGCGGACCAATAGATAATGCCGATCACGTTCCTCGACATCGGGCTCATTATCGTCATGCTCGTTTCCGGGCTCTTGGCGATGGTCCGCGGCTTCATGCGCGAGGTGCTTTCGATCACGGCCTGGATACTGGCGGCGGGCGCGACGCTATACGCCTATGGCAAGCTGGTGCCGGCGGCCGCGGCCTATTTCAACAATGAACTGATCGCCAAGGCGACCGTCATCGGCGGCGTTTTTCTCGTGACCCTGCTCGTGGTTTCGGTTGTCACCGTTAGAGTATCGGACATGGTGCTCGACAGCCGGGTCGGCGCGCTCGATCGCACTCTCGGATTTCTCTTCGGGCTTGGCCGCGGCTTGATCATCGTGGTGGTCGCGTTCGGCTTTTTCGATTGGCTGGTCCCCGCCAAGTCGCAGCCGACTTGGGTGACCGACGCCAAATCGAAGGTCTTTCTAGCCAACACTGCCGACTGGCTGCGCTCTATGTCTCCCGACTTCGAAGCCTTATATCAGAAGTACAAAGCCAATAAGGGTGGCGGTGAGCCGGTTGCCGCGCCCGACCAGCATGGAGCACTCAACCAGCGCCCCAATGAGGCCGCTGGTTGAGATGATCGAGGGCCTATGATCATGACCGAAACCGCCCTCCTCGACCTTGATGCCGACCGGCTGCGCGAAGAATGCGGCGTCTTTGGCATTTTCGGCCATCCGGACGCGGCGGCCATTACGGCACTGGGCCTCCATGCGCTGCAGCACCGCGGCCAGGAGGCTGCCGGCATCGTCTCGTTTGACGGCTCGCGCTTTCATTCCGAGCGGCGACTGGGTCTGGTCGGCGACGCGTTTTCCCGTCGGGAGGTGATCGACCGCCTGCCCGGCAACGCCGCCATGGGCCACGTCCGCTATTCGACCACCGGCGAGACCATTCTGCGCAACGTGCAGCCGCTGTTCGCAGAGCTTAATGCCGGAGGCTTTGCCATAGGCCACAACGGCAATCTCACCAACGGGCTCACGCTGCGCCGCCAACTGGTGCGCGAAGGCGCGATGATGCAGTCGACCACCGACACCGAGGTCATCCTGCATCTCGTGGCGCGCTCGCACCGCAACCGCTTCATCAATCGTTTCATTGAAGGTCTGCAAATGCTCGAGGGCTCCTACGCCTTCGTCGGCCTGACCAACAAGAAGCTGATCGGCGCGCGCGATCCGCTGGGCATTCGCCCGCTGGTGCTGGGCATGCTCGACGGCTGCCCGATCCTCGCCTCCGAGACTTGCGCGCTCGACATCATCGGGGCGCACTACGTGCGTGACGTCGAGAACGGCGAGGTGGTCGTTTTCGACGAGGACGGCGCGCACTCGGAAAAGCCGTTTGGGCAGCTGCCGCCGCGCCCCTGCATCTTCGAGTACATTTATTTCGCGCGGCCGGATTCCATCATCGGCGGGCGCAGCGTCTACGACGTGCGTAAGTCATGTGGCATAGAGCTGGCGCGCGAGGCGCCGGCCACGGCCGACGTCGTGGTTCCGGTTCCCGATTCCGGCGTGCCGGCCGCGATCGGCTACGCCCAAGAGTCCGGCATCCCGTACGAACTCGGCATTATCCGCAATCACTATGTCGGCCGCACCTTCATCGAACCGACCCAGCACATCCGCCAGCTTGGCGTGCGGCTCAAGCACAGCGCCAATCGCGCCGTCGTCAACGGCAAGCGCATTGTCCTGATCGACGATTCGATCGTACGCGGCACCACTTCGCTCAAAATCGTGCAGATGATGCGCGACGCCGGCGCGCGCGAGGTTCATTTCCGCATCGCTTCGCCGCCGATCACGCATCCGGACTATTACGGCATCGACACTCCCGAGAAAGATAAGCTTTTGGCCGCCACACACGATCTGGATGGCATGCGCAAATTCATCGGCGCGGATTCGCTGGCCTTCCTCTCGGTCGACGGCATCTACCGCGCCATGGGCGAAAAGGGGCGCAATGCGGCGCGCCCGCAATTCACCGACCATTGTTTCACCGGCGAATACCCGACGCCGCTGACCGACCGCATGGCGCAGGAATCGCCGCCGCGGCAGCTCTCGCTGCTCGCGGAAGCGAGTTGAGCCTTCGTTCCACCGCATAGCCGATTTGAAGCAGCGACTCCGCAATGCCTGATTCCGCAGGACCGCTCGCCGGCCGTATCGCACTTGTCACCGGCGCCACCCGCGGCATCGGACGAGCAGTCGCCCTGGCGCTCGCCCGCGCCGGCGCGCATATCGTCGCCACCGGACGCACGCAAGGCGCGTTGGAAGAGCTGGACGACGCGCTGCGCGCCATTGGCTCGACGGCGACGCTGGTGCCGCTCGATATGCGCGATTATCCGGGAATTTACCGGCTCGCCGAGGCGCTCAACGAGCGCCATAAACGGCTCGAAGTGCTGGTCGGCAATGCCGCCGTCGTGGGTCAGCGCTCGCCGCTCGATCACGTCGATCCCAAGTCGTGGGACGAAACCATGGCGGTCAACGTCACCGCCAATTACCATCTCATCCGCGCCATGGATCAGCTGTTGCGCCGCGCCGCCGCGGGCCGCGCCGTGTTCATGACATCGGGCGCCGCTACGCATGCGCGTGCCTACAGCGCCCCTTATTCGGTATCGAAGGCCGCGCTCAATGTACTGGCGCGAACCTATGCGGCGGAGATGGATTCGACGGCGGTGCGGGTCAATCTGTTCAATCCCGGACCGACCCGCACGCGCATGCGCGCGCAGGTCATGCCCGGCGAAGACCCGATGACATTGCCAACGCCCGAACAGGTGGCGGAAACGATCGTTCCGTTGTGTCTGCCGAGCTTTTCAGAAACCGGCAAGCTTTACGACTACCGCGCGGGCAAGCTTTTGCATTTCTCGCAGCCGACCTAAATCCCGCGACCAATCAACCCGATTTGGGGCGCGATTTCCCAAGCGTCAGATTCCCGCGTACCATTCGTAGCCCTGATCTTCCCAATAGCCGCCCTTGCCGCCGCGGATATGAGCGAAGCTTTCCACGAGTTCGATCCGCATGATGTATTTTGCCATCTTGTAGCCGAGCTGGCGTTCGTCGCGCAGACGAAGCGGCGCCCCGTAAGGCATCGGCAACGTTTGATCGTTCATGCCATAGGCGAGAATGGTTTGCGGATGATAAGCGTCATCCATTCCGATGCTTTCGTAATAGCGCGAGTCCGATCCGTCCAAGCTATTTCCCATGGGATCGGCGCAAAAAAACATGACATATCGGGCCGCAGGCTGGCGGTCGACTGCGTCGAGAATCCTCGACAATTGAACGCCCGTCCACTGGCCAATATTGCTCCAGCCTTCGACGCAATCGTGCCGCGTAATTTGCGTGCGCGGGGGAAATCCGCGCAGCTCAGCGAGCGAAAACCGCCTCGGCCGGTCGACCAGGCCGCCGACATCAAGCCGCCAATCGGCAAAGCCGGTCTTCGCCAATTCCTGATAGCGGGGATTGTCCGGATCAGAGGTGCCGTTGCTGTAGAAGTGCTCCGTAATTTCGCTAGCTGGGTATTCGCGGGCGAGCGCGTGCGGGTCTGTGATCGCCCGTTGCACGCGTCTCGTCACTGCCTCGGCACTGTCGAGAATGGAATTGACCGTAGGATTTTGCGATACGGTATCGTCACAGCCGGCGAGCGGCAGCGCCGCCACTGCTGATACGGCTCGCAGCAGAAACTGACGACGCGCCGCTCGCTTGGGTAGTCCTATTTTTTCAACCGATTTCATTGCCGCCTCGGATTTTGTACCAGCCCGTGGTCATCGAGCGCATGTTGTTGAACACGCCGGAGAGCAATACCAACGCGATATGAACGGCGACGAACGCCAAAAGCGCAAAGGCGCAAAAGAAATGGATGGTCCGGGCCGATTGCCGGCCACCGAACACATCAAGCAAGAACGGAAAGCTCGCGTCGAGCCGCGGCGATAAGGTCAGGCCGGTAAATATCATCAACGGGGCCAAGACTAGGATCACCGCCAGATACGAAAGCTTTTGCAGCACATTGTAGCGTTTCGCTGCTTCACCATGGGGAAAGCGAAGACGCATGTGATCCCGGATCGAGCGGCCGATATGGGCCAAATCCGACCGCGTCGGCCAAAGGTCGCCCCGCAAGTGGCGGGTGAGAAAAGTCAGAACGAAATAGATGGCGCCGTTGATCACGAAGATCCACGCGAAAAAGAAATGCCAGCGCCGCGCCATGGCGAGCCACTGAACGCCTGGCAAAGTCGCCCAGAACGGAAACGCGCGGGCCATGCCGCCGGAGTAGCCGAGCAGGCCCGTGGTATTGAATGTGTGGCTGCCAATTCTGGTGGTGCCGATCGTTTCGCCCTTGGCGTCTTGCGCGGTCCCGATCGTCACGAGCGGATTGTGCCAGACCGATTTGGTGCCCCAGTAAAGATCCGGGCGCGCATTGAAAATCTGCAACCCGCTCATCAGCAACGCCGTCATGCAGACGACATTGATCCAGTGCGCAACTCTGACCCAAAGTCGCTGACGATAGATAACGCGGGAATCGGGCATCAAAACCTCTGCCAAGAAACCGGGGCGGCCTCCTACCGCCGGGGCGCACACCCGGGGCAAAATTAGCGGGTTACGAGGGCATCAGCAAAGGCCCTGACGTCAACCATTCGAGGGCTTCATCGTTGGAGCAAACACCAAACATCGGGTCCGCAAGCGCCGACCCAGCCGTCAATGATCACAATGGCTGTGACGGCGAGATGCTAATCTCGATCGATGGGAGGCCACTATGCTGTGGTGCCCGATCCATCGCCACTACCGCACACACGCTTCCTGCACATCACACACGAATCTGCGAAACTCCGCGACATTCCGCATTACGCTGCGCGACCACCGAAGCAGCCACAGAAAAGTGGCTGCTCAGGTTCAAGAAAACGCCGCATGTTGTGCCGGGGAGACGCATGTCTCAACGCATATCGTCGTGCCGGTTCATCATCGAATGGTGTATCATCATCGGATGGTGCATCCTCGAATGGCGCATCATCGAATGGTGCGTCGCGTGCATCTTCGGATGCCCCAGGTTGTCCAAATTGGGACTTTGACCACCATTCATCCCCTGGGCATTCGCAGTCGCCATGCAGGCAAGCAAACCAAACGACGCGGCTACTAG
>JBOHIU010000130.1:0-9139 GCA_050725855.1 Xanthobacteraceae bacterium | reverse complement strand
GCTTATGCTCCAACGTCAGGGTTTTATCAGCCGAACGCCAGGCACCGCTCGAAGCATCCGCCTGCGCATCGACCCGGAAATCTTGCCAAAACTCCAACCCGTCATATCCTCTGTGCAGAGGTACTAGCCTGGGCAACGCCCTTCTTGGCCGATGGCGATAGGGCGCGCAAGCGGCCCCGACTCGCACCCGGTCGTGGCCTATTCGGCGACGATCCCTATCTTCGCCGCAATTTAAGCCATGAAAGCTGCCGGGGGCGAATACGGACTCTTCTGACAACTTATTCGCATGACATCCTGAGCGAGTGCCAATTGACATCGGATCGCACGATTACCGCGCGCGGCGCGCTGTTGGCCTGCACGCTGATGTTTATCGTCCCGTCGGCCGGATTGCGGGCCCAGGAGGCGCCGGCGATGCCGGAAGCGCCGGTCGTGCTGGTCCCGCATCGCGCCATCTACGACCTGTCGCTCGCCCAGACCCGCGGCAATTCTACGGTTGTCGCCGTGCGCGGACGCATCCTGTACGATTTCAGCGGCAATGCCTGCGACGGATATTCCCTGACATTTCGGCAGCTTTCCGAACTCGACAACAGCGAAGGCAAGGTATCGACCAGCGATTTGCGCTCCACGACGTGGGAAGATGCCGATGCCAAGGACTTCAAATTCAGCTCGCAAAATTTTGTCGACCAAAACCTCGTCGATGCGGTTAATGGCCGCGCCGAGCACGAGGCGAAGAAGACCGCCGTCGATCTGCGCAAACCCGAGAAACGAAAACTCGATCTTGCGGCCGGGCTGGTATTTCCGACCGAGCACATGGTCCGGGCGATCGAGGCGGCGCGCGCCGGTAAGACCATCTTGTCATTCCCGGTCTATGACGGGTCTGAGACCGGCGACAAGATCTTCAACACGCTGACCGTAATTGGTCGCAAGATCGCGCCCGGCCAGCATGAATATGATGATGCGGCGGCCCATAATCCGCAACTTGCCAATGTGCCGCGCTGGCCGGTGACGATCAGCTATTTTTCGGCCAATAAGGCGGCGCAAAGCGGCGAGCAGAGGCCTGATTACACGATCGGCTTCGAACTCTACGATAACGGCATTTCGCGGGCACTCACGCTCGACTACAACGATTTCGTCGTGAGCGGAAAGCTCGTCTCGCTGAACATCAGGCAGGCCAAGCCCTGCAAATAAATCAAATCAGCATTCGTCCCGCCGCTCGAACGCCAGGCCCCTGATCACCGCGTCATCGCCGAAGCGCGCGCGCACGCGGTCGACGGCGTGTTCCGCTTCGGCGGCGCGACCGTCGACCAGATCCGCCGGATCGGCGTCAGTGGCGCCCGCGAGCGTGCTCACGCCGACGCCGAGAAGGCGGAAGCGAGTGCCTTCGGCCTCGCGGCGCAGCAGATCGCGTCCCGCGGCAAAAATCCGGCCGGCCAACTGGGTCGACGACGGCAGCGACCGGGCGCGTGTGCGGATCCGAAAGTCCGCTGTCTTGAGCTTCAGCGTGATGGTGGAGCCGGCCAATTCCTTCGCTTTCAAACGGGCCGAGACGTCTTCGCTTAGGCCCCAGAGAACGCGCTCGAGCCGGCGGAAGTCCGAAATGTCGCGTTCGAATGTGGTTTCCGACGAGACGCTTTTTGTCTCGCGGTCGGCGCTGACTTTTCGCTCATCAATGCCACGCGCAAGCCGCGCCAAGCGGCGGCCTTCTTCGCCGTAGCGGCGCGAAAGTTCGTTCTCGCTCGACTTCTGCAAGTCGGCAATGCGATGAAATCCGTCATGGGCGAGGCGCGCTGCACTCGCTTTGCCGACGCCGAAGATGAAGCTTACCGGCTTGGGTGCCAAAAAGGCTTGCGCCTCGCTTATACTCAACACCGCGAAGCCGCGCGGCTTGTCGAGGTCGGAGGCGATCTTGGCGAGGAATTTGTTGCCGGAAAGCCCGATCGAAACGGTGATGCCGACGGCTTTCTCGACCTCGCCGGCGAAGCGTGCAAGCGCCTTGGCAGGACCCATGCCATGAAGCCGTTCGGTCCCGGAAAGGTCGAGAAAGGCCTCGTCGATCGACAGCGGCTCGACCAACGGCGTGAGCGCGAGCATCATGCGGCGCACCTCGCGACCGACCCCGACATATTTGTCCATATTGGGCCTGATCACTTTGGCGTGCGGACACAGGCGCAACGCCTCGAACATCGGCATTGCCGACTTCACGCCGAAGGTGCGCGCCACATAGCAAGCGGTGGCCACCACGCCACGCCGGCCGCCGCCGACGATGACCGGCTCGCCGGCGAGCGTCGGATCATCGCGCTTTTCGATAGTGGCGTAGAAGGCATCACAATCCACATGCGCGATGCGGAGTGCGCCGAGTTCGTCGTGGTGCAGCAGGCGAGGCGAGCTGCAGCGCGCGCAACGCGCGGAATCCGGCGCTGCATCGGCAAGGCAATCGCGGCAGAAGCTCACGGCACGTCGCGCTCCCAATGTCCGCCAAGTGCGCTCGTTGCCCGCGCGACCTCGGCGGGGTTGATCCCGGCGCTTTCTGCAAAAGCGATCAGGAGCGGCTCATCGCCGAGCACATACTCGAGTACGCCGGCAAGAAATCCCGGCTGGCGCGACGCCAGGCGAATCTGTTCGGCCGAGAGGCCACTCGACTCGAGGAATCGGCTGAGCGTCCGTGGCTCTTCGGCAATAAAGCCAAGGGCTTGAACCGCCAGCATTTCCGCCGCCTCGCGCATAGGTCGTGGTGCCGCGCTATTCGGTTGCATTTGCGTTTCCGTAATATATCCCAACTACTGTTCCGATTTCCGGATTTCGCATGATTAAGGGGGCGAGTCGTTCGCGAGAACCGGCATCGTTCTGGAGCGGGCGCCGGCCCGGAAGGCGAAGGATTGGGGATGGCGAAGACTGTGCTGATTGTGGAGGACAACGAGCTCAATATGAAGCTCTTCCACGACCTTTTGGAAGCGCACGGCTACAGCACCGTTGGGACGCGCAATGGAATCGAGGCGCTGGATCTTGCGCGCAAGCATCGTCCGGATTTGATCTTGATGGATATCCAGCTTCCCGAAGTGTCCGGACTGGAAGTCACTAAATGGCTTAAGGACGATGCCGAGCTTAAGCGCATCCCGGTCGTTGCGGTCACCGCCTTCGCCATGAAAGGCGATGAAGAGCGCATCCGCGAGGGCGGCTGTGAGGCTTATCTGTCCAAGCCGATTTCGGTGGGCAAGTTCATCGAAACCGTTCGCCATTTTCTTGGCAATCCCTAGAGGACCTGCGAATGACTGCTCGCGTTCTCGTCGTCGACGACGTTCCCGCCAACGTCAAACTGTTGGAAGCGCGGCTGTCGGCCGAGTATTTCGACGTTATCACCGCCATGAGCGGGCAAGAAGCGCTGGCCATCTGCGAACGCTCCGAATGCGACCTGGTGTTGCTCGACGTGATGATGCCCGACATGGACGGGTTTGAAGTTTGCCGCCGATTGAAAAAGAATCCGGTCACCCATCACATTCCGGTTATTATCGCGACCGCGCTCGATCAGCCTTCCGACCGGGTCCGGGGCCTGGAAGCAGGCGCCGACGACTTCCTGAGCAAGCCTATCGCGGATCTGGCCTTGATCGCCCGCGTTCGTTCGCTGGCGCGCCTCAAAATGGTGACCGACGAATTGCGGATGCGCGCCCTGACGTCGCGGGAAATCGGGATCGAATCGCCGGAACGCGAGGCGGTCGCCGATACCGGCCGCGGTGGCCGCGTGCTCATCGTTGACGATCGCCGGAGCTCATACGAACGCATCAGCGCCGTCCTTGCCGCCGAACATGATGTGGACGTCCAGGCCGACCCGAGCGAAGCTCTGTTCCGCGCGGCCGAGGGCAACTACGACCTCCTCATCGTCTCGCTCGGCCTGGAAAATTTCGATGCATTGCGGCTGTGCAGTCAGGTCCGTTCTCTCGATCGCACGCGCAACATTCCCATTCTGGCGGTCACCGAGCCGGAGAACAACGCGCGTATGTTGCGCGGCCTCGAAATAGGCGTGAACGACTACTTGATGCGCCCCATCGAGAAAAACGAATTGTTGGCGCGGGCGCGCAGCCAAGTCCGCAAGCGCCGCTATACCGAGCGGCTGCGCGATAATGTGCAGATGTCGATCGAGATGGCAATCACCGACGCGCTCACCGGAATGTTCAACCGGCGTTACATGGAGAGCCATCTCGCCACGCTTATCGAGCAGGCGGTCGGACGCGGCAAAGCGCTCGCCGCGCTGGTGCTCGACATCGATTACTTCAAGGCGATCAACGACACGCACGGGCACGATGCGGGCGATGACGTACTGCGTGAGTTCGCTTTGCGCATCAAACGCTCGATCCGCGGCATCGATCTCGCCTGCCGCTACGGCGGCGAGGAATTCGTCGTGATCATGCCGGAAACCGACATGGCCGTTGCCGCCATGGTGGCGGAGCGGCTGCGCCGCCGGATCGCGGCGGATCCGTTTGCGATCCAGCAGGGCGCGCGGACTATTCCGGTGACCATCTCGGTCGGCATTGCCGCGCTGCGCGGCAAGGAGGATAGTCCGGCGGCACTCCTCAAACGTGCAGACCAGGCGCTTTATCGCGCCAAAAGAGACGGACGCAACCGGGTCGTCCCGGACGCGGCATGACGTGCAAACTGCCCGCAACGGCAGAAACACGTTCCCTGACATCAAGTTAAGAGCGGCCGTTAATCACAATTATTGTGGTTAGCGCGAACTCGGCTTTTTGGCGAATTTTTGGCGATTGATTTCTTCGCCGGTTCAGATAGCCTCTCTGTCGGAAAGCGCACATCACCGGGACTAAGCGACAGCCGCGCGGCACGCGCTGGCTGGGGGATTCTCTGGTTTTTCGACAACCCTACGGAGTGCTCAGGTCCGCCGCATCTCCTGGGTCCGTGGGGTTCGGCCGGCCCGGGAGCGGTTCGAGTGGCCTCCTCATGATGCCGTTCCCGGCCGGCCACCTTTTCACCTGACCATGACAATCAAGACCGTCCCAGGCGGTTTCGACGGGGCGCCCTCTCGCGTCAATGCCCGGCGCAAGGCCGGGCATTGATACGAATTGGGCATCTTGGCGCGCTGCCTATTTGATCTTGGCCTCGCGGAATTCGACGTGTTTCTTCGCCACCGGGTCGTATTTCTTCTTCACCAGCTTGTCCGTCATGGTGCGCGAATTCTTCCGCGTCACATAATAGAACCCGGTGTCGGCACTCGACACCAGCTTGACTTTCACGGTTGTGGCCTTGGCCATGAATAACCTCGAAAAACCTGTTTGCTGGGTGTCAACCTAATGGCGTGTCTCGGAATGTCAAGAAAACGGGCATGTGGCTCCTCAGAGCAACTCCCGGACAAAGCGCTTGTGCAGCATGCGGTAGAGTGGCACGGGATGATCGGGGCGCATTCCGGCCGCGATGCGGTCCGCTAATTCTTCCAGGACCACCGCAGTGATACCCGGCATGTCGAGACTGCGCGCCTCGCCGATCGGCAACCACACCAGTTCGACGAGTTCGGCATCCGGCCCAACCATGCCTTCGACGCGATGCGCGACGGCTGTCACGTCGGCGGCAAAAAAACGGCTGTCGAACCGCAACGGCCGCTTCGGCGGCGTGATCGCGCGGGCGACGAAGTGGACGGCGCTGAGATCGGGCATTACGCCGGCCTTGGCAAAGGATTCCCAGGCGCCGGCCGGTGTCTTGATCGGGGTCGCGGTCCGCGCCCCAAGCATCAGTCCGGTTTCCTCGTAAGTCTCGCGCACTGCGGCCAGCGCGAATCCCGCCGCCTTGGCTGCACTTGGCCGGCGGACGCGCCGCATCAGCCGGCCGGAGTGGCGTTCATGCAATGGCGCCATGGCCGCCATTTGGCGGTCGGCGGGCTCGACGCGCCCGCCGGGGAAGACGAACTTTCCCGGCATGAAGCGGTGCCGCACATGGCGTCGGCCGAGCAGTACTTTCGGGACCTCGTGCGCCGGATCTATCAGAATGAGCGTCGCTGAATCGCGGGGCTTCAAATTCGGAAACGTTTGATCGCGGATGGTGCGCGTGAGCCGCTCGGCTCGATCCGCCGCCACGCCGGGCTCGACCACTGAATCGCTCATTGTGGACTGATCCGGTTAGCTGTGCCCGTGCGAACGGGCGCGGCGCGCCGATTTCCGCTGCCGCGGCGACTTTTGTCGAGTCTTTTGCGCCGGCGTGGGCGCATGCCGCACCAGCTTGAAGCGCAAGGCGCCGGCGACCGGCGCGGCTTCAACCAGTTCTACCGTCACCGGGTCGCCGAGCCGATGGGTTTGCGAACGGCCGACAAAGGCGCGGCGCGGTTCATCGAAGCGGAAATACTCGTCGCCAATGGTGCGCGCCGGAATGAATCCGTCGGCCCCGGTCTCGTCGAGCTCCACGAACAGGCCGGCGCGCGTCACCCCCGAAATATGACCGTCGAAGACAGCGCCGACCTGGTCGGCCAGGAAATGCGCGATCAGCCGGTCGGCGGTTTCACGCTCCGCCTTCATGGCGCGGCGTTCGGTAGCCGAAATGCTGGCGGCGATTTCGGAAAGAGCGCGCGAGTCCACGTCGTCCGCGAGGCCATCCGAACCAAGTTTGAGCGCGCGGATCAGGGCGCGGTGCACGATCAGGTCCGCGTAGCGGCGGATCGGCGAGGTGAAATGGGCGTAGCGGCGCAGGTTGAGCCCGAAGTGGCCAAAGTTTTCCGCCGAATATTCGGCTTGTGCCTGGCTGCGCAGCACCACTTCGTTGACCAGCCGCTCGACGTCGCGGCCTTTCACCCGCGCGAGGATGCGATTGAAACCGCCGGGCCGGAGGGTGCCGCCTTTCGGCAGCGAAATATCAAGCGTGACGAGGAACTCCCTCAAGGCATTGAGCTTTTCCGGCGACGGTTCGTCGTGAACGCGGTAGATCAGGGGCACGCGCGCGCGTTCGCAGCTCTCCGCGGCGGCGACGTTGGCGAGGATCATGAATTCCTCGATCAGCCGGTGCGCTTCCAGCCGCCGCGGAACGACAACGCGGTCAACTTTGCCCTCGGATGTGAGCACAATCTTGCGCTCGGGGATTTCCAGATCGAGCGGCTCGCGCACATCGCGCGCGCGGCGCACCGCTTGGTAGGCTGCGTAAAGCGGCTCGATGATCTTGTGCACGATCGGCGCGGTGATTTCGTCGGGGCGGCCGGAGACGGCAAGCTGGGCTTGTTCGTAGTGCAGCCGCGCCGCCGAGCGGATGAGCACACGATGAAAGGTGTGCGAGCGTTTGGCTCCATCCGCGCCGATCACCATGCGCACCGCGAGCGCCGGACGGTCCTCGTCCGGCCGCAGCGAACATAGGTCATTGGAAATGCGCTCGGGCAGCATCGGCACAACGCGATCGGGAAAGTACACCGAATTGCCGCGCTCGGCCGCCGCGCGGTCGAGCGCCGCGCCCGGCCGCACATAATGGGCAACATCGGCGATCGCGACGCTGACGATATGTCCGCCCGGATTGCGCGCATCGCTGTCCGGCTCGGCATGGACCGCATCATCATGATCCTTGGCGTCGGGCGGATCGATGGTGACGAACGGCACGCCGCGCCAGTCCTCGCGTGCATCCTTGTGTCCAGCGTGAAGAATCGGCCGCGCCGCCTCGGCTTCCGCGATCGCTGCGCGCGGAAAAGCTTGCGGGATGCCGTGAGCGTGAATCGCAATCACGCTGATGGCACGCTCGCTCTTGATCGAACCGAGCCGCTCGACCACCGAACCAGACGGCAAGCCGAACCGGCCGTGGCGCGCGACTTCGATCGCGATCAGGTCGCCATCGACGGCATCGGCGCTCGCGCCGGGAGGAATCGAAATCTCGCGGCCGAGCTGCTTCTTATCGACTGGCACGAGGCGCCCGCCGCCGCCGGGAAGACCGCGAAAAATACCCAGCACGCGGTGCTTGGCGCGGTCGATCAGCTTGATGACGCGGCCGCTCGTCTCTTCACCCGACCGCACGATCCGGAGCAGGGCCCGGTCGCCGATGCCTGCGGCTTCGCCAGGCTTTGCGCGGCGGGAGGAGGAAATGCGGATGATGGGCGCTTGGCCGTGCGCTTGCTCGTCCCATTCCGTCGGCCGCGCCAGGAATTCGCCGTCGCTGTCGCGGCCGGTAATGTCGGCGAGCACGACCGGAGGCAATGTTCCGGCACCGTGCAGCCGCTTGCGCCTTCGATCGATGTGACCTTCGTCCGCCAATTCGCGCAGCATGCGATTGAGCGCGGCCCGGTCGGCGTTCTTGGCGCCGAAGGCGCGCGCAATTTCGCGCGTGCCAACGTTGCCGGTGTGCTCACGAATGAAAGCCAGCAATGCCTCGCGGGAGGGCAGGGTTGATCGTTTCATCGGCCGCTCATGGGCCGGGTCCTTGGCCAGGGCCGAGCGGCGACGCTATTCGGCGGCTTGGGTCGGCGGTTTGCGCTTGATCTTTGGATTGGCTGCACGTTTGGCGGGTTTTGCTGCGGGACTGGCCCTTGAGGGCCTTGCGTCAGAACCGTTCGCTGCTCTTTTGCTAGCGCGCCGTGTGCTGCGCGGCCGGGCGTGCGGCGCGGGTGCGCCGCGATCGGCTCTGGCATCGAGCAGTGCGACGGCTTCTTCGAGCGTGACATTCTCGGGTGTCTTGTCGCGCGGCAACGTCGCATTGATTCCGGCGTGACTGACGTAAGGCCCGTAGCGGCCGTTTTTGGCGACGATCGGGCCGCCTTTGGCCGGGTGGTCGCCGAGCGGTCGGCCCGGATCGGCGCCGAAACGGCGGAAGCGCGGACCCTTGGCGATTTTATCGGCAATGAGCGTTACCGCGCGATTGAGCCCAATGGTGTAGACGTCATCGCCGGTCTCGAGGCTCGCATAGGTCTTGCCGTGCTGGACGTAAGGGCCGAAACGGCCGACGCTGGCGCGGATCGGCTCGCCGTCCTCTGGATGCCGTCCCACTTCCCGCGGCAGTGAGAGCAATTTGAGAGCCACGGCAAGATCGACATCGTCCGGCGCCATGCCTTTCTGCAAACTGGCTCGCTTCGGCTTCTCCCCCTCGATCGCTTCGCCGAGCTGAACGTAGGGTCCGAAGCGCCCGCTGCGCAGCGTCACTTCCAGTCCAGTCTGCGGGTCCTCGCCGAGCTTTTTCGTGC
>JBOHIU010000129.1:0-50856 GCA_050725855.1 Xanthobacteraceae bacterium | reverse complement strand
AGATAGCCGTTGGGCGCGCTCCACATCCCGTCGCCCTCGAAGCAGAAATATTCGAGCCCGAGACAGCTCATGCCCTGCGGCACCATCTCCGGCGACCAGGACCGGAAGTTCTGCACCCGGCCGACCTTGACGCTCGGATCGTGGATATAGATCCAGTTGTCCGGGAACAGCTCGTCCCGGCGCACCATCAGCGCCACGGTGAGAAAATCGCGGTAGCGCAACGCGCGCGCATGCAACAGCGAGATCGGGACCGGCTTGATCCTCTCCACGAGTTCGCGCAACGGCGCCGACGAGACGACGTGGCGCGCGGTATAGCTTTCACGTTTGCCGTCCGCTGTGGCGACCTCGATGCGCCAGGCGTTGCGGGCGCCGTCGAATTCGAGCCTGACCAGTTCGCGTCCCATCAAGACGCGGCCGCCCTGCGCTTTTATCTTGCGCGCCGCCGCCTCCCACATCATGCCCGGACCCCGGCGCGGATATTGGAAGCTCTCGATCAGCGTCTTGATGGCATCGCCGCCGCCGGCGCCGGACTTGCGGCCAAACCGCAGCGAGCGCTTCACGCCGTTGAGGATCGCGGTCGCAAGATTGAGGCCCTTGATGCGCTGCGCCGCCCAATCGGCGGAAATTTCGTCGCATGACATGCCCCAGACTTTCTCGGTGTAGGTCTTGAAGAATATCTGGAACAGTCGCTCGCCGAACTGATTGCGGACCCAATCGTGGAAAGTGCGTGGCTGCGATATAGGATGTATTTTAGCGCAGCCGTAGGATACCAGGCACGCGGCGCTGGTGAAGACGCCGAGTTTCAGAAGCGCCTCGAATGCCCTGAGCGGATATGAGAAGAATTTGCCGTTGTAGTAGATACGCGACAGGCGCGGCCGGGTGATGAAGTCGTCGGGCAGGATCTCCCGCCATAACGCGACAACTTCCTTCGATTTGGAGAAGAAGCGATGCCCGCCGATGTCGAACAGGAACCCGTTGTAATCGACGGTGCGGCTGATGCCACCGACATGGACCGGATCACGCTCGATCACGATGACGGACTGTCCCTCCTTGGCAAGGCAATAAGCGGCGGTCAGCCCGGCCGGACCGGCGCCGATCACCAACGTTTCGGCATCGACGGGCATGGCGCGTTCAAGCAGTTCGCCGCGGCCGGAAGGCAAACAGCGCCTGGCCCGCGTATGAGACGAGCGCACCCGCCGCGGCACCGATAAGGAGGGCAATCTGGGGGATTGTGGCGGGAAACCCAATGATGAGAATTGCGAACAAGGCGTAGCTTACAAACTGTGCAGCAGCAGCGACGGCCGCGTAGCGCAACGCTTCTTCGGCTGGACGGCGACCGCTCAGGTCGAAGGTCAGTGCGCGGTTGAGGCGCCAAGTGACCAGCGTGGCAATCGCGAGCGAAAGAAGCCGCGCGGCAAGCGGATTGACACTGTAGGCTACGACCGAAGTGAAGACGGCAAGATCCATGACAAGACCGAGGCCGCCAACACCAAAAAACCGGATCGGCTGCGGCAGGACTTCGAAAAATGCGCGAATGGGATCGTCGGCGGCAATCGCTGGCGCAGACGCCACTGCTTTCGCCGCGTCGCGTTCGATCCCGCTGGCACGCATGATGTCTCTCCGCGCAAGGGCGGCCGTTTTGGCAATGCATTCGGCCCGGCCGTTGGCTGCTGCCATTCGCGCGGGCATCACTGGCAGATTTTCCTTAATGAGCAGCTAGCGCGAGGATGGGATTCGAAGCCCGCGTGCAACACTGTTAAGAGAGCCTCACCGCGTTGCCGACATGCCGGCCGTCCCGCTCGCCGCGTGACGACGCCCCGCGCTCAAACCCACGGCATTCCTGCCTTGCGGGGCGATGACACTCTCCTATATGAGCCAAGGGAAATCACCCGGAAGTGCCGGGTGACTATGAAGTTTTGCGGGGGCCGGACTTAAGGGGCGCCTTTGGGCCCGCCCGACCTGCCGAGAAAGAGAGGATTTACAACCATGGCCAAGGTCATCGGTATCGATCTCGGGACCACGAATTCTTGCGTCGCCGTCATGGAAGGCAAGACGCCGAAGGTCCTGGAAAATTCCGAGGGGATGCGCACCACGCCGTCGATCGTCGCTTTTACGGATGAGGGCGAACGGCTGGTCGGCCAGCCGGCGAAACGCCAGGCGGTCACCAATCCCGAACGCACGATTTTCGCGGTCAAGCGCCTCATCGGCCGGCGCTATGACGACCCGATGGTGGAAAAGGACAAGAAGCTCGTCCCATACAAGATCAGCCGCGCCTCCAATGGCGACGCCTGGGTCGAGGTCGAGGGCAAGACCTATTCGCCGTCGCAGATTTCAGCCTTCATCCTGCAGAAGATGAAGGAGACGGCAGAGGCCTATCTCGGCTCCAAAGTCGAGCAGGCCGTCATCACCGTCCCGGCCTATTTCAATGATGCGCAGCGGCAGGCCACCAAGGATGCCGGCAAGATCGCCGGTCTCGAAGTCCTGCGCATCATTAACGAGCCGACCGCGGCGGCACTGGCCTACGGGCTCGATAAGCAGAAGACCGGCACCATCGCGGTCTATGACCTTGGCGGTGGTACCTTCGACATTTCCATTCTCGAAATCGGCGACGGCGTGTTCGAGGTGAAGTCGACCAACGGCGACACCTTCCTCGGCGGCGAAGACTTCGACATGCGGCTGGTCAACTATCTGGCGGACGAATTCCAGAAGGAGCAGGGCATCGACCTGCGACGGGACAAGCTCGCGCTGCAGCGGCTGAAGGAGTCGGCGGAAAAGGCCAAGATCGAACTGTCATCGACGACCCAGACCGAGATCAACCTGCCGTTCATCACCGCGGATGCCTCCGGACCGAAGCATCTCACCATGAAGCTTACCCGCGCCAAGTTCGAGGCCCTGGTCGAGGATCTCATTCGCAAGACGGTCGACCCGTGCAAGCAAGCGCTCAAGGACGCCGGCGTCAGCGCGGCCGAGATCAACGAGGTTGTCCTGGTCGGCGGCATGACGCGGATGCCGAAGGTCCAGGAAGTGGTGAAGCAATTGTTCGGTAAGGAGCCGCACAAGGGCGTCAATCCGGACGAAGTGGTGGCGGTCGGCGCCGCGATCCAGGCTGGCGTGCTGCAGGGCGACGTCAAGGACGTGCTGTTGCTCGACGTGACCCCGCTGTCGCTCGGCATCGAAACGCTCGGTGGCGTGTTCACCAGGCTCATCGACCGCAACACCACTATCCCGACCAAGAAGAGCCAGGTGTTCTCCACGGCCGAGGATGGTCAGACCGCGGTGACAATCCGCGTGTTCCAGGGCGAGCGGGAGATGGCGGCTGACAACAAGATGCTCGGCCAGTTCGATCTGGTCGGCATTCCGCCGGCGCCGCGTGGCGTACCGCAGGTCGAGGTCACATTCGACATCGACGCCAACGGCATCGTCAATGTCTCAGCCAAGGATAAGGGCACTGGGAAGGAGCAGCAGATTCGCATTCAGGCTTCGGGCGGCTTGAGTGAGACGGACATCGAGAAGATGGTCCGCGACGCCGAGGCGCATGCCGAAGAAGACAAGAAGCGCAAGGCGCAGGTCGAAGCCAAAAACCGCGCCGAAGCCCTCGTTCACGACACCGAGAAGGCCCTTGCCGAGCACGGCTCGAAGGTCGGCGATGCGGATCGGCGCGCGATCGAAAACGCCATGGCCGATCTCAAGGAGGCGCTGAAGGGCACCGACGCCGATGCGATCACGGCCAAAGCCAACGCACTGCAGCAGGCTTCGATGAAGCTCGGCGAGGCGATGTACAAGCAGCAAGCGGGCGACCCGCAGCCTGGCGGCAGCGAACCATCCGAAGGCAAGAAAGACGATGTCGTTGACGCTGAGTTCACCGAAGTTGACGACGACAAAAAGAACAAGAAATCGGCTTGAGGCGGCGAGGCGTTCGATGCCGCTAAGAAGCGCCAGAACGGCACCCCCGCACATGGAGTGGGGGTGCACGCATCTGGGCTGCCCGCGGCCAAAGCGCAATAATCGGACGTCATAGGGTGGGGAATGATGGCCAAGCGCTGCTATTACGAGGCCCTCTCGGTCGAGCGCACCGCCAGCGATAGCGACATCAAGGCGGCATTTCGCAAGCAGGCCATGGCCTGCCATCCGGATCGCAATCCCGGAGACAAGAACGCCGAGCATCGGTTCAAGGAAATCAACGAAGCCTACGAGGTCCTGAAGGACCCTAATAAACGGGCGGCCTATGACCGCTTCGGCCACGCCGCTTTTGAACACGGCGGTCCTGCGGGCGCCGGCTTCGGCGCGGAATTCGGCACGACGTTCTCGGATATCTTCGAAGGCATCTTCGGCATGTCATCGGGCCGCAACCGCGGCTCAGGTCGCGAGCGCGGCGCGGATTTGCGGTACAACATGGAAATCGGCCTGCAAGAGGCCTTCATCGGGAAGACCGCCCAGGTCCGTATTCCAACGTCGGTGACCTGCGAAGTGTGCTCCGGCTCCGGCGCCAAGCCGGGAACCAAGCCGAAGGCCTGCCCGCTGTGCGGCGGTCAGGGTCGGGTCCGCCACGCCCAAGGCTTCTTTACTCTGGAACGCACCTGCCCCAACTGTCAGGGCCGCGGTCAGGTGATCGACAGCCCGTGCACGTCCTGCTCGGGATCAGGCCGCATGACCCGGGAGCGCACGCTGTCGGTGAACATTCCAGCCGGCGTCGAGGATGGTACGCGCATTCGCCTTGCCGGCGAGGGCGAAGCGGGTGTTCGCGGCGGGCCGGCGGGCGACCTCTATATTTTCCTGTCGATCGGCTCGCATCCGTTCTTCCAGCGCGAAGGCGCCGACCTGCATTGCCGAGCCCCGATATCCATGGTGACGGCGGCGATCGGCGGCGAATTCGAAGTTCCAACCATCGATGGCGGCAAAACTCGGGTAAAAGTGCCCGAAGGCACGCAGTCCGGCCGCCGCTTCAGACTCCCAGGCAAGGGAATGCCGGTGCTGCGCTCGCGGCAAAGTGGCGACATGTATGTGCAGGTCGTCGTTGAAACGCCGCAGAAGTTGACCAAGCAGCAGCGGGAATTGCTGGCCGAATTCGAGCGATTGTCGTCCAACGAAACCCACCCGGAATCCACCGGCTTCTTCGGCAAGGTCAAGGATTTTCTGGACGGCCTGGGTAGCCGCGCCGGAACCGCCTGATGCCGGCTGGCCTTTAGCATGCGGATGTTCTAAAGACGGCAAGAATCTGTCCTTGTCGCGTGGGATGCTATGCCTCTGCCGGCCCTGCAAAAATTCGAGCAGAAGATCGAACGGCACGTTCGCCTTCTGGAAGCCAAAAAATACCTGATCGAACGCAAGATCGGGCGGCATATCCGCTTATTCGATCAAAAGCGCGGCGACATCGGCAGAAAAATCGAAGAGCAGATACGGCAGTTCGAGCGCAAGAAGGGCATCCGGCTGGACGACGAAGTGCGTTTCATCCGCTCCTGGCTGGAACGACCGCTGTCGACCGGCGCGGTAAAGCCTTCGGGTAAGATTTTGGCGCGAGCCATGGCGCGCTATGTCGATCCGAACAGCGACGGGCCTGTGGTCGAATTAGGGCCGGGGACGGGCCCGGTGACCGAGGCCTTGCTCGAAGCCGGCGTTGCGCCCTCGCGCCTAGTGCTCGTCGAGTTTAATCCATCATTCTGCCGCATCCTGCGCGCGCGCTACCCGGCTGCCACCGTGGTGCAGGGCGACGCCTACAGCTTGCGCCGGCTCCTGGAGACCCTGCTCATTCAGCCCGCGGCCGCCATTGTGTCGGGACTTCCACTCGTAACAAAGCCCATCAAGATGCGACTGCGGCTTCTGCGGGACGCTTTCGACCTGATGCTTCCGGGCGCCCCCTTCGTCCAATTCACCTATTCGGTCGCTTCGCCGGTGCCGCGCCGCGATGGCGGGTTTTCGGCAGAGGCATCCGAGCGAATCTGGCTCAACCTCCCGCCAGCGCGAGTCTGGGTTTATCGCCGCTCCTAGTGGCTGGACCGAGCGGTCTTGATCTGTCTCCGCCGTCTGATTTCCGTCGTGCCTAATTCCGCAATCGCAGCCAACAGCGATGCCTATTCCAAAGATCCTCGTCATCCCGGGCTCGACGCGCACAGGTTCGCACAACGTGCGGCTTGCGGCGCTCGCCGCCAAGGAATTCGCGCTGATCGGCGCCGAGGTGACGCGTGTTTCGCTGCTTGACTATCCGCTGCCACTGTTCGAGCTGGACACATACGATGACGACCGACTGCCGCGGAATGCCGTGCTGCTGCAGCGGATGATGCGGGCGCATCAAGGCATCTTCATCACCAGTCCCGAATACAGCGCTTCGGTGACACCGCTCCTGAAGAACACGATCGACTGGTTGTCGCGAGCGCGCGCCCGTACCGAACCGAACTACACCGCATTCAAGGACCGTGTCTTCGCCATCGGTGCGGCGTCGTCCGGTACGGGCGGAGGGCAGCGTGCGCTTATGGCTCTGCGGCAGATCCTAGAACTCGGCTGCGGCGCGCTCGTCATACCGGAGCAAGTCAGCGTTGCCAGCGCTGCAACGGCGTTCGACGACATGGACAACCTCAAAGACGAGACCCTTGCTGACGCACTAAGGATGCTGGTACGCCGCCTTGTCGATCTGGCGCGCGTCGTGACCTGACGGGGAGACGGATGCAGCGGCCATC
The DNA here is from genome assembly GCA_050725855.1 of Xanthobacteraceae bacterium. Taxonomy (GTDB): domain Bacteria; phylum Pseudomonadota; class Alphaproteobacteria; order Rhizobiales; family Xanthobacteraceae; genus BOG-931. Next base: position 44,185 of record JBOHIU010000129.1, on the reverse strand, counting down.
ACGCGAACGCCTGATTGTCGCCCTCGACCTGTCATCTGTCGAGGAAGCAAAAGCCATGGTGGCGCGGCTTGGCGATGCCATCTCGTTCTACAAGATCGGGTGTCAGCTCGCTTTCGCCGGCGGGCTTGCTTACGTCCCCGCCCTGGCCGATGCTGGCAAAAGGGTATTTCTCGACCTGAAGCTGCACGATATCGGCAACACGGTCGCGGAGGGCGTGAAAAGCATCTCGCGGCTGGGGGCCGCGTTTCTCACAGTGCACGCTTATCCGCAGACCATGCGGGCCGCCGTGCAGGCGCGGGACGGAAACTTGCGCATTCTCGGCGTCACCGTCCTCACGTCCTATAACGATACGGAGCTTGCCGACGCCGGTTATCATTGCACGGTCGCTGACCTGGTCGCCAAGCGTGCCGCCCAGGCGCGCGACATCGGTGTTGACGGTCTGGTCTGCGCCGCCACCGAAGCGGCAAAAGTGCGCTCCATCGTCGGCGCCAAACTCACGCTGGTCACGCCCGGCATCCGGTCCGCTGGCGGCGCTGGCGGCGATCAGAAGCGCGTCGCGACCCCGTCCGCCGCGATCGCCGCGGGCGCCGACTATCTGGTGGTCGGGCGGCCGATCATCGCCGCAACCGATCCGAAAGCGGCCGCCGCGGCGATCGTTGAGGAAATTGCCAACCAGTCAAGCAAGGAGAAATTAAATGGCTAAGGGCTATTGGATCGGGCGCATCGACGTGCACAATGAGGAGGGCTACAAACCCTACGCGGCCGCCAATCAGGCGATCTTTAAAAAATTCGGCGCGCGCTATGTTGTGCGCGCCGGCAAGTTTGAGGCGGTAGAAGGTTCAAGCCGCTCGCGCAACGTCGTGATCGAATTTCCCGATTACGCCACCGCACTCGCCTGCTACCGCTCGCCGGAATATCAGGCCAACATCAAGGTGCGGCAGCCGCATGGCGTGGTCGATCTGATCGTCATCGAAGGCTACGATGGTCCTCAGCCGTCGTGAATTGTGCCGAACCAAAGGAGCGTGCGTTGGCCAAGGGCTATTGGATACCGCATGTCGAGATCATCAATCGGGAAGGCTTGCAGCCCTATCTGTCCACGGCGGACGCCTGGCACGAGCACAATGGCTCACGGCTGCTGGTGCGCGGCGGTCGCGCGGAGGTGATGGAAGGCAGGATACGGCCGCGCAGAATCCTGCGCGAGTTCAATTCGTTTGACGAGGCACTGGCTGCCTATCGCTCGCCGGAATACACTCAGGCCCGCGCACTGCGCACAGGCCATGCGGAAATCGATTTTCTGATCGTGGAGGGCTACCACGGTGCGCAGCCACAGCCGATCGGGATTCCGCCCGCGCCCGGCGCACGCAAAGGCTACTGGGTCACGCATATCGACGTGCACGATCCCGAAGGCTACAAGGCCTACGTGGTCGCCGACGCCATATCGTTCGGGAAATTCGGTGCGCGCTTTCTGGTACGCGGTGGACGCCAGGAGGTGGTGGAAGGTCGCCAGCGTTCCCGCACGGTCGTGCTTGAGTTTCCGAGTTATCAGGCGGCGCTCGACTGCTACGGCTCGTCCGAATACCAGGCGGCCAAAGCGCTGCGCATGGGCAACGCCGAACTGGACCTCATTGTGATCGAAGGCCTCGGTCCGTAGCCCTAACCGCGCGGAGTCGATAATGGCGGATATGCGCTTGATCGTGGCCGGCGCCGGGGGGCGCATGGGACGCACGCTAATTACTGCCGTTGCCGCCAGCAAAGGGCTGGCGCTTGCCGGCGCCATTGACGCGCCAGGCTCCGCGGTGATCGGCCGCGACGCCGGCGAACTTGCCGGGCTCGGACCGAACGGTGTCAAGGTGACAAGCGATGTCGCCGCCGCGCTCAAAGGCGCCGATGGGCTGATCGAGTTCACGATACCCGCCGCGACGCTCGTTTTCGCCGAACTGACCGCCGCAAGTCGACTCGTCCATGTCATCGGCACCACCGGCCATTCGGCCGAAGAGGAAACAGTCATCGCCAAGGCGGCAAGCCGCGCCAGGATCGTCAAGTCCGGCAACATGAGCCTCGGGGTCAATCTCCTCGCCGCTCTAGTCAAGCGCGTAGCGAAGACGCTCGACGACGCTTACGACATCGAGATTGTCGAGATGCACCACAACAAGAAGGTCGACGCGCCTTCCGGCACGGCGCTGATGCTCGGGCGCGCGGCGGCCGCGGGCCGCGGCATCGATCTTGCGCAACACGCGGTGCGCGGGCGTGACGGCATCACCGGCGCGCGCTGTGCGGGCGACATCGGATTCGCCTCGCTGCGCGGCGGCACTATGGTCGGCGAGCACAGCGTGATCTTCGCAGGTCCTGCCGAGCGCGTGGAGCTGACCCACCGCGCCGAGGACCGCATGATCTTCGCCCGTGGTGCGCTGCACGCCGCGCTCTGGGCGCGCGATCAGAAGCCAGGGCTCTATTCGATGGCGGACGTGCTGGGGCTTGCCGATATATAGCGAGACCGGATGATGGTCCCGCGCATTCAACTCACGCTTATTCCGGCGAAGCGGACGACTGCGGCCCATTTTTTTGTCTCGGCGGCAATAAGCTTCTCGAACGCTCCCGGTGATGATGGAATTGCGATGATGCCAAGCTTTGCGAGGAGCCCGGACATTTGCGCGGAGGTAAGCGCCGTGTTGATCTCTCTATTGAGCGAGCCGATCAAACTCCTCGCCGCCCCCGATCCGGTCGCTATCGTAACGATCAAAAATCGGCGTCTCAGTTCCGCCGCGGAACGATTTGTCGAGCAGGCTCGGGCGCTTGCAAAAGCTCTTCCGCGCGGAAGCTCTTGAGCCATCGCTCCCGCATCGTTCCGCCAGCAGCTTTCGCTATGAATGAAACGCGGGGCAAATCTGGAAGGAGGATCAATTGATGCTCCAAGCAGCAACGAACGGGAAGATGATCGTGTACGCGCTGCTGGCTTTGGGCTTTGCGGCCCGATCGGCGCGCACGAATGGGCGACTGCGGTGCCGTCAAGTGTTGCCCCTTTCGTCGTCGCCGTGCTCGGCACATTTTGTTTCGTCGCCGCCGGGGTGTTAGCCCGAAGGCTGATGCGGCAAAAACCGCCGCAATGATCATGACCCGAAGCCGGCACGGGGTTTCTCTTCTCTTGACGGCCAGTATGCGTGGTATGAGCAGGGACTCATCGTCGCAGTGAGGGGCCCCATGACCATCCGTATTGCCGCCATCGGAGTGAGCCACTGGCACGCAGTTTATGACGCCGCGTACCTGCACCACCTGATCGCCATGCCGGACGTCGAACTGGTCGGGGTTCAGGATTCGGATGCCGGACTCGTCGCCAAGCGGGCAGCCGCGGTGGGTAACCCACCGACTTTCACGGATCACAACAAGATGCTGGCAGCAACCCGGCCTGATTTCGTTGTGGCACTCGGGCGCCATAGCCAGATGGCGACGATAGCCAACGATCTGCTTGATCAGAAATATCCATTCCTGATGGAGAAGCCGATGGGACTCAACGCCGCCGAAGTGGCAGCGTTGGCCGCCAAGGCGGCCAGGCTCAATGCGTTCGCCGCCGTTCCGCTGGCGCAGCGCTATGCGCCGTTCGCCACTCGCGCCCGCTCCATGCTCGCCGCCGGACGTTTCGGCCCGCTGTCACACATCTATGTCCGCATCAACCGCCCTGCACCGGAACGCTACCGGGCCTGGGATTGCGCCTGGATGCTCGATCCAGCGCAATCAGGCGGCGGCTGTCTGCGCAATCTCGGTCCGCACGGCTTGGACATGTTCCTGCACCTAACCGGCGAGGAGGCGCAGGTGACCGGAGCGCAATTGAGCACACGCGCACACGAACGCGCGGTCGAGGATTATGCCAGCGTTGCGCTGCGTTCCGCCACCGGCATTCTCGGCACCATCGAGGTCGGAAACGGCTTCCCCCGAGACGGCACTGACGGCGAATGGAAGATCGCCGGCCGCGAGGCCATTTTGACCATGAAGGATGGAGTGCTCAGGCTCGCCACCGCTGCGGGCGAGGAGACCCTGCCCGGCAGCGACGTGACCGCACCGTATTTCACCGCGCTACGTGACGCCCTCGATCACTGGCGCAACGGTGCGACGCCGCCGGTCAGCGTCCATGACTGCGCGCGGGCAGTGCGGCTGATCGACCGGGCGTATGAGTGCGCCAGCAGGCCTGCCTGACCGCGGAACACGGCCGAAGACGAGAACCAAATTCTGTTCGCGTCAGTGAAACGTCTCTTTGCTGGCATCGCTGCGCAATCGCGCATCAAGCGGGCGGCTCCGACGGATTTGCGGGGTTTGCTTTAATCGGCGCGCAGGAGCGACGTACCCGTCATTTCCTTCGGCTTCGGCAATTCCATCAATTCGAACAGCGTCGGCGCGATATCGGCAAGACGGCCTTCGGCAATGATCGCGCCGTTAGGCGCACCGACGACCAAGACAGGCACCGGATTGGTGGTGTGCGCGGTGTGCGGCCCGCCGGTTTGCGGATCGCGCATCATTTCGCAATTGCCGTGATCGGCCGTGACCAGGAGCGCGCCGCCCGATTTTTGGATTGCCTCAGCGATGCGGCCCAACCCGGTGTCGACTGTTTCCACTGCCTTGATGGCGGCCGGCAGGCTGCCGGTATGGCCAACCATGTCGGGATTGGCGTAGTTGAGCACGATCAAGTCGTACTTGCCGGAATTAATGGCGCCGACCGCCTTGTCCGTGAGTTCATGCGCCGACATTTCCGGCTGCAGGTCGTAGGTCGCGACCTTGGGGGATGGCACGAGGATGCGATCCTCTTCGGCATAAGGCTCTTCGCGGCCGCCGTTGAGGAAATAAGTCACGTGCGCGTATTTCTCCGTCTCCGCCATCCGCAATTGCTTACGTCCCGCGTCCGCAACCACCTCGCCGAGAATATGCTGCAAGGTCTGCGGCGGAAAGATCGTCTGCATCAGCTTGTCAAGCTCGGCGCTGTACTGCGCCATGCCGACCGCAGCAGCGAACGGCACGACGCGCTTACGGGAAAAGCCGGAAAAATCACGATCGAGCATGGCGCTCAAGATTTCGCGGACGCGGTCGGCGCGGAAGTTAAAGCAGAGGATGCCATCGCCGTCCTTCATGCCGCTATAATCGCCGACCACCGCCGGCACAATGAACTCGTCGAATTTTTTGCCGGCGTAGGCGTCGGCGACAACCGCGTGCGCCTCGTTGAAATGCGGACCTTCCGCCGCAACGATCGTATTATAGGCTTTCTCGACGCGATCCCAGCGCTTGTCGCGATCCATCGCATAATAGCGGCCGCACACCGTCGCGATCCCGATGGATTTCGGCAGTGCCGCGATGAGCCGCTTGATGTCCTCGCCGCCGGATTGCGGCGGCGCATCGCGGCCGTCGGTGATGGCGTGGATCAGCGTTGGCACACCAGCACCGCCGAGAATGTTGGCGAGCGCCGCGGCATGGTTCTGATGGGAATGCACGCCGCCGGGCGACACCAGCCCCATGAGGTGACAAGTGCCCCCGGTCGATTTGAGTTTTTTGATCAGATCGATAAGTGCCGGTGCGCGATTGATTTCCCCATGCGCGATCGCGCCATCGATCCGCGGCAAATCCTGCATCACCACACGACCGGCGCCGATGTTGAGATGCCCGACTTCGGAATTTCCCATCTGTCCATCAGGCAGGCCGACGTCCTTGCCGGAGGTGTGCAGTAACCCGTGCGGTCCAGCCTGCCACAGCCGGTCGAAGGTTGGCGTCTTGGCTTGGCGCACGGCATTGTCGACCGGCTCGTCGCGCCAGCCCCAGCCGTCCAGAATCACCAGAATCACCGGCCGTCGCTGCTGCATGTCCTATTCCCTTCGGTCAAATAACGCCGAAGGGGGTATTGCGGATCGCGGCAGAACCGTCAATGCGTCAACAGCCTGCGTAACTCAGCTTTGAAAAATTAGGCACGTTGTCGTGCCATGGACGAGCAACCGTCCGTCCAGATCGGTGATCCGCCCTTCCGCGGTTCCGACACGGCGGCCGCAATTGAGGACGCGGCCTTCTGCCGTGACGAGACCAGTTTCCGGGGGTGATTGGTCGCAACAGCGAAATCTTGAATTCGAGGGTGGTCGAGCCCACGCCCCTTTCCAGCGTCGAGTGGATTGCGAGGCCCATGCAACTGTCGAAGCGTAGCCGACAACCCGCCGTGCACCGTGCCGGTCGGATTAAGGTGAGTGCCATTCGGCTTGGCGATGACGACGACGCGTCCGCGCCCCACCTCGGTCACGTCATAGCCGAGCGCCTCGGCTATCGTGTTAAGCGGCAACGTCCCATCGACCAGCCCGCGAACGAATTCCGGGCCGGTCATCTCCTTTTGTATTTCCGCACTGACAGTCCCGTAGGTCTTACCGGCGATGCTGTTGAGCATGACTTTCCCCCGCCCCCTATGCCGCGACCCTGCCGGCTTCCCAGCCGAGCATGGCGCGCTTGCGGGTAATTCCCCAGTGGTAGCCGGTGAGATCGCCGGCCTTGCCGACGACGCGGTGGCACGGCACCACGAACGACACCGGATTCTTGCCAACCGCAGCCCCGACGGCCCGCGCGGCCGTCGGAACGGCGAGCTTATTGGCGATGCCCGAGTAGGTGGCGAGCCGGCCCATCGGGATCCGCAGCAGCGTGTCCCAGACCCGCACTTCCCAGTCGGTGCCGATGAGCACGACGCGCAGCGGCTGTTGCGGGCTCCATTGCGACGGATCGAAAATGCGCCGGGCGATAGCCGCCGTACGCGCGCTGTCCTCCGCATAGTTTGCGCGTGGCCAGCGACCTTTCATGTCGGCGAGCGCCGTCTTTTCCTCGCCGGGATCGGCAAAGGCAAGGCCGGCGAGCCCGCGTTCGGTCGCCATCACCAGCGCGCTGCCAAACGGCGAAGGATGGAAACCGAAGTGGATCGCCAAACCTTCACCGCCCGACTTCCATTCGCCGGGCGACATTGCTTCGTGGGTGACGAATAGATCGTGGAGGCGTCCGGGACCGGAGAGACCGACCTCATAGCTCGCGTCGAGCACACTGGCCGAATCGCGAAGTAGCTGGCGCGCGCCGTCGAGCGTGAGCGCCTGCAGGAATGCCTTCGGCGTCAAGCCGCACCAGCGGCGGAACAAATGGTGCAACTCGGTCGGCGTGACGCTCGCGGCTTCGGCAATGGCCTCGATTTCCGGCTGTTCGCGCCAATGACTGCGGATATGGCCGATAGCTCGGCGCACGACATCGTAGTCGGCCGCGGCGGCGGCAAGCGGCATGGGATTGACGATGCGATCGGGTGACAGCATGGATATCTCCATCATTTGCACGCGATCTAATCTGCTGCCAACGAGGAAACCACCCGGTTTCTGTGTCCTTATTACCCCTGTCCCAGGGGAAGGACGACCGCCAACGGCAATTGGGCGGGTTGCAACTCGTGGGACGCTTGTCCCAGCCTGCTCGCTTGGCCCGCCACTCGCCTTTTTGAGGGGTGATAAATTACTCAAACACCGTTCGCGTCGGGCCCCGTTTGGCTTCGCCCAAAGCCGCGGAAAGCGAGCGCGCGAAACTTGCCTTCTCGTCGGCATTGAGAGCGGCCGCGATCGTCAAGCGCCGACCGCTGGAGACGAGGAGCAGCCGTTCGATGCCGAATTCCTCATGCACGATGCGTTCGAGCCGTACCCAGAGCGGATTGAGCGTCCACTCGCGCACGCCGCCGCGATAGCTGATCTTGCGCACGGTAAGTTCGGACGCGGTGACCATAACCTCCTCGTAAGCGCGCGCCGCGCGGAAGTTGACGCGGAAGGCAATGTAGACCAGCAGCACGTTGAGGCCGAGGAAGGCGAATACCGGCCACGCACCGATCAGAACAAAAATTACGCCCGAGACGAAACTCAAGCTCCCGAGGCAGAGCATGAGCACGAGAAAGCCGCGCGGACTGAGCGACCGATGCGGTGCAATCACCGCCGAAAAGATGCGTAGTTCGGCAAAATCTTCTTTGTCTATTTTACCTATACTGTTGTCGACTTTCATGGTGCTCATTATAGGAGACGTATGGGGCGCAAAACCATCGCAAAAACCAAGCAACGGATACCTGCCGCTCGCAAGGCAAAGGCAGCGCGGTTAAAGCCGGCCAAGACGCGGATAAGGGCCGACGCCAAAGCCAGCCACGGCGCCTTGCCTCAATGGACCAAAGCCGAAACCGAAGAAGCGTTCCGCCGCTTCGAGACGACCAATCCCAGCCCGAACACGGAGCTGGAGCACTCCGACCCATTCACGCTCCTGATCTCGGTCGTGCTCTCGGCGCAGGCCACCGACGCCGGCGTCAACAGGGCGACACCTGCCTTGTTTGCACTGGCCGACACACCGCAGAAAATGGTCAAGCTCGGGGAAGCGAAAGTCCGCGACCTGATCAAGTCCATCGGACTCTATCGCACCAAGGCGAAGAACGTGGTCGCGCTGTCGCGCGAGCTCATCGAAAGGCACGGCGGCAAGGTCCCACCCGACCGCGCGGCGCTGGAAGCCCTGCCCGGCGTCGGCCGCAAGACCGCCAACGTGGTGCTCAATGTCGCCTTCGGCGAGCCGACCATAGCCGTCGACACGCATATTTTTCGCGTTGGCAACCGCACCGGGTTAGCGGTCGGCAAGACGCCGCACGACGTGGAGATGAAACTGATGGAGGTAGTGCCGGAGAAATACCTCCTGCACGCCCATCATTGGCTCATCCTGCACGGCCGCTACACTTGCATCGCCCGCCGCCCGCTATGCGAAAAATGCATCATCGCCGATTTGTGCAAATGGCCGGGAAAGGCGATCACCACAGTCTCCGTTTGACCAACGCGGCGTGGCGCACAAGGACGGCCCAGCGAATCGGATCGCCCGGCGCATCGTTGAAGCGGCGGACTACCAAACCAGCCGCGCGTTAAGGGTCATCATACCTATCGTAGCTGTCGTACCGGCGCTCCCAGTAGAACATCGATCACCCAGCTTTCAAACCCGCCGCTTCATCGCGCCGCTTGTTGGACTCCCGCGTCGGCGTAACGCTCATAGAGGCCATCGATCCGATGGCGCCACATGGCCACGAACGCGGCTGAGGTGAGGCGATTGACACTCTTCCACTGCCGTTTGACCGCCGGCAGCGTGTTGCCCCAGATGGCGCGTTTGCACCATCGCTCACCTTTCGCCTTGCCTTCGTCGGTAGCGCACATCGATTTCCAGGCCACCTGATTCGGATGCTCGACGTGCTCCGCGGCACCCTCCCATCCCTGCTGGTGAATCAAATAAAGATCGCTAATGGTCGGGTCTTTGTTGGTTACTGTTTCGAACAGGGTGGCCTCGGTGACGAACTTGTCAGCGGCCGCAATGGCGTTGTCACGCGGATTGAGAATCTCTCCCGATCCATAACGCTTGAATTCCGCTCTGCTCAGTTGAAACAAGCCGATATAGGAGCCGGTGCGCTCCCTGGGATCGAAGTCGGATTCGATCTTGGCGACCGCCTTCAGAAAGTTAGGATCGAGACCGAAGGCATGGGCGGCGCGCTTGATCTCCTCGACCGGCGTTCCCAGCGGGATCTCACTGAATGCCTCCAAGGCAATCTTTGCCGGCCTCTCAACGGGCGGAAGCTCCGAATACGCGTAATACTTAAGATACGGGAGTTCGCGTTTTGCCCCGACTAAAGCGGACGATGTCGAGGAATGATGCCGCTGCAACCCGGTCTCGTCCTGTTGCGACGGGGCGAGATCATCTTCCGCATAGGCCAGGATCCGTCCCTGAGAAAGCGCCGCCGTCTCATCGGACGACGCCAGAGCGTTGCCGCCCGCCGCGGTGAACGCCGCCTCCACGAGGGCATTCGGAGCCATCGCCGTTGACTTCGCGATCACGGTGAAGTTGGCCGGCACGGCCACGAATCGGGCCTCGGCGACTGCAGTCCGCGGTGCGGCGGTGAAATCCGTCTCGGCCATCGCCGGCGCGGCGAGCGACCGCCTAGCTGCGACCTGACCAATCGCGGACAGGGCAACAGCCGTCGTCACGCCGATAACGCAGCTCAGCAGCCAGGCTTTCATGTCCCCCCAACCGCCCCGACGCGGTTGACTTGAAAGGCAGTACGAGAGGCCTATTCTCTTGAACCCGGGTTATTTTATTGATCCGCAAGGAGATAATAAGGCGCTCGTGTGGCGATTTCCGGCCGCTGCCGACCGCGAAACCGCCTGGTTTGCTCAAGAAGAGCTTAAACGAGCCAAACGCGCCCGCAGGAGCGAAAAGCTTCCCTCTCGCCCGCGGGAAGGGGAAGGGAAAGTGCGCATTTTTTCGCTGCTTATAGGGCCGGAGCGATTTACTCCGCAGCCTGCCTGGGCACAGGCAACGGCGCCCGTTCCCGGAAGTGCGGCAAGATCTCTTCAGCGATCGCCGTCATGTTGGCGCGTGCCATCTCGTTGGGCAGGGTACCGAACTGGGTCTTGGTCAGCGATGTGTTGAAGCCGGCGAGGTCCTGATACTCGGCGAGTTTTTCCCGCACCGTTTCCGGTCCGCCAACGATGACGACGCCCGAGGCCATCAACTCCTCAAGCGATTGCGGCTTGCCGGTGACCTTTACGGCGCGCACGCGCTTCAACGATGCAGGATCGGTATAGCCAGGCGGCAGCAGCATCTCGGTCGGCATTTTGAGAAAGGAATTAACCAGCGCTTCGAGATGCGGCTTCGCTTCCCGCACCGCCTTTTTATCGGTTTCGCCGACATAGATCGTGTTCGACCACCCAAGCTGGTCGGGCGAGGCCTGGTAGCTCGCCTTCTCGGCCTCGTCGCGGTAGAGCTGAAAGAAGCGCGCTACTGCGGCGATCGGCGAGAGCGTCTGGCAGTAGGTGTAGCGCATGCGCGCCGCCCAACGGATAGTCGAGGCCGAGCCTTGCGACGGAATCCAGATCGGCGGATGCGGCGTTTGATACGGCCGCGGCCAGGTGTTGACGTAGCGAAACTGATAGTGCTTGCCCGAAAACGCAAACGGGCCCGGCTCGCTCCAGGCGCGCACAATCAGATCGTGCGCCTCGGCGAAGCGCTCCTGCGATTCCGCCGCATTGACGCCTGAGGCGTGATACTCGGCGCCGATGCCGCGCACGAAGCCGGCAATCAGCCGGCCCTGCGTGATGTTGTCGAGCATCGCGTATTCCTCGGCGATCGTCAGCGGATTGTTCACGAGCGGCAGTGCGCGGCCGAGAATTGCGATTTTGGCTCGTTTGACGCCGCGCGCCAGTGCACCGGCGATGACGCCAGGAGCAGGCATCAGACCATAGGCGGTCTGATGATGCTCACTGAGACAGACGCCGTCGAAGCCGAGCTGATCGGCAAATTCCATCTGGTCGAGATAGTCGTGGTAGAGTTCGGAGCCTTTTTCGGGGTCGTAATGAGCGTTCGAGTAAGTAACCCAGGCGGAGCCGTTCTCACTGATCGCCTTGAGATCGGCATACGCGTAGGGCATCAGATGAAAGTTGAAGAATCTCATACTGGAGCCTCACGCGGTCTTTCGCGTATGCCGCTTTGCGCCGACAAAGCCTTCCAGCGCAGCGACGAACGCATCAGGTTGCTCGATCTGCGGCACGTGACCGCATTTCGGAATGATCACGAGCTTGGCATCCGGAATAGCGGCCTGATAAGCGAGCGCATGTTCCTTCGGGAACAGGCGGTCGGTGTCGCCCCAGACCAGCAGTGTCGGCACGTCGATCCGATGCAGCCACTTGTGCAGATGCGGATCGTGGCTTCGCGGCTGCCAGGAGAGCTTGGCGACCGTCGCGCGATTCTTGAGCGCGACATCCTCCATATCCGGACTCAAGACCCGCTCGATCATGGCCTTGGCTTTGTTCGGATCGTGGAAAAAAGCGCGTAGCCGCTCCTCGTCGTTGTGGAGAAACGAATCGAATTGCTCGACACCCGGCACAAAAAGTCCGGCGGAACCGGCGAGTGTCAATGACGCGAGACGGCGAGTCGACCGTACCGCGATTTCGGCGGCGATCCAGCCGCCCAGCGAATTGCCGACAAGGTGCGCCCCCTTGAGTTTCAGCTCATCGAAGAGATCGAGATAGAAATACGCAAGATCGTGGATATTATCGAGCCAATCCGGTGTGTCCGATTCGCCGAAACCAGGATGCTCCGGCGCGATCACGTCGAAGTGCTTGCTCAACGTCTGCAGGAACGGCAGCCAGTTGGCGCCACTCGCGCCATGCAGATAGACGAGAGGATCGCCGGCGCCGCCGCGCATCAACCGTACGCGACAGCCCCTGAACGCGACCGCCGCCGCCGAATAATCCGCCGCCATGCTCCAAGCTTGGTGATTCCACACGCCAGCGTCAAGCACCGCGATGCGGCGTTATTTCATCGTCATCGTTCGAAAAAGACAGTCGACCAGCATTCACAACAGGATAGTCCTTTGCGGTCGACATATGCAATCGGTGCATATCGCACCACCGACGCGATCTTACGTCAAAACAGGCGATAGCGCTGCGCCATCGGCAGGATTTCCGCGGACGCGCAGACTTCGTAGGTTTGCGGATCAACTTCAATATGCGGGCTTTCGTCATTGTGAACCATGCTCTTTTGGAAATTTTTGCTCGTGTGTTTTGCACCGCGATAATTTCCTTCTCGATACCAAGCCTCTTGCGCAAGTACGAATGCGGCTAGAGGATTTGCGCGGCGCCAAGGTCCCGCAGCCGACTACGATTGCGACATGATCGGTACTGATCAGCTCGGGAGCCGTCTGGACGAATGGCGATCAATTGGAGGCCGGATCGAACACGAGCAGACGTGGCGGAGGGGTACCATAGATGCTTAAAGCACGTGCAAGCGTGCGAGTGCCGGATCTGGGTTTGACATTGGCCCGGCGGAGGCGCTCGATCGGATTGTCCAATGACTGAATAGCATCACGTAAGACCGACCTCCGCCGATGACAAGCTTCATCAACAAACGGCAATTTACCGTCGAATGGTCGCAATGCGACCCGGCTGGGCTCGTATTCAACAGCCGTTTTTTCGAATACTTCGATTGGGGCACTTGGATGCTGTTCGAAGCAGTCCTCGGCGTGAAACCGCCCGACCTTGCCAGCACATTCGGCATTGTCGGCCTGCCCTTGGTCGATGCCAGCGCGCGGTTTCTCGTGCCGGCGCGGTTTGGCGACGTGGTAGAGCTAGATTCGCATGTCAGCGAATTTCGCCGCTCGAGCTTCGACGTGGACCACCGCCTAACGATTCGGCGAGAGCTGGCGGCCGAAGGCCGAGAAACGAGGGTGTGGGCAGCACGAAATCCCGTCCATCCCGCTCAGATCAAGGCACACCCGATTCCGGCCGATGTCATCGCGCGGTTTGGGCTGCCCAATTGAGCATGCCCGCACCACTCCTCCTGGAAATCCATCCGATTTGAGGCCGGCGAGGCGACGTCCAACAAGCTCACGCGGGAAAACTGACATAGATCTGGCCGTCGCGGACCGCGACCTTCACCGGGGTGAGCCGCACCGAGGGATCGCCGGGATGGCAGCCGGTGGCAAGATCGTATTCGTAGCCATGCCACGGGCAGACGATGTGCCGCGCCTTGCCGAAGCGCTGTCCAGCGATCTTCTTGTCGGGAGTGATCACCTCCTCGACCTTGTTGAAGATCTTGCCCTGGCAGACCGGACCGCCGGCGTGCGGGCAGACATTCTCATAAGCAAGCACGTTGCTTCCGGTGCGGAAGATGCCGACCTCAAGGTCTTCCACGGCGAAGACCCGATAATCCCCATCAGGGATGTCGGCCAGCTTGCCGACTGCAATTTCGTTCATCTTGCCCCTCCCGCCTTCCCCTTCGATTGTTCCCGTCGGCATTTGCAAAGGTCCCGGTTCTGCAGCGCACCACTTCGCTGCGCCAGCAGCGCGTCAAAGACGCGCGTGAACGCGCTTGTGCCGCGCTGCGCCCGGGACACACATCCATTATTCGATTCCCGGCGGTCGATGAAACCAGATCGCCACGTCGAACATATTCAAATCGGCGGCGCGGATCATTCCGCAGGCGGCGATCACCGACTCGGTCGCGGTGACGGCATTTGGCGTGAACGGCGTCACATCATGGCCGCGCCGCTCCACTTTGGCGGCATAGAGCTTCACCGCCGCGGTGAGCACCTGCTGGAGCGTCCGGTCGGAAACCGCTTCGGGGTCAGTGCGCTTGAGGGCATCGCGCACGGCCGCACAGAACTCGGTGGCCGGTGCGGCGCGGCGCACGGGTCCCCCGATCTTCTTGCCAGCCCGATTGAAGCTCTTTCGCTGCGAGTTTTTCGCCATTTCGGCTATGCCGTGACCGGTTCGCGCGACACGGGCGCCTTTTTACTCTTCGTCGCGGGCATCTTGTGCTTGGGCACGTCAAGTTTGAAAAGCCGAGCCGCATTGAAGCCCAGAATATTGCGCTTGGCCTGCTCATTGAGGAATGGCAGCGTGGTGATCGCATTGGGCAGATCGAAATCCCAATGCGGCCAGTCGGACGAAAACAGCAGTTGTGTCTCCGCCTTCATGGCTTTGAAGGTGGCTTCAGTCAGATCCAGGTTGGACCGCTCCAACGGCTGACTCGAATAGTACATCTCCGCCATGTATTCGCTCGGCCGCCGCTTCAACAGCGGCGCTTCCGACGAGCGCATCATGTATTCCGAATCGAGCCGCTGCATCAGGAACGGGATCCAGGCCAGTCCGCTCTCGATCCAGACCACTTTCAGCTTCGGAAAGCGTTCCGGCAGCCCGTTCATGATCCAGTTCGTCATGTGGATGATGTTGTAATAGACGAACGAGATCGCGTGCATGGAGATGAAGCGGTTGCACTGCTGCATCGACTGATCGCCCCAGTGGAAGCCGGAATGGAACGCCGGCGGCTTGCCGCTCGATTGGATGGCCGAGTAGAGCGGCATGTAGCTGTCGTGATGGACCGCGCGAAACCGAGTCGAGGTCACCGAAAAACCGATGACGCTCGGATTATCGGCATAGGTCTCGACCGCCTTGAGCGATGCCTCGGGATGATTGAACGGCAGATACAGCATCGCCTTGATGCGCGGGTCTTGCGGCAGGATTTCCTCCGTCAGCCATTTGTTGAAGGCGTTGCCGATCACGACTTCCATTTCGGCCTGCGGATGCATGCCGAGGACGAGCATCGGGGTGGGAAATACCACCATGTAATCGATGCCCATCGAATCCATGGCGCGCTGCACCAGCGTCACCTGCGCATGCGTGCGTCCGCCCGGCACCGCTTCGGCGAGACGCTGCTGATGCGGAATGCGCCCGAATACGTCCTGGTACAGCAGGCCGGGAGTGGCATTGAGGAGGCCAGGTGCCGGCCCGCGACCTTTGAAAGCACGCGCCATCTGCTTATAGACGTCGCTCTCCATGCGATCGACGACCTCGCCCCAGAACGCGGTCTCGGTGACGTGAGCGTCGACGTCGACAATGAAATAATCGCCCTGCCGTGCTTCCTTGGCCGCGTGCGCGAGAATGTCGCGTGTATCGGTCGTCGTGTCGATCTTCGGCAATTCGGCGATGCGCGGAGGTCTATTATCTTTCCGTGCATTGCGCGGGGTTTTGGTCAGCATCGGTTTCCTCCGGGCGGGAACGGGTCCGTGGGCGCATTCTTGGAGTGCTGCAAAATCTTGGAGTGTTGCAAAATCCTATCAGAACGAAAAAGCGATTCCCACGCGAAATCGATTGGACGCGGCCGATTGGGCGGGAAGCCCCGCGTGTAGACCAAGCCCGGCATGTCCTGGCATACCGACGATTGATTTTTCCGTGGCGGCGCACATTGTGGCGGAGCAGCCGCGAATGGCATGGTAAGGACCCGGCGATGGGCTACGAAGATCTGCTTTACGGTGTCGAGGACAGAGTCGCGACCATCACGCTCAACCGCCCCGAGCGCATGAACGCGCTATCGCGCAACCTCGAAGAGGAAATTCATCACGCGCTCGACGAAGCCGATGCCGATCGCGACGTTCGCGCCATCATTCTCACCGGCGCTGGAGCCGCCTTTTCCGCCGGCTACGATCAAGCGGCAACATCCGCCGCGGGCGTGCGGCCGCTGGACCCGGCGGGCAAGACTCACGCTGAATACATCGAACATTGGCAGCGCCAGGATGCCGGCCGTGTCGGCTATTGGGAGCATATGTGGAGGCTCGGCAAGCCGGTGATCGCGGCGGTCAACGGCTGGGCCATGGGCGGCGGTTTTTGGTATCAGCTTGCCGCCGACATCACGATCGCATCGGAGAAGGCCGTCTTCGCTCAGCCGGAAGTTCGCCAAATCTCCAATACCAGCTATCTGTTTACGGCGTTGTGCGGCTGGAAAGCCGCTAACCGCTGGGCGCTCACCGGCGACCATTTCGATGCCCAGGAAGCGCTGCGCATCGGCATGATCAACGAGGTGGTGCCGCACGATGAGCTGATGCCGCGCGCCCGCACACTCGCCAAGCGTATCGCTCTTGTCCCAGAGCCTTCAGTCCGGCTCAACAAAGCGATTGCCATGCTCGGGATCCAGGCCTCCGGCGTGCATTCGGCGCTGCTGCTCGAAGGCGCGTTGAGCGCGCTTGCGCATTCCTCGCATAACGAAGATCGCCAAAAGCTGTTCGAGGCGCAGCGCCAAGGTGGACTGAAGTCGTATTTGCAATCGCGCGACGGTCCATTTCAGCCGGAGCCCATGGGGCCGCGATCAAAGCTCCGGCCGGGCAAGTGATCCCATGGTCGGTTACACGCAGGACCACATTCCAAACCACTGGTCTGTCATTGGCCAACCGGTGCTGCGGCTCGAAGACGGGCCGCTGCTTCGCGGACACGGCCGCTTTGTCGACGATCTGAAATTCGACGGCATGTTGGAGGCGGCCTTCGTGCGAAGTCCGCATGCTCATGCCGGCATAACCGGTATCGACACGGCCGCCGCGCGCCGATTGCCCGGGGTCCATGTGATCCTCACCTATACGGACATCGCTCCGCTGCTCACGCAGGAACGGTTGCCGTTGCAATTTCGAACCGATCAGTTGCCGGCGGATGTCGCCCCATTTGTGCTTGCCAAGGACGAAGTCGCGTTCGTTGGCGAGGCGATCGCCATCGTGATCGCGCGCACGCGCGCTATTGCGGAAGATGCAGCCGCCCTGGTCGAAGTCGATTACGAGCCGCTACCGGCGATCTCCGATTGCCGCGCCGCGCTACGCCCTGACGCCCCGCTTGCCCATCGCGGCAAATCGAGCAATCTGCTGATTGAATTTCGCCAAGCCTACGGCGATGTGGCAGGCGCGTTCGCTCACGCACCGCACCGCGCGCGGGTCAGCCTTAAGCAGCACCGCGGCGGGGCTCACTCGATGGAGGGCCGCGGCGCCGCTGCGGTATACGATGTCAACGAGGATCGGCTGACCTTGTGGTCGTCGACGCAGCTTGCTCACGAAGTGCGGGCCTTCCTCATGCGCCTGCTGCGGCTGGACGAGAACCAACTCCGCGTTGTGGCGCCCGACGTCGGCGGCGGATTCGGCGGCAAGTTCCTGCTCTACCCGGAGGAAGTCGCGGTAGCGGCTGCAAGCCTGCGTCTGCGCCGTGCGGTGAAATGGATCGAGGACCGGCGCGAGCATTTCTGCGCGGCGGTCCAGGAGCGCGACCAGTATTGGGACATCGAGGTTGCTTTCGATGACGAGGGCCGCGTGCTTGGGGTGCGCGGCGAACTCATTCACGACCAAGGCGCCTACACGCCGCAGGGTCTTAATCTACCCTATAACACTTCGACCGGAGTGCCTGGGCCGTACATCGTTCCGGCCTATGCGCTGCAGGTGAAAGTCGTAGAGACCAACAAGGTCGCCACCATGCCGGTTCGCGGCGCCGGCTATCCGGAAGCGGCATTCACCATGGAGCGCGTACTGGACGCCATTGCGCGCGAGCTGAAACTCGATCGCGCGGAAGTGCGCCACCGCAATCTCGTACCGGCGGAAAAAATGCCCTACCTCACGCCGCTCAAAACGCGCTCCGGCTCGGCCGTCGCTTACGATAGCGGCGACTTTCCCCGTTGCCTCGACACGGCGATGCAGGCGATCGACTATGCGGGCTTCGCGGCGCGCCAGCGTATCGCGCGAGCAAATGGCCGCCATCTTGGTATCGGCATTGGCAACGGCGTGAAAGGTACCGGGCGCGGCCCGTTCGAATCCGGCATCGTGCGCATCGGCCGCTCCGGGCGTATTTCGGTCTACACCGGCGCCATGCCGATGGGACAGGGCATCCGGACCGCGCTCGCCCAAATCTGCGCCGAGCAATTTGGCGTCGCCACCGAGACCGTGACGGTGGTCGCCGGGGACACTGCCGTCATTCCCTACGGCCAGGGCGGCTTTGCCAGCCGGCAGACTGTCACCGCCGGATCGTCGGTGCACCTTGCCGCGTTGGCGGTGCGCGAGAAGGTCCTGGCCGTCGCCGCACATCTGCTCGAAACCGGCGTGGAGGACCTCGAAGTGCGGGACGGCCGCGTCGAAGTGGTTGGCGCGCCGGGCAGCGGGCTGTCGCTGCGCGAAGTGGCCGAGGCGGTTTCAGGCGTTCCCGGCTATTCGATGCCGGGAAAATTCGAGCCCGGCCTTGAGAGCCTGCAAAGCTTCTTGCCGAGCGCACTGACCTACGGCATGGGCTGTCACGCCGTCGAAGTCGAGGTCGACGTCGAGACGGGATACGTGCGAATTTTGCGCTATGTCGTGGTCAACGACAGCGGCAAACTGATCAATCCGATGATCGTCGAAGGCCAATTGGTCGGCGGCACGACGCACGCGATCGGCAATACGCTCTATGAATGGATGCGCTACGACGACGGCGCGCAGCCGTTGACCACGACCTTCGCCGATTATCTGCTGCCGACCGCCCCTGAACTGCCCAACATCGAGCTGCACTTCCTGCAATCGCCGTCGCCACTCAATCCGCTCGGGGTGAAAGGCGTTGGCGAATCCGGCTGTGTACCCGCGGCCGGCGCCATCGTCGCTGCGATCGAGGACGCACTCTCGCCGTTCGGCGTGACCATCGGCGATTATCCGGTGACGCCACCCAAGCTCTTTGCCGCGATCGCCGCGGCGCGCCGTTAGAGTTCCGAACTGGAGGATCGCGATGCACGACATTCCTCGCCTTATGCCTTGGATCGGCGGACCTGCGAACTCGGGAAGCGCGGCGTTTTCGCCGCTGGTTTCTCCAATCGATGAGAGCGTTGCCTGCCATATGATCGAGTCGGACGCCGGCATTGTCGATGCTGCCGTCAAAAACGCGCACCAAGCCTATCTGGCCAATGAGGACGCAACCACGGCCAAGCGCGTCGGGTGGCTCATCGCGGCGGCCGCGGCGATGGATGCGATCGAAGCAGACCTGGTGCGCTCGCTGATCCGCATCATCGGCAAACCGCGACGCGCGGCGACGTTCGAAGCCAAACGCGCCGGCAGCTTCATCCGCGCTTGCGCCGCGCAATTGCCGCACCTCAACGGCGAGGTGTTGCCGCTCGATGTGGCGATGACCGGCGCCGGCCGTTTTGGCTTCACCACGCGCATCCCCTATGGCGTCGTGGCCGCAATCACGCCCTTTAACGGCCCGGTCAATCTGTTGATTCAGAAGGTCGCGCCCGCGCTGGCCGTCGGCAATGCGGTTGTGGTGAAGCCGTCGCCGCCCGGCACTGAAGTGGCGCTGTTGATGGCGCAGGCAATTAAGAAGGCCGGACTTCCGGACGGCCTGTTCAATGTCGTGCCGGGCGGACGCGAAACGGCGAAGCTTCTTGTTTCGCATTCACTTGTGGCCGCCGTTACGGTTACCGGCAGCACTGCCGCCGGAAACGAACTGGCCCGCGCCGCCGGAGCTAAGAAATTCGTCGGCGAGCTTGGCTCCAATGCGGCGAACGTTGTCTGCGCCGATGCCGATCTCGCCGATGCGGCGACACGGATCGCCGGCGCTGGCTTCGAGGCAAGTGGCCAACAGTGCATCTCCGCGCAGCGCGTCATCGTCGAACAGCCGGTGTACGACAACTTTCTTGAGCTATTCGTTGCGGCGGCGAAAAAGCTCAAAGTCGGCGACCCGGAGGATAGCGCGACCGATGTCGGTCCGATGGTGTCGAGCGCCGCCGCGGACCGAGTCGAGGCAATGATCGCCGACGCCATCAGGAAAGGCGCCAAGCTCGCACTTAAGCCCGAGCGCCGCGGCGCCATCTTGGGGCCGGCAATCGTCGCCGAGGCACCGCCCACGGCGCGGCTGATGACCGAGGAGGCCTTTGGGCCGGTAGTTACCGTGCAGCCCGTGGTCGACGTGGACGCCGCGCTCGCGCTCGCCAATTCTTCCGAGTTCGGCCTGCAAGGCGCGTGCTTTACCAAAAGCCTCGACACCGCGTTCAGGGTTTCGCGGAAGCTGCGCGTGGGCTCGCTCTGGATCAATGACGCAAGCCGTTTCCGGCTGGACACCTATCCGTTCGGGGGCGTCGGCGCTTCCGGCTTCGGCCGCGAAGGCGTGCGCTACACCATGGAAGAGTTGTCGCAGTGGAAATTCACGGGCATGCGACTGTGACCACGTCCGTCGGACTGATCGGCTGCGGCGGGATTGCGCAGGACGCGGTCGCAGCACTGCGTGCTGCTAGCGCAGATTTAATAATCATCGGTGCCGCGTGCCGACCGGGACGTGTGGAAAAGGCGCGCGTCGCGCTGCCCGGAATCGAAATTTTTGATGTCGTCGACGAAATGCTCGATCGCCAGCCGAAGGTGGTCGCGGAGTTGGCAGGTCAAAAGGCTGTCGCCGAGTACGGTGGAGAGGTGCTTCGGCGCGGCATCGATCTCTTGGTAATCTCCGTCGGCGCGCTGGCTGACTGCGACCTGCTAGATTACCTCAAAGCCCAAGCAGAAGCCGGCGGCAGCCGTATTCTCTTGCCAGCCGGCGCGATCGGCGGCATCGATGCCATTGCGGCCATGAGGCTTGGCGGACTCGACGCGGTACGGTACCGCTCGCGCAAGCCCCCGGCGGCGTGGCGTGGTTCGCCGGCGGAGAAGGCTGCCGACCTCGGCAATCTGAAGGAGCGCACCGTGCTCTATCGCGGTACCGCCGGCGAAGCGGCCCTGCTCTATCCTCAGAATGCCAATGTAGCCGCCGCGGTGGCACTTGCGGGGATTGGTTTTGACGCCACCGAGGTCGAACTTGTCGCCGATCCAGACGCGCCGGGCAATGTGCACGAGATCGAAGCAGAAGGCGCCGCTGGGCGCTTCGTAATTCAATTGCAGGGAAGGCCGTCGCGCACCAATCCAAAGACCTCCGCGCTCGCCGCCCTCAGCGTCGCGCGGGCGCTCAGCAATCTGGAAGCAACGATCGTCATATGAGCACGCCCACACAACGCGCGAGCAATTTGTTCGTCGGCAGCCCGGTCGAAAGGCTAGAGGATTTCCGTTTTCTGACCGGACGCGGGCAATATGTCGACGATCTTGTCAGCGAGCGCATGTTGCATGCGGCTATTCTGCGCAGCTCGGTTGCACACGGCCGCATCCGCTCGATCAACACCGAGACGGCGCTGGCGCGGCCAGGCGTGCACGCGGTGATCACCGCCGCCGACATCGGCAAGGTGCCAACCATTCCGCTGCGCCACGATCCCACCCCGGCGATCAGGCGATACGAGCAGCCGGTCATCGCCAACGGCAAGGTCCGCTATGTCGGCGAGCCGCTGGCGGTCGTCGTCGCCGAGACGCCGGCTCTCGCCGAGGACGCGCAGGACGCGATTGATGTCGTCATCGAGCCGCTGCCGCCCGTGGCCGACCGCGACGGCGCCCGCAAGGAAGAGGTGATTCTGTTCGAAAGCGTCGGCACCAATCTTCCCGACACCATCACGGCGGTGCGCGGCGACGCGGATGCGGCGTTCAACACCGCGCCCTATAGGCGGTGCGAACACTTTTCCGTGCAGCGGCATGCCGCCGTGCCGATGGAGCCGCGCGGCCTTCTGGCCGAGTGGGACGACGGCCAGCAGCGCATGACCGTCAAAGGCGTCTGCAAGGTGCCTTTCACCAACCGGCGCGCACTGGCCCAGATGATGGGGCTGCCGGAAACATCCGTCCGCATGGTGGAATACGACGTCGGTGGTGGTTTCGGCGCCCGCGGCGAATTCTACCCCGAGGATTTCCTCATCCCGTTCGCGGCCCGGCATATGCGCCGCCCGATCAAATGGACCGAGGATCGCCGCGAGAATCTCACTGCACTCAATCACGCCCGCGACATGGAATGCGATCTGGAAATCGCCTGCGAACGCGACGGCACCATACGCGCGCTGCGCTGCCAGGCATTTGCCGATCTAGGCGCCTATGTACGCACCAACGGCGCAACCGCCGCGCGCAACATTTCGCAGGTAATGGCCGGGCCCTATCGCATCCCTCACGTGCGCGTCGACGTGACCCTCGTGGTCACCAATAAAACGCCGGTAGGCACCTATCGCGGGCCGGGACGGTTCGAGTCCGATTTCTGTCGCGAGCGGCTATTCGACATGGCGGCGGCTGATCTGAACATCGATCGAGTCGAATTCCGCCGGCGCAATCTTATCCGCGAAACGGACATGCCGTACCGGCTGCCTACCGTCCAGGTACTGGACATCGAGACCGAGTGCGACAGCGGCGACTACCAGAAGACCCTCGACCGCTGCCTTGATGAGTTCAGGTGGGGCGAACGCGCAAATCGAAACGGCAAGCTGGTCGATGGGCGCTATCACGGCATTGCGGTCGGCTGTTATCTCGAAGGCGGCGGCACCGGGCCGCGAGAGAATGTGCGGCTTGCCATCGAAACCGGCGGTTCAATCTCACTGTTCGTCGGCTCATCTTCGGTCGGACAGGGCGTCGAGACGGTCTTCGCGCAGATCGCCGCCGATGCGCTCGAAATGCCGATGGAACGGATCAATCAGGTGCTGCACGGCTCCACCGATTACGTGACCGAAGGCTACGGTTCGTTTTCGTCCCGCTCCATCGTGATGGGCGGCAATGCCATCGTCGACGCCGCCGCCAAGCTGCGCGCGCGGATTCGCGAGGCCGCGGCGGTGCGCCTTCGGTGCGACGCGAGGGAGATTACGATCGATGGCGGCCTGGCGATCGGTCCGACCGGCAGTACGATCGAGCTTGCGGAATTCGCAGGACTCTCGGCCGATGGCACCTTCGCGAGCAAAAAGCGAACCTACTCGTATGGCGCCCACGCCGCCTATGTGGCTGTCGACCCGAAAACCGGCCATGTCGAACTGATCGATTATGTCGCCGTCGAGGATGTCGGCCGCATCGTCAATCCCCTGACGTTACATGGCCAATGCGTCGGCGCCATCGTGCAGGGCCTGGGCGGCGCGTTTCTTGAGCACTTCATCTATGACGAGAACGGCCAGTTGCTCACCGGCTCGTTTGCCGATTACCTGATGCCGACCGCAAGCGATTTCCCGGTCATCCGTGCGATTGCGCTGGAGGAGAAGCCGTCGCCGCTCAATCCGCTTGGCGCCAAGGGCGCGGGCGAAGGCGGCATCATTCCAGTCGGCGGCGTCGTAGCCAATGCCGTAGCGGCAGCGCTGAGTTCGTTTGGAGTGAAGCCGCGCGAGCTGCCGCTTTCGCCGCCACGCGTGTGGCAGTTGATCCAGGATGCCGCACGCTCGAAGGTTGGCTAACCCCCTAATGCTGCGCCAGGGTCGTGAGCAGGCTGGTTGCGCCGCCGAGAAGGACCGCAGCCGCAGTCCACAGCGCCGCCACTCTATTCAATGAACTCGTCTCCCGCCCGGCAATCATGATTGCTCTGATGAGTTCCCAATTGAAGTCCGTTTCTTGAACGTCGTCGGACAAATCGAGAAGCTTCGGTTGAACCGTGATTTTACTGGCGCGATACCATTGGCCGGCCGCGACCAGCCCACAAGCAAGCGACACGGTACCGAACAGGATGGCGATGGTATTCATTGCAGCCCCGGCCGGATATTCATGAATGCCTTTACTGCATTGCCCGTGGCGCATGCAATCCTGCAAACGACTGCATGCGCATCATGCGGCTCATGCAAGGCACCAGGCTGTTCGCGCGTCCGCACGTTGACCCTTTCACCGCGCCGATGCTAGGAAACATGACAAAAGCGCCTGTACCTGCGGTTCGAACGGGACGTGCCGGGCTATGAAATTACCGTCCTTCGAATACGCCTGTCCGACCAGCATTTCCGAAGCGGTCGCGTTGCTGGCATCGCACGATGGCGAGGCGAAGCCGCTTGCCGGCGGGCAGAGTCTGGTGCCGATGATGGCGTTTCGCGTCGCCTCCCCCTCGCTGCTGGTCGACCTGCGCAAGCTTGATGAGCTGCGGCAAATCAGGATTGCGCAAGACGGGATTGCACTCGGCGCTATGGTGCGCTGGCGCGAAATCCTCGACGACGCGCGGCTGGCTACGGCGCATCCCTTGCTTGTCGCAGCCGTCGAGCACGTCGCGCACTACCAGATCCGTAATCGCGGCACTGTGGGGGGCAGCATGGCGCACGCCGATCCGGCGGCCGAAATGCCCGGCATCGCGGTGACCTGCGAGGCGCAGATCGCGGTCATGGGCATGTCCGGCGCGCGCAGCATCAAAGCCGAGAATTTCTTTCATGGTCCATTGATGACCGCGCTGAATTCCGACGAGATCATCACCGAAATTCGCCTGCCGGCGTGGCCGGCCAAGCGCCGCTTCGGCTTTCAGGAATTCTCCCGCCGCCGCGGCGATTTCGCCATGGCCGCGGCAGCGGTGTTCTACGATGACGACAGGGGCACTGCCCGCAACGCCCATGTCGGTGTGATCGGAGTCGGCGATCGGCCGCTGCGGCTGCCGAGCGTTGAAGCGGTCGTGAACGGCCAAAAAATCAATGACACCGTGATCGCCAAAGCGGAAGCGGCCGCGTCAGCGGCAGTCAACCCTTCTGACGACATTCACTCAAGCGGCGCCTATCGCAAGGCGCTGGTCGGCGTGATGGTCGAACGTGCGCTCAAGCAAGCGGCAGCCGCTTAGAGTTGGAAGATGCCGGTCAAATTCGAAGTCAACGGTAAGCCTGTCCAAGTCGACGTCGAGCCTCGGCTCACGCTGGCCGATTGTTTGCGCCACCACTTGCGCCTGACCGGCACGCATGTCGGCTGTGAACACGGCGTATGCGGCGCCTGCACCGTCCTGGTCGACGGCAAGGCCGTGCGTTCCTGCCTTATGCTCGCGGTGCAAGCAGATGGCGCGAAGGTTGTGACGGTCGAAGGTTTGTCGCGCGACGAGGGCCTCACACCGTTGCAAGCCTCGTTTCGCAGGCATCACGCGCTGCAATGCGGCTTCTGCACGCCGGGCATGATCACGACGGCCCATGCCTTGCTGAGCGAGGAGCCGGATTGCGACGCCGACCGCGTGCGCGAAGTTCTCTCCGGCAATCTGTGCCGCTGCACCGGCTATATTTCGATCGTCGAGGCGGTACTCGACGCTCGCTCAGCCTACCAGCGTGACGGAAAGAGCGCATGAGGACGGTCAATTCGTTCGTCGGTCAGCCGATCGAACGTTTGGAAGACCTGCGCCTTGTCCGGGGGCGCGGTCAGTTCATTGACGATCTTGCGCGCAAGGACATGCTGCACGCGGCCATTCTGCGCAGCTCGATCGGGCATGGCCGGATCCGCTCGATCGATGCTTCCGCGGCGCGCGCACTGCCGGGCGTGCACGCGGTCATCACCGCTACGGATCTGGGCGATCCGCTCCCGGTCGTCCCCATGCGGCTGCAGCCGATGCCGGAATTCGCGCCGTTCGCGCAACCGGTGATGGCGCGTGAAAAAATCCGATATGTGGGCGAAGCAATCGCCATGGTGCTGGCCGACACCGCGGCCACCGCCGAGGATGCAATTGGCACGATCGATCTCGACATCGAGCCGCTGACCGCGGTTTCGAATTGGCAAGGCGCGCTCGACGGCGATGCGCTGCTTTTCGAGGACAAAGACAGCAACGTTTCGATGAAATTCCGTGCCGTCCTCGGTGACGCGGCGGCGGCATTTGAGGAAGCGCCGTACAAAAGACGCGAACATTTCGCCACGCAGCGTCACACCGCCCTGCCGATGGAGCCACGCGGCGTGCTCGCCGAATGGCATGCGGACAGCCATCGCTTGACGGTGTCGGGCGCCGCTAAGGTGTTGTTCGCCAATCGGCGCATTCTCGCCAAGCAGATGGGCTTGTCCGAGGATGCCATCGATATGGTCGAGTACGACGTCGGCGGCGGCTTTGGCGCGCGAGGCGAATTCTATCCGGAAGATTTTTTGATCCCGTATGCCGCGCGATATTGCGGCCGGCCGGTCAAATGGACCGAGGACCGGCGCGAGCATCTGATGACGATCAATCACGCCCGCGAAGCGGCGTGCGACATCGAGATCGCCTGCACACGGGACGGCACCGTTCTCGGCCTGCGTGGCCACGCCTTTGTCGACATGGGCGCCTATATGCGCACCAATGGCGCGGTCGGCGCGCGCAATATCGCACAGTTCATGTCGGGGCCGTATCGGGTTCCCAATATCGATATCGACGTCTCGCTGCTCATGACCAACAAGACGCCGGTCGGCACCTATCGCGGGCCGGGCCGTTTCGAGACCGATTTCTTCCGGGAGCGCCTGTTCGACATGGCGGCGCGCGACCTCGGCATCGACCAGGTCGAGTTCCGCCGCCGCAATCTGGTGCGCGAGTCGGAGATGCCTTACAGGGTCGCGACGATCGCGCCATTCGAAAGCAAGGACGAATTCGACAGCGGCGACTATCAGGTCACCCTTGCGCGTGCCCTTGCCGAGATCGGTTGGACCGAGAAGACGAGCCTCAAGGGACAATGCGTCGAGGGCCGTTATCAAGGCTTGGCGGTCGGCTGCTTCATCGAAGGGGGCGCGGCCGGACCGAAGGAAAGCGCCCGGCTTGTCCTGGAATCCGACGGTTCGCTCACCGTCTATATGGGCTCATCGGGCGTAGGGCAGGGGCTGGAGACAGCGTTCGCCCAGATTGCCGCCGACGCCATGGAGATGCCGATGGAGCGCATCAACAATGTGTTTCACGGCTCGACCGCTTACGTCAGCGATGGCTATGGCGCCTACCATTCGCGTTCGATCGTCATGGGCGGCTCGGCCATCTTGGATGCCGCAACAAAGCTGCGCGAGGCGATGCGGGCGGAAGCAGCGCGGCGATTGAATTGCGCTTCCAGCGAAGTCGTGCTCGCAGACGAACGGGCGCGCGCGCCTGCTGGAAAATCGGTACCGTGGTCGGAGCTCGCCCCAGAGCCGATATCGGTTGAAGGCGCGTTTTTGAACCACAAGCACACATGGGCTTATGGCGCTCATGCTGCGCACGTGGCGGTCGACATCAAGACCGGTCACGTCGCGCTGCTCGATTACGTAGCGGTGGAAAATTGCGGGCGCATGATCAACCCGCTCACGCTCAAGGGTCAGCTAGTCGGCGCCACCGTCCAGGGTCTCGGCGGCGCTTTTCTGGAACATCTCGTCTATGATGACAACGGCCAACTGCTGACCGGCTCGCTCGCCGATTATCTTATTCCGACGGCAAGTGATTTTCCAAAGATTCGCGGCTACGTAATGGAGTCGCATCCTTCACCGATCAATCCGCTTGGCGCCAAGGGCGCGGGCGAAGGCGGGATCATCTCGGTCGGCGGCGTGATTGCCAATGCCATCGCCGACGCGCTCGGCTCCTTCGGGGTCCAACCGCGCGAACTGCCACTGACGCCAAGTACTGTCTGGCAACTCGTGCAGGACGCTCGCAAATGATGTTCGTTCTCGTGAACCGCGAGAATGTATGACCCGGAACTGCGGGCTCCGGCCTGCGCGGGGCATGACAGCGGAATCCCGTTCGGGTAGATTTGGCGCCAACCTGTAGCGCCAAGCTGCGAAGCAATCAGGAGCAAGACCATGTCCGTCGCCCGCCATCCGCGCCCGAAGGAGCTTGAGGGCGTTCCGATCGAAGACATCATGAAAAGATACGTCGGCCGCTTCAAGGAGAAGAAGCCCGATTGGGCGGCATTCGAGGATGCCAAGGTCGAGGGCTATAAACGCGCGCAACATCGCTTCATTGGCGCGGGCGGCTCCGGCAAGCACGGCGATCCGAGCGTGATCCCGGCCGGAAATTTCACGCTGTCGATCATGTATGTCGAGCCCGGCCAGGGCAACGCTGCGCATACCCACGAGGTCGAGGAATGCTTCTTCGTCCTGCAAGGCTATCTCGACGTTTTCGTCGAGGATGACAGCGGTAAGCGTCTCACCACGCGACTTGGCCCGTGGGAGTGCATCTCCTGCCCCGCCGGCGTGATCCACGGCTATCAGAATGACTCGCTCGAGCCCGCCTACTTTCAGGTCATGCTCGGCCGCGGCAAGCCGGAGACGATGGGCTATGCCGACGAGGAGCTATACAAGCGCAAGGACGCGCACCTGAAGGCGGTCTAGCTGCCAGCGTGCGAGAAACATACCGTCCGTCAGTATGGGCCGCGCGAGGCAATGTCCTTGATCACCTTGTTCAATTGGCCGACCCGGTCATTATAGGACTTGGTCAAGCAGGCGACGTTGGTCCCGCACGCCTCCCGGGTTTTCAACCACTGCTTCTGCGCGTCCCCGATGTCGCCGCGCTGGCCCATGGCGACCAGCGACATGTCGATGCCATAAAGCGTCGCCATCCGCGCTTCCGCCTGACCGAGCGCGTAGTTTCCGCAGATCGTCCTGTCCGCTGCGGAAGCTGCTCTCGCGCAATCGATCGGCGCATAATCGGCGGCGAACCCGACCGCGGGTATGCTGACCGCAAGCGCAAACGCCGCAGTCGACAGCAGACGTTTCATTGGCATTCTCCCGGCTGAGAGACCTCCTATCCATAAGTCGGCGCGAACAGCTTCTCGACAGGTATTTGCTCCGGGATCAGCCCCTGCTCGACCATGTAGCTTACCAGCGCCTCGAGTGTCGGCCGGTTTGGCTCGACGCCGTAAGGCCAGCAATCGCCGCCGAATAATTCGTCAATCTCCTCGATGTCGTCAGGCAGCCACGGCAGCATGTAGCGCAGCGTTCCCGAGTAGCGCATCTTCTCGAGCGCAGAATCCTTGGCCGCGTCGAAGGCGTTGTACAGGCTCGTCGCAACGAACGGGTTTTTCTCGTAGACGTCATTGCGGATAACGATGAGGTGCATGATCGGAAAAATCTTGGTGCGGCGAAAATAGTCCTGCTCGCGTTCGCGGTAATCCGGAAAAAGCCGGACCACATCGGGATGACGCTTGAACGACCGCGGCAGATTCGAGCCGATGATGGCGTCGATCTCGCCCGCGGCCAGCAGGTCGCTCAGCGATTTTCCGCTGGTGTTCGGCTTCCTATTGACCGGCTTGAGCATCGGCATGACGTTGGGATTGCCGTAACTGCCGGGCTCGTTGACCGATCCTTCGATCCACTCGATCGTCGAAAGGTCGATGCCGAGGTCGTGCTGCATCAGGCCACGGACGAACATCGCCGCGGTCTGCGTGTAGAGCGGTACGCCGACGCGTTTGCCCTCCAGGTCCTTGGGTGAGGAGACGCGCTTGCGGTTGACGATGATGAAGCCGTGGCGAAACACCCGCGAGGCGAAAACCGGAAGCGCCACGAACGGCAGCCGCTTGGCGGCGAAGCGGCTGATGTATTCGGAACTCGACATTTCGCATACGTCGAATTCGAGGCGGTTGGACATCCGGTCGAAGATTTCGCGGGGATTGTCCATCACGAGGAAATTGATATCGATGCCCTCGGGTTTGACCTCCCCGGTGAGCAGAGCAAGCACGCGGTCGTAGAGGCCGCAGGCGAATGTGATCGGCAAGGCGGTCATTGAATTGCGTCCTTGGGGAGGAGGGTCAGGCGGAGTGTCCGCACTATCACACACACGGGCCTTCGTCATCCGCGCTGCGAGGAAGCCGTTCTGATGACCGCTCTGTCGGCGTTGATGGCACCCCCGATACCGCGCGCAACTCCATTGCGGCAGCAATGGGACAATGATATTCCTTAGCTTTGGTAGGCCTCAATGAAATCGACTTGATCGCAAGCCCCGAGCGATACGTCTTTATCAGCTATTCATCGGCCGACAAGGTGGCCGCAGAAGCCGTCTGTGTCGGCCTGGAGGCCCAGGGCATCCGTTGCTTTGTCGCACACCGTGACCTCACAGGTGGTGTGATGTGGGACGAGGCGCTACGCGCCGCCCTTGACGGCTCATCGGCACTCGTTCTGCTTCTATCCGCCAGCGCCAAAGCATCCGGCATGGTCAAGCGTGAGGTCGCGTGGGCGGCAAGCCGCCAGACGCCGATCGTGCCGTTTCGCATTGAGAACGTTGAGCCAGGGCCTTCGCTGGATTTCTTCATCAGCGTTCATCATTGGCTTGATGCCTTCCCTCCCCCGGTTCAGCAGCACCTCGATCGCCTGGTGCAATCGATACGATTTTTGTTCGGCCGGCCGCCATCGGGCGACGAGGAGATCAATCTTTACCCCTACATGATCGCGCGCGGTCCGGCGGCCCACGAGGCCTTCGTCGCCAAACCTGCCGGACCGTGGGATAGGACCATCCGCGGAGCTGAAACCATCGCGGATTTGCGAGCCAAATTATTTGATGCACCCGAACGGCTATCCAGACCGATAGAGATTTCAGTAGACGGCGTTCTGTTTCCATGTGCTCTTCTGTCGACTGGATGGTGGGAAAAGCGCAAGGAGACGAAGCCCCCGCGAGCTCATCTGGCGCGACGGACTTCAGGAGTGGCTTTTTCACGGCTTCGATCTCTGGGGCCCATCGTGGGATTTCACCTGGGATTTCGAGGACGGCGAGTTCCAACGCCCGTATTCCATCGCCCAGATCGGCGACGGCGATGAGGCGAACTCGCTACCCATATTGCTGCCGCGAAGCAAAGCGCGGAAGCTGGAAGAAGTCCTGGGCGGCGACTGGAGAGGAACGCACGCCGCCGTAAAGGGAGTCCTCGGCCATCGCAGTCATTTCGAAAGGTACATGGCCCCCGGCGTGCTTACTCTCTTTGGAGGCTCGCTCGACTATTGCCTCTGGCTCGATGAGGACAACCCCAATCACAAGATTTCGATACCGAGAAACAAGAAGAGCTCGGTCTATTCCGGTTACATATGGAAATGCGTCGCGCCGAAGCAGCTGCCGCTCGAAAACACTCCCGTCCTCAGTGACGTCTTCTTCCCCTGGGAGCATGCCAATTGGAACAACAAGGACTCCATTTCGTTTAGCCCGGAGGCACTTGAGAACAAGGAAGAGCAGATTCGGCGGCGTTGGGGCGAAGTAGAGCTGCTGCAGAAATCCTCCTCCCTCGTTCCGGGCACGCCGAGCCTCAGCAAGGATGCCGTCTACAATATGCTGATCGGAAAATCCGACATTGAAGTCTGATTGACGCTTGAGCCAGGGCACCGCCGTTCACTGCGGTGCCGTCTCTATCCAATCTCGATATTGAGATAACCGTCGATCCGTGCCCGCTGGCCGGGATAGAGCACCACGGTCGATGTTTTTTCTTCAATGATGGCTGGGCCGCCGATCACGGCGCCGGGCGACAACGCTGAGCGGCGAAAGACCGGCACCTGGACCGCACCCGTCCGGCTGAAATAAGCGTCGCGACTTTCATGCGGTTGCGGCGCTTGCGCAGCCGCAGGCGCGATCCCGTGAAGTTGCGGCTTGGGGATTCGTCCGACCGCGGTGACCTGAAAATTGACGATTTCGACGGCCTCCGTCCTAGCCATATGGCCGTAGCGGCGGCGATGCGCTTCATGAAAGCGCTGAGCCAAAGCCGCGATGTCTTCCTCGGTTTGCAGCCGCGAAACCGGGACGCTGACCTCATAGGACTGCCCCCTATAGCGCATTGCCGCGCTGCGCAGCGACGTCAGTTGCTCGCGCGCGAATTGCTCCTGCAGCAGATCGGCCAGCGCGGACTCCTCCATAGCCGAGAAGATTTGTTCCAGCTCAGCCGGCTTTGCCCGGTCGAGTTGCGTGATGCGGGTAAGACTCCGGGTCTGATGCACATCGGTCACCAGCATGCCAAAGGCGCTGAACGTTCCGGGATCGCGAGGAACCAGGATGCGGCCGATCCCAAGGTCGGCAACAATGCGGCCGGCGATGGTTGGCCCCATGCCGCCGAACGGCACCAATGTGAATTCGCGCGGATCATAGCCGCGCTCGATGGTGATGGTCCGCATCGCCATGGTGAGGTTGGTGGCAAGCACGGTCAGCATGCCCCACGCCGCCTCTATCGGCGTCAGGCTCAACGGCTGCGCAACCTGCTCAGTCACGGCCTGATGCGCCTTGTGCCGCGAGATCGGCATGGCGCCTTCGAGTAGCGCGGTCGGACTGAGATGGCCGAGAACGACAAGCGCATCAGTCAGCGTCGGGATCCTGCCGCCGCGGTCGTAGCACGCCGGTCCGGGATCGGCGCCCGCGCTGTGCGGACCCATCTTGAGGATGCCGAGATCGACCGAGGCGATGCTGCCGCCACCCGCGCCAATGGTTTCGATGTCGACCGTGCGGGTGCGCAGCGGATGCCGCGCCACCGACGATTCCGACTTGAACATGGGTTGTCCCGGCATCACGGCCATGTCGGACGACGTGCCTCCGGTATCGAACGTGATGATATTGTCGATGCCCGTGATATCGCCCAAATAGCGGCCGCCGATGACCCCCGCGACCGGGCCAGACATGACCGTTTCGATCGGGGTGCGCGTCAGCATGCGCGCGCTGGCGGCGCCACCGTCGGATTTCATCATTAGCGCGCGCGAGCGCGGAAAGCGCCGCAGCGACAACCGCTCAAGCTCACGCAGATAGCGCGAGACCGGCGGTCCGATATAGGCGTTGGCGACCGTTGAAGCCGTGCGCTCATATTCACGCCATTCCGGATTCACTTCATGCGACAGCGAGACGTAAAGGCCGGGCGCGAGGTCGCGGACGATGTCCGCGACCTTCCGCTCATGCGCCGGATTGGCGTAGGCGAACAGAAAGCATACGGCGACGGCCTCGACACCTTGCGCCAGCAGCCGCCGTATCGCCTCGGCGACATCGTTCTCGTCGATCTTTTCGATCACATTGCCGCGCTGATCGAGCCGCTCGCGCACTTCGTGAATGCGATCGCGGACGAGCAGCATTTTCGGCGCCGGGGCGAAGATGTTGAAAACATCATCGCCGCGCCATTGCCGGCCGATCTCGTAGACGTCGCGGAAACCGCGCGTGGTGATCAGGCCGGCGCGCACCCCTTTGCCTTCCAGCATGGTGTTGAGCGCCGCGGTCGAGCCGTGCAGAATCAGCGATACCGAATCCGCGCCGAACTCGGCCGCCAAGTCGCGTGTGATATGCTCCATCACCGCCGCCGGCCGTGACGGATCGGACAAATATTTGCGGACGCCGACGAGCGCGCCCGCATCCTCGTCGAAAGCGGCGACGTCGGTGAACGTCCCGCCGACGTCGATCCCTACCCTCAATTTCATGAGGCCGCCTTGGCTTGAACTTCAGCGCGCAGCCGCGCGGTCGCTTCGGCATCGACACTCGAATCGTCCTTGAAGACGACGCCGTAATCCTCGCGCGCTGCCTCGCGCGAGACGTAGCCGCGTATGACATCGTCGCGCACGCGTTCGGGGTCACGCTCGCGCGGATCGCCCCAACCACCGCCGCCGGCAAACTCCATCGATAGCAGGTCGCCCTCCTTGAGGCGGAGCCCCACCACCTTGGAGGTCAGCGGGCGCAGCGGCGCGGCGCCGGATTGCAGCGAGGCAGCCGAGGGATGCGCTGGCTTGGCGCCGAAAATACCCGGGGAAGAAAACTTGAATCGGTCGGTGCGTAAATTGATGACGGATTCCTCGCCGAGTACCCGCCATTGTCTGCGCACGCCCAACCCGCCCCGATACGTGCCGGGGCCGCCAGAATCCTGCGCCAAACCGTAGCTCTCGACACGGACCGGAAACTCCGTCTCTACCGCCTCGACCGGCGTGTTCATGACGTTGACGACGAGTTCGTCCATGGCGCTGACGCCATCGCCGTCCGGGCGCGCGCCGGTACCGCCGCTCAAAATCTCGTATTGCGAATACCAGCGGCCGCTTTGCGGATGCCGGCCGGCGCTGGAGATCGAGCCGCCGGCGGCGCTGCCCGGCGCCGGTACCCGGCCTGGCACGACACGGGCCAGCGCGCGAATGGCGACCGAGGTCGTGACTTGGCTCGGCCGCACGTACATGTTCACAGGTGCCGGAAAGCGCGGGTTTAGGAGCGAGCCCTCTGGCGGATACGATACCTGCACCGGGCGTGACAGCCCGTCATTCACCGGCAAGCGCGGAATGAACACCATCTTGACCAGGCATTGAATGAAGTTGCGCGACACGCAGGGCCGCAGGTTGATCGGGCCGCGTGCCTGCTCGTCACTGTCGAGTCTGAAGTGCAGAACATCACCCTTCACTTCCAGGGTCGCTGAGATGCGGTGAGATTTGTTCAAATCGATGCCGTCGTCATCGAGATAATCCGTCTCGGGCCCGTAGCTGCCGTCCGGCACCTTTGCGATTTCCCGGCGCAGCTCGCGCTCGCAGATATCCATCCATTCTTGCCAGCAGCCGAGCACCTTTTCGGTGCCATATTTTTTGAACAGCTCGGCAAATCGCGTAAGCCCATAGGCGTTGGTATTTATTTGCGAGCCAATATCACCCCAAGTCACTTCGGGCGTCCGCGTGTTGGCGCAGATCACGGTTTGGAGATCGGCGATCAGTTCGCCGCGCTTTAGAATACGCATCGGCGGGATGAGCAGTCCCTCCTGGAACAGATCCGTTGCGTCGCCGGCGTTGGTGCCCGGCACCTTCCCGCCGAGATCGGGCTTGTGCGCGGTGTTGCCGATGAAGCCGACCAGACGGTCATCGAAGAACATCGGCGTGATGATGCAAATGTCCGTCGAATGGTTCTGGCACGCTTGGTAGGGATGATTGACGATAAAGGCATCGCCCGGCGAGGCATCGGGGAAGCGGCGGCGAATCTCGTTCACCTGCGCGGCGAGCGGACCGATGTGCAGTGGCTGCGGAATGCCTTGCGCCACCATCCGGCCCTGGGCGTCGAAAATCGCAAATGTAAAATCCTGGCTCTCCTTGATGATGGTGGAGAAGCCGGTGCGCAGCATATTGAGCGTCAACTCGCGCGCTATCTGGAGCGTCGATTGGTAGATGACTTCGAGGTCGATGGGGTTCATTGTTTATCAACTGCCATGATCATACAGGCGAATACAATGGCCTTGGATGGGCGATTCGATTTCACCGGACGCAGCGTCGTCATCACCGGCGGCGGCAAAGGGATCGGCAAGGTCTATGTCGAGGAGTTCGCCAAGGCCGGCGCCCGGGTGGCGGCTGCCGACATCGATCTTGACGCCGCCAAAGGCGTCGCCGAAGCCCTGACCAAGGGGAACCTCGACACAGTCGGACTGGGCGTCGATATCGCCGACGAAGCCTCGACAAAAGCGATGGTCGCGTCCGTGCTGGAACGCTATGGCGCGATCGACGTGCTCGTCAACAACGCTTCGTTGATGAGTACATTGCCGCGCCGATCCTGGCTGGAAATCCCGATCGAGGAATGGGACCGCGTCATGGCGGTCAACCTGCGCGGCATGTTTCTCTGCTGCCGCGCCGCCTTCCCGGCGATGAAGGCGCAGAAACGCGGCAAGATCGTCAACATCTCATCCTCGCGGGTATGGGAGGGAACGCCGAACCGGCTGCACTACACGACGTCGAAGGCCGGCGTGATCGGCTTCACTCGCGCGCTGGCGCGAGAGGTCGGCGAATTCGGCATCACGGTCAACGCCGTGACGCCGGGCATGACGCAAAGCGAAACCCAGGTCGCTTCCTCGTCGGGAAATTATCTCGCCACCCGCATCGCCGGCCGCGCCATCGAGCGCGTTCAGTACCCCTCCGACCTCGTCGGCGCGGTGATGTTCCTGTCATCACCGGCGAGCGACTTCATGACCGGGCAGACCATCAACGTTGACGGCGGCAAGTCGATGCATTGACTGTCGTGCCCGCGACCCTCTTACGCTCGCGTAGGTGAGCTTCGCAGGATATAAGTCCGCCGAAACGCAGAGCGCGTAGGTGGAAGGCGGGCATCCAGTAAGCGCCAGCGGTTGGTCTGGGCCTACGGCGCCGCGATTAATTGGATCACCCGCTTGCTGGCTGCCTCTTTGACGATGCTCAGATCGGTATATTTCTTGACGTTAAAGGTCGCCTTGGTAAAGCCGAGCTCGTGGGTCATATCGACGTTACTCTGCAGCGCGGCGAGGTTCGGGATCATATTGGGATCGTGATAAACGTCGCGGTGAGTAAACGCCCAACTGAAGATCGACGGCGGCCGCTTCACCAGGTCACCGAGAATTTTGATCGCTGCGTCATGATTTGCGGGATCTTCATACCAACGCGTGATGCGCAGCGTATCTTCGAAAAAGTCCACCAAGGCGGCGTGGTTCTTGTCGACAAACGGCTTGCGCGCGACCCAGACGATGAAATCGCTGACCCCCAGCGCGTCCCTTGCCGTAAACAGGTCGCGGGCGATGCTGCGGAGCTTCGGGTCGTACGAGAACGGCAGCACCGCCGGTATGAGCGCGACTTTCTTTTCCGCCAGCATCGCCCGCATGGCGGGAAACGGCGCTTCGACGACGGTGTAGTCGCGGTTCGGCTCCAGCCCGTGCTTATGCAGCATCGCCTTCATGGCGACGTCGACCGCGCTGCCTTCGGCATTGGTGGCGACCACCTTGCCCTTGAGATCATCGACCTTGTGGATCGGACTATCCTTGAGGACCATGAATTCCTGCGAATAGTAGCCGGGCACGCCGTCCTGGAATTCGTCGGAGACGATGCGCAGGTCGCTCAGGCCCGCGTTTTCGATAGCAATGCCGAGCGTCGAATAGGCGAGGTTGGCGATGTCGATCTGATTATTGGCGAGCGCCGTAACCATCGGCGGCGTGCCGCGGAAATGCTCAGGCACCAACACATAGGACTTGCCGAAGTGCTTGGCCAAGTCCTTCTTCTGCACCCAGATCGACGCCCAGTTGCCGGGCGCCACCCAGCCCTCGGTGATTTTCAGTGGCGCGGCGCTGGCCGCGAAGGAAAAACAGGCCGCGCACAGCCCGGCCACCAAGAACTTCATGAGACGCATCGTTTCCTCCCAGGTAGTGCACACGAGCGCCGTTGTTCGGCGCCTCGCGCGTCGCGTTGCTACTTCAAGCGCTTGGCCGCCTCTTCGACCAGGCTGAGGTCGGAATGCGCCTTCACGTCAAAGCTCGATTTGACGAAACCGAGAGCTTTGGTCATGTCGACATTCCTCTGCAGCGCGTCGAGGTTCGGCAGCATTTCGGAATTGCGGTAGTAATCCTGTTTGGTG
This sequence comes from Xanthobacteraceae bacterium, assembly GCA_050725855.1. Classification (GTDB taxonomy): domain Bacteria; phylum Pseudomonadota; class Alphaproteobacteria; order Rhizobiales; family Xanthobacteraceae; genus BOG-931. The sequence goes on along the minus strand of JBOHIU010000129.1, from coordinate 6,848 downwards.
AACAGCCAGCCGAAGCGGCTGGCCGGCTGCTTGGTGATCTGCGAGGCGATCTCCGCGGCGGCGTCATGGTTCTTCGGATCGAGATACCAATGCTCGATGCGCATGGAGTCTTCCATGAAATCGACCAGCGCGGCGCGATGGGCGTCGATGAACGGCTTGCGCGCGGTCCAGACGATGAACTGGGAGACTCCGATCGCGCCGTGAACCGAGAACAGCGGCCGCGCAATCTTGTATTGAGGACCGAGCGCGAACGGCAGGATTGCGGGGATCAGATCGACTTTCTTCTCGGCCAGCATGGCGGCCATCGCCGGAAACGGTGCCTCGACGATCGTGTAGTCCCTGTTCGCCTCCAACCCATGCTTGCGAAGCATCGCACGCATCGCCACGTCGACGCCGCTGCCGATGGCGTTGGTGGCGACCACCTTGCCCTTCAAATCCTCGATCTTCTTGATCGGACCATTGGCAAGAACATCGTAGGTGTCGTCGCGATAGCCGGGCGCGCCATCCTGGAACTCGTCGGCGACGACGCGGATATCGTCGAGCCCCGCGTTGGAAATAGCGATCGGCAAGGTGGAAAAAGAAAGATCCCCAATCTCCACCTCGTTATTGGCGATGGCGGTCACCATCGGCGGGGTGCCGGCGAAATGGACGGGCTGGAAAACGTAGGATTTGCCGAAATGCCTGGCGAGGTCCTTTTTCGCCAGCCAGAGCGACGCCCAATTGGCCACAGGGGCCACCCAGGCACCGCGGATTTTCAGCGGCTCCGCCTGTGCCGTTCCAACCAAGGCAAGGGCACAAAGACCGGCTAAGCCGAATTTCAACCTACGCATCCATTCCTCCACACGTGATCCGAGCCAATTTGCCGGCATGGCGCATCCGGCCCGTTTGTTACTTGAGACGTTCCGCCGCCTCCTTGACGATGCTGAGATCGGAGTGCGACTTCACGTCCAAGTGCGCTTTCACAAACCCGAGCTGTTGGGTCGTGTCAACATTGCGCTGCAGGGCGTCGAGATCGGGCAGGAGGTCGGGATTTCGATAAAAATCCTTTTTGGTAAAGACCCAGTCGAAATGGCTGGCCGGCTGTTTGGTGAGCTTCGCCATGATCTGCTCGACCGCAGCGTGGTTTTTCGGATCCATGTACCAACGGGCGATGCGCAGCGTATCCTCCATAAAATCAACCAGCGCAGCGCGATGCGCATCGATGAACGGCTTGCGCGCGGTCAGCACGATGAACTGGGACACGCCGATCGCCTGCTTGGCGGTGAACAGCGTCCGCGCAATCTTCATCAGTCCGGGGTCGAACACAAAGGGCGGCACGGCGGGGATAAGGCTGGCCTTCTTCTCCGCCAGCATTGACTGCATGGCCGGGAACGGCGCCTCGACTTCGGTGTAGTCGCGATTGGGCTCAAGGCCGTGCCTGTGCAGCATCGCCTTCATGGTGATGTCGACGGCGGCGCCTTCGGCATTGGTCGCCACGACCTTGCCTTTGAGGTCTTCGACCCTGTGGATCGGGCCGTTCTTGAGCACCTCGAATTGCGTCGTGTGATAGCCGTCGAAGCCATCCTCGAAATCGCTGCCGATCACTCGGATATCGTCCAGTCCGGCGTTTTCGATGGCGATAGGCAGCGTGGAATATGCCAAATCGCCGATCTCGACCTGGTTGTTGGCGATCGCCGTGATCATCGGCGGCGTGCCGACGAAATGGACCGGCGCGAAGGTGTAGGATTTGCCGTCGTGCACGGCGAGGTCCTTCTTCGCCATCCAGATCGCCGGCCAATTGGCGATTGCCACCCAGGCGCCGCGGATCGTCACGGGCTCCGCGCGAGCCTGTTCAAAGCCGGCGGCGAGCAGGACGAAGCCCAATGCTGCGATGAGTGCGCGCACCGTGAGTCCTCCCCGGTCGGCCGAACTTCCGCCGCGCAACGGCGGTGTCGGCCTTTTCCAGGGGATTGTGGGCGCGCATGGGGTGGGGCGCAAGCGTCTGGCTTGACGCACCTCATCGCCGACGGTTCGGGTTGCGGCAGCCACTTAGCCGGGCCGACGGCCCCTTTGGTCAACCCCATCAGCGTGTACTGGGGCAGGCCGGTCGTGCCGGCAACCTTCAGGTCGTGGTTGGCCCGGACGCTTCCTGATGCCAGACCAGGAGGCGGCGGCGAAACACGGCCATCACCTTGATCAGGATAAAGCCGAGGATCGCGATCTCAACGAGGCCGGCGAATACGCCCGCCGAGTTGGCGAAGCGCGAAGCGGTCATCATGGCGCCGCCCAGACCATAGCCGCCCATCACCATCTCGGCGATGATTTCGACGATCAGTGCGATCGGCAGCGCCACTTGCAGGCCGGTGAGGATTTGCGGGGAGGCCGCTGGGAGAATGACCTGCCAAGTCAGCTCGCGCTCGTTGGCGCCCATGTTGCGTGCCGACCACAGCAACTCCTTCTCCACCGCGGCGATGCCCGCCAGTGTCGCGGTGACCACCGGAAAAATCGAGTCGAACACCACAATGCTGATTTTCGACACGTCATAGACGCCGAGCCACAGGATGATGACCGGCAGGAAGGCGATCTTCGGCATCGGAAAGCCGACCGAAATAATCGGATCGAAGAACCAGCGGATGACACGCACGCGTGACATCAGCGTCGCCAGCGTGATTCCGCCAACGGCGGCGATGCCGAATCCGACCATCGCCCGATAGAGGGTCACCGCAGCATTGGTCCAAAGAGCGCCCGATACCGCGTCGGCGGCAATGTACTTGGCGACCACCGTGAACGGCGGCAGCATGAACGCCGTCACCCTGCCGCTACGGGCAAACAGCTCCCAGCCGAGCAGCAGCATCAGGATGGAAAATGTCCCGGCGCCGAGGCGAAAAGCCGCGTCGAGTCGGCGCGTGGTGTCGGCGCGGGCAGCCGCCGGCGAGATTTGACCCTCTAGTCGCGCCATCGGAGCAGCCACTCCATGAGGATTTGATAGAGGCGGTCGGCGGCGAAGCCGAGAAAGGCAACCGTAAGTACCACCGCGTACATGGCCTCGTAGGCCCCGGTGGAACCGAGATAGCCGATCAGATAGCCGAACCCCTGTTGCGCCGCGATCAGTTCGGAGCTCACCATCAAGATGAAGGCTAGCGCCAACGCGGTGCGGATGCCGTTGAGCAATTCCGGCAGCGCGCTCGGCATCACCACGTCCCACATCATCCGCAGCCGGCTCGCCCCCATGCTGCGCGCCGACCAGACCAGAACCTGCTCGCTGCCACGCGCACCGTTATAGGCGCCGATGGTAACCGGGATCATGCAGCCGAGAAATATCAGCAGAATCTTGGACCCGTCGCCGAAGCCCAGCCAGATCACCGTCACTGGAATGAGCGCGGATTTTGGCAGCGGATAGAACAATTCCACCAGTGGATTGACGAACGCATCAAGTGTCCGCCAACGCGCCATGGCCATGCCGAGACCGCCGCCGATGACGATGGCAAGCCCGAGGCCGGCGTACACGCGATAGAGCGACGCCGCGCCGTTGCTGACGAGTTCGCCGTCGCGCATCAAATCGAACCAGGAGATCGCCACCTTGCTGAGGGGCGGCAAGGCAAGGGAATCAACGATGTTGAGCCGCGCCAGAGCCTCCCAGGCCAGCGCCAACAGCAGTAGCGGCAGGTAGCGCACGAACATGGATTTCACGGCGCCTTGACCTCCTGCGCCTTCACGGCCTCGACGCGCACCAGGTTCCAGAGTTCGTCGACCTTTTCGACGAATGCCTTATCGCGCAAGATGCTCGGATCGCGACGATCAAATTTGGTATCGACTATCGCCTTGATCCGGCCCGGCCGCGCCGACATCACTGCCACCCGGTCGGCGAGATAGACAGCCTCCTGCACGTCGTGCGTGACGAAAATAACGGTTTTGGGCGTGCGCTGCCAGATGCTCAGCAGCTCTGTCTGCATCAGCGAGCGTGTCTGCGCATCGAGCGCGCCGAATGGTTCGTCCATCAGCAGGATACTCGGATCGAACGCGAGCGTGCGTGCGATGGCAGTACGCTGCTTCATGCCGCCTGATAATTGCGAGGGGTAGCTGTCCTCGAAGCCGCGCAATCCAACAAGGTCGATGAAAGACTGAGCGCGTCGCTCACGCTCCGCGCGCGGCAGACCTTGCCGTTCAAGACCGTAAAGGATGTTGCCGCGCACCGTCTTCCAGGGAAATAGTGCGAAATGCTGGAACACGATGCCGCGATCGGGGCCGGGCGCGGCCACCGGCTTGCCCTCAACTGCGATGCGGCCGGCTTCGATGGGCAGGAATCCACCGACCAAGTACAGGAGTGTCGATTTTCCGCAGCCCGATGGGCCGAGAATGGCCAGGAATTCGCGCGGACGAACCTCCAACGCCACGTCCGCAAGCGCCAATACCGGCTTGCCGTGAGACGGCCGATAGGTGTGGTTCACCTTGTCGATGACGATTTGCGCTCCGACGTCCATCAAATCCCCACGCGTCCCGGCTTGTTTTGCTCGGCGCCGGCGGGCCGGCACCCTACCCGGTAGGTCGGCGGAGACCAAGCCGAGTTGATGCCGCGCCGCCGACCCATCGGCCGGACGACCCTCCGGGATCTCTGGAATGACGGGTGCGGCAAAAGCGGCTATACGGAAGCTTCCTATCCGCCCTTGGAAAATTTCTCTGGAAACTCTTATGGAACGCTCGTTCAAAAAGGAAGTGGATGCGCTCCGCCTCGGCGATGGGCAGGTCTTTCGCGGCGAAGGCATCCTCGCGGTCACCAAGGCGCTCCTGCAATCGGGCGTAAGCTATGTGGGCGGCTACCAGGGCGCTCCGGTATCGCATCTGCTCGATGTGATGGTCGACGCCGAGGATTTGCTGGCCGAACTTGGCGTCCACGTCGAGACGTGCACCAACGAGGCCGCCGCTGCCGCGATGCTTGGCGCCTCGATCAACTATCCGCTGCGTGGAGCTGTAACCTGGAAGTCGATCGTCGGCACCAATGTGGCGGCCGACGCGCTCTCGAACCTCGCATCGCCCGGTGTCATTGGCGGGGCGTTGATCGTGCTCGGCGAGGATTACGGCGAAGGCGCCAGCGTCATTCAGGAGCGCTCCTACGCCTATGCAATGAAATCCTCGATGTGGCTGCTTGATCCGCGGCCCGACCTACCAAGCATCGTGCGGATGGTCGAAAAAGGATTCGAGCTGTCTGAGGCAAGCCATGCGCCGGTCATGCTCGACCTGCGGGTACGCGCCTGCCACCTCACCGGAGAATTCGTAGCCAAAAATAACCGGCCGGGTGTCCATAGCGGCCGGCATCGGCTCGACGGCCCCCCGCGCTTTGACTATGGCCGCCTCGCCCATCCGCCGGTGATTTTCACACAAGAGCGCCTGAAGCTCGAGCAGCGTCTGCCAGCCGCGCAACAATTCATTCGCCAACATCACCTCAACGAAACGATCCCCGGCGAGCTTGCCGATATCGGCATCATCGTGCTCGGCGGATTGACCAACAACTTGCTGCGCGCACTCGCCCGCCTCGACCTTGCCGATCTCTATGGCACCTCCAAGCTTCCGATCCATGTCCTCAACGTTGCTTATCCGCTGGTGCCCGAGGAGATGACGGAGTTTTGCGCGCCAAAGCGCGCCGTGCTGGTGGTCGAGGAAGGATCGCCGGATTACGTCGAGCAGCAAATCAACGTGATTCTGCGCACCATGGACATTCAGACCAAAGTGTTTGGCAAAGGCTGTCTGCCGCGGAGCGGCGATTACACGTCGGAAATCTTGTTGCGGGGCATTGCGGCTTTTCTGAAAGAGGCTCGCCCGGCCGGAATCGATGCCGACTTAGTCGCCGCTCTGGCAGACAAAATGCTCGCGCACAAGCCCGCGGTCGCGGCGGCCATCGGCGATATTCCTCCTCGCCCGCCGAATTTCTGCACCGGCTGCCCTGAGCGCCCGGTCTTTACCGCGATCAAGCTCGCGCAGCGCGAAATCGGTCCGACCCATATCAGCGCCGACATCGGCTGCCATTCATTCGCGACCTTCGCACCGTTTTCGCTCGGCAATTCGATCCTCGGCTACGGCATGTCGCTTGCCAGCGCCGCCGCCGTAGGTCCGAATATGAATAAGCGGCCGATCGCCGTGATGGGCGATGGCGGCTTCTGGCACAACGGACTGATCACCGGCGTCGCCTCCAACATGTTCAACAAAGGCGACGGCGTGCTCATCGTGATGCAGAATGGCTACGCCTCGGCCACAGGACAGCAATATCTGCCGTCGAGTAGGGCCAATCGCAGCGGCACGCCGACCGGCATCAGCATCGAAAAGACCTTGCGCTCCCTCGGCGTCACTTGGCTGCGCACCGTGCGCACCTACAGCGTGGCGAAAATGGTAGCGACGCTGAAGGAGGCGATGCGTAGCGCCGACCGCGGCTTGAAAGTCATTATCGCCGATGGTGAATGCATGCTGGCGCGCCAGCGCCGGCTACGCGTGGAGAGAGCCGAGAAACTCAAAAGCGGCGGACGTGTGGTGACCACGCGCTACGGTGTCGACGACGAGATTTGCATCGGCGATCACTCGTGCATCCGGCTGCCCGTCGCTGACCGTCAAGCCCAATCCCGATCCGCTGCGCACCGACCCGGTGGCAACCGTGATCGAAAGCTGTGTCGGCTGCGGCCTATGTGGCGAAGTCGCGCATGCCGCCGTGCTGTGTCCATCATTCTATCGCGTGGATGTCATCAGCAATCCCGGCTGGTGGGATCGTGCGCTGTTCCGAGTACGGAGCGCGGTGATCGGGTGGATGCGCGGGGACGCTCAATCGCCTCCCCCCTTGAGGAGGGGGCCGGCTGTCCCCGACCAGGTCGGGGACAGCCGGGAGG
>JBOHIU010000128.1:0-36749 GCA_050725855.1 Xanthobacteraceae bacterium | reverse complement strand
GAAGCGCGGGACCGGACTGAGCCAAGGCCGCGAGGTTTTGGCGAGAGCCGCGGTAGAGCGCCGGAAGGCGAGCGCGCTTCCTAAAAGGGAGCGCGCACCGCGACGAACGCAAAGACAGGCGGCAACGCCTGTCGGCGCGGGCCGCGGCCACTACCCCAGCGCCTTTCGGCGCTCCGCCTCCCTTTTTGGGGAGCATGATCTGATCCGAAAACCGTGAACACTTTTCGGGATCATGCTCTTGAGGCGGCCGTTCGTGAACAGCTTGGACGAAAACTCGGGGCGCAAACAAAAAGCGCAGCGCGAGAACGAGAAGGCATTTGACAGGCTCCGCGAGCGGGGTGGGGTGAACTGAGACGAGGAGAGCCATGAGATGCGGCACGCGAACTCACCCCTCCCGATCGCGTTCGCGCGCAATCGACCTCCCTCCTCCAGGGGGGAGGTGAAGGAAGATCACGCTTGGCGAGAACAGGAAGCCGAGAACGGGGAGCTATGGCATTCGCCGGTGACCGCAGGCGAGGATGACGCGAGGGACGCCCGGCAGCTACGCCGCGAGACTGCCGAGGAGCGCGCCGGCGGCCAGCGATCCCGTCGCAGCGCGGCGACAAACTTGCCCTGCTGCAAAGCCTCTCGGCATGGCTTATGTATCGGCCAGCGCCGCCCAACATTGCGGAGTTCCGAATGGCCTCTGTTCCCACCTCGCTGATCGACCGCGCCGGTCTCGACCACCCGCGGGTCGCCAAGATCATTTCCCGCAGCCTCGACGGCGCCGACGACGGCGAGCTTTACCTGGAATATCGCCAGACCGAGGTCCTGGCTTTCGATAACCGCCGGCTGAAGCAGGCGACTTACGACACGTCGCAGGGCTTCGGTTTGCGCGCGGTGAAGGATGAGGCGGTTGGTTACGCGCATGCCTCGGATGTCTCCGAGGCCGCGATCGAGCGTGCCGCGGATGCGGTGCGCGCGGTCAAGGGCGGCTATTCGGGTCAGTATGCGGCGCCACCGGCGCGCACCAATGCCAAGCTCTATGGCGACGAGAGCCCGCTCGCCAGTCCGACATTCGAGGCCAAGGCCCGGCTCCTCGAAACCATCGACGCGTATGCGAGGGCCAAGGATCCGCGCGTTCGCCAGGTTTCCGCGAGTCTGGCCGCGACCTGGCAGGCGGTCGAAATCCTGCGCGCCGACGGCGAAGTCTACCGCGACGTGCGGCCGCTGGTTCGCATCGGGGTCTCGGTCGTGGTCGGCGAGGGCGATCGACAGGAATCGGGCAGCGACGGATATGGCGGCCGGCAAGGCTATGAGCAGTTCCTTGTCACCGATGCCTGGCAAGGCGCGGTCGATAACGCCGTGCGGCAGGCGCTGATCAATCTCAAATCGGTTCCGGCGCCGGCCGGCGAAATGGACGTCGTGCTCGGTTCGGGCTGGCCCGGCGTCATGCTGCACGAGGCCGTCGGCCACGGCCTCGAAGGCGACTTCAACCGCAAGAAGACATCGGCGTTCGCCGGACTGATGGGTCAGCAGGTCGCGGCCAAGGGCGTCACCGTAGTGGATGATGGCACGATCGCGCAGCGCCGCGGCTCGCTGTCGATCGACGACGAGGGCACGCCGACCAATCGCACGGTGCTGATCGAGGACGGCATTCTGGTTGGCTACATGCAGGACCGGCAGAATGCGCGCCTGATGGGCATGAAACCGACCGGCAACGGCCGCCGCGAAAGTTTTGCTCACGTGCCGATGCCGCGCATGACCAACACCTATATGCTTGCCGGCGACCGCGATCCCGGCGAAATCCTCGCTTCGGTCAAGAACGGCATCTACGCCGTTCATTTCGGCGGCGGCCAGGTCGATATCACGTCAGGCAAATACGTATTCGAGTGTACCGAGGCCTACCGCATCGAAAACGGCAAGGTCGGCGCGCCGATCAAGGGCGCGATGCTGATCGGCAACGGCCCGACCGACCTGCGCCGCATCTCCATGGTTGGCAACAATCTTTCGCTCGATCCCGGCATCGGCACCTGCGGCAAGAACGGCCAAGGCGTGCCGGTCGGTGTCGGTCAGCCGACGTTGCGCATCGATGGCATCACAGTGGGCGGAACAGGTCACTGATGACATCGCCCGAGCAGATAAGCCCGCGATCGAAGGTGTCTCAGATGCGCAGCTGGCTGAGGACCATCGTCGATCTGGCGGTCATCGTTCTGATCATCACGGTGGCGAAGAGCGCCATCGCCGAGCCTTACTATGTGCCCTCCGGCTCGATGGAGCCGACCTTGAAGATCGGCGACGAGCTGCTCGCCACCAAGTATTCTTACGGCTACAGCACCGCCTCGTTGCCGTTGTTCATGAACATCCCGGCCACGGCGCGGATCCTGGGAGCGCTGCCGCGCCGAGGCGATGTCGCTGTGTTCCGCGCGCCGGCCGATTCGTCGCAAATCTGGGTCAAGCGTGTCATCGGCCTGCCGGGCGATCGCATTGCGATGCGCGAAGGACGGCTCTTGATCAACGGCCAGCCGGTCGGGCTTGCCGCCGACGGCTTGGGCAGGGATGAAAGCGAGGACGGCTCGCGGCAACTGGTGCCGCGATTCATTGAAACGCTGCCGGGCGGCCGAAAGCATCTGATCTTTCAGGAGAGCACGAGCGGCCCAATAAACAATTTCCCCGAGTTCACCGTTCCGGCGGGGCACCTTTTCGTCATGGGCGACAATCGCGATAATTCCGATGACAGCCGCGTGCCGGTGAGCTTCGGAGGCGTCGGCATGTTGCCGGTCAGCAATCTGGTCGGACGGGTCAACGTGCTGCTCGGATCGTGGGATCTGGCCACCGCGCACAAGCCGTTCTGGGATTGGCCGTCGGGCCTGCGGCTGTCGAGGTTTTTCACGGCGGTGAAATAAGAGCGTGAGTTGGCACAGAGAAGTGCGACTCCCCGAGCGATCAGCGCAGCACGCCCGATATGCAACAAGGCCGCCGCCGCGGCGGTTTGATCACGTTTTTCAGATAACAGCGCGCGCCGATGGTGCCGTAGCCGGGCCGGCGGTAGGTCCAGGCGCGGCAGCGCAAATCGGCTTGGCAGGCTTCGGCGCAGGGCCTGCCCCTGACATTCGGCTTGGTTTCGAAGGTTCGATAATCGCCGCCGGTGCGATCGATCGAATATTCAAGCTCGCCGCCAAGCCGCGGCTCGACGACGCCGGCGCCGCGTACGCCCGAGACGCAGCAGATCGAGCGCACCGGTGGCTGCACCGTGCGCTTGAGGAAGCACATCGCCGGCCCGCCGGCGACCGGTGGATAGGAAAAGCTCCAGGACCGGCAGGCTCTGTCGTGCTCGCAACGCGACGCGCACACCGCCGGATCGCCGTTGGCAACCGACGCATGGGCGTAATCGCCGCCCGGCCGGTCGTAGCCCGATTGCGCCCGGATTGGTCCGATCCAGGCGGCAACGGCGACTATTGCGGCAACGCTCACGATCAATGATCGCGTCATGCGATGCGCTTTCCGTGCCCTGCGTCGCCCCCGTAACGCACACTACAGGAAAACGCGATTTGGAACCAATTGCCACGATAATCCGATGCCAATCTGGCGCTTTGCTTCACGAAGATGAAAAGATTTCAGGCGCGAAAGTGTTTCGACAATTTGAGTCCCTGAGCTTGATAGTTCGATCCTATTCCGGCGCCATAGAGCTGGTCGGGACGGGCCAGCATTTTTTCGAAGACCAGCCGGCCGACGACTTGGCCGTGTTCGAGGATGAACGGCACCTCGCGCGAACGCACTTCCAGGACCGCGCGGGCCCCCAGCCCGCCGGCGCCGACATAGCCGAAGCCGGGATCGAAGAAGCCGGCATAATGCACGCGGAATTCTCCGACCAGCGGATCGAACGGCACCATTTCGGCGGCATAATCGGGCGGCACCTGCACGGCTTCGGTCGAGGCGAGGATGTAAAATTCGTCGGGATCGAGAATCAAGTTCTTGTCGGCGCGCGCGCCGATCGGCTCCCAGAAATCGTCGATGTCATAGGCATTGCGGCATTCGACGTCGATCACGGCGGTATGCCGCTTGGCGCGGTAGCCAACGATCCGCGCTCCATCGGCCTGCCATGCTCGCTGCGCCTGTGCGGCGGCACCGGATAGATCGATGCTCACGGCAATCCCGTCACCCATGACCGCCTCGGCGCGGTCCACCAGCCGTTCCCGCGCGTGCAGCGCGCGCAACGCCGCTTCACCGAGCGCGGCGGCGCCGTGCCGCAGACGCATCTGCGATAGCCGCGTGCCCTCGCGGACCAGAACCGGAAAGGTCTTGGGACTGATCTCGGCATAAAGCGGGCCATGATAGCCGCTGGCGACCCGATCGAAGCCGCGCGTTTCATCGGCGATCACGCGGGTGAAGACATCGAGCCGGCCGGTTGAGCTTTTCGGATTGGCGGCCGCCGCAATGTCTTGGGGCAGCGCCAGCTTCTCCAGCAGTGGAACGATGTAGACGCAGCCGGTCTCCAAGACCGCGCCATCGGCCAGGGCGAACTCATGCAGCTTAAGCTCGGCGATCCGCTGCGCGACGGTGATGCCGGGGCCGGGCAGAAAGCTCGCGCGCACGCGGTAGGCAATTGCGCCAAGCCGTAGATCGAGGCTCGCCGGCTGAATCTGGTCCGGAGCGAATGGGTAAGCGGCCGTGATCGCGCCTTCTTCCGCCAGCGCCGCGATCATGCGGTCGGGCAGGATGCCGTAACCCGACGGCGCGAAGCGCTGCGTCAACTTACCATCTCCCGGAGGAACAATGGCCTACGCGCCCGGAGGAGTCATTGGGAAATGGCCAACATTTGGCAAATTTCCGCGTTGTTCGTCACGGCTACGATTTTCCCGTTCATGGAGCGCAGGGAGATTTCTGATGCGCGCGATCGTACTAGCCGACTCACTCGGAGGCCCTCATCGCATCATTGGTAAGTCACTACGTAGCCGACGCACTTCTTGACGGGAAGCGACGCGGGGGCTAAAAGCGGCCTTGTCCCGTGGTCATTTGAGCCGGCCGGCTTGCAGCCACGTAAAATAAATCGCTAAAAGGCCGGGGACATGTGAGCCCGGCCTGAGGTTTTGTCCTCCCGGCCGGGTTTTGTTTTGTCTGGCCAGAAGGAGGGCCGCATGTCCGCTTCCGCAAAAAATGCCTATCGCCCAGAGACGCTTTTGGTTCAGGCAGGAACCTTGCGCTCGCAGTTCGGCGAAACGTCCGAGGCGCTGTTTCTCACCCAAGGCTATGTCTACGATAACGCAGCCCAGGCGGAAGCGCGCTTCAAGGGCGAAGATCCTGGTTATCAGTATTCGCGCTTTGCCAATCCCACCGTCGACATGTTCGAGCGCCGGATGGCGGCATTCGAGGGGGCCGAGGCTGCGCGCGCGACCGCGACCGGCATGGCGGCGGTCACGCTCTCGCTTGTCGGCCAACTCAAGGCCGGCGATCATGTCGTCGGCTCGAAAGCGATGTTTGGCTCCTGCCGCTACGTGATCGAGACCTATTTGCCGCGCTTCGGCGTCGACTCGACGCTGGTCGACGGCTGCAATCTCGAGGCCTGGCGCAACGCGGTGCGGCCCAACACCAAGACGTTTTTCCTCGAAAGTCCGACCAATCCGGCGCTCGACGTCATCGACATTGCCGAAGTAGCCAAGATCGCGCATTCAGCCGGAGCGACGCTTGTGGTCGACAACGTGTTCGCCACGCCGGTCTACCAAAGCCCGCTCGCGCTCGGCGCCGATTGCGTCGTCTACTCGGCCACCAAGCACATCGATGGGCAGGGCCGCTGCCTCGGCGGGGTCGTGCTCGGTTCGCGGAAATTCATCATGGAGAAAATCCATGTGTTGCTGCGCCAGACCGGCCCGTCGATGTCGCCGTTCAACGCCTGGGTGCTGCTCAAGGGACTGGAAACGCTTGCGATCCGCGTCCGTCGGCAGACCGACAGCGCCGCCACGCTCGCGGTTACGCTCGCCGAGCATCCCAAGATCGAACGGCTGATTTATCCCGGCCGGCCCGATCATCCGCAAGCCGCCATTGCGCAGAAGCAGATGCGCGGCGGCTCCACATTGGTCGCGTTCGAGGTAAGGGGCGGGAAGAAAGCCGCGTTCGCATTTCAGGACGCGCTCAAGCTCGTCCGCATCAGCAATAACTTGGGAGACGCCAAGAGCCTCGTGACCCACCCCGCGACGACCACGCATCAGCGGCTGACGCCACCACAACGCGCCGAGCTCGGCATCGGCGACGGCCTGCTGCGGGTGTCCGTCGGCCTCGAACATCCCGACGATATTGTTGAGGACGTGCTCGCGGCGCTCGACGCAGCCTGAAGCAGTTGGCCTGGCTCAGGGGACGGCGCCTGGCATGGCCGACGCGACCGGGGGATTTGCTGCCTGGACAACGCTGGCGGCCAGCAGTTTCGCCCAGCAGGCGTAACCCCAATCGTTCATGTGCAGCCCGTCCGGGGAAACGAAGACGTCGAACGAGCGGTGTTGCGTCACATACCAGTCGCGCATGATGCCGAAGCGGTGGAAGAGATCGACATCCTCATCTCTTGCGGCGATGGCAATCTGATCGACCATGCTCGGTGTTTCGGGCTTGGCGATCACCCTTGGCGCGTATTGCGGATCGATCAGCACCACGTCGGCCCCTATATTCTTCAGTTCTTCGATGCCTTGGAGCAGGTCACGCGAATGCGGTTGAAGCGGGCGGTTGCGCAGCACGGAATTGGTGCCGAGCTGCCAGAGCACGAGCTGCGGCCGTTCGGCGACGACGCCGCTGGCAAACCGCGCCATCATCTGGGACACTACTTCGCCATTGACGCCGCGGTTGACGACCTTGACGACGTGTCCGCGGAGGCGATCTTTCAATTCCGCCGCAAGCCGGCTCGGATATGACGCCGCGGGCGAGCTGGCGCCGGCGCCGGCCGTCGAGGAAGAGCCGATGGCGACAATGACAAGCGGCTTGCCGCTGGCCAGTCTCAGGGCGGTATGCAGAAGCGGGTGATCGAAGCGGGTAAATTCGCGGCGCGCTGTGCATCCGGATACGGTCGGCACGAAATTCGGATTGAGCGCCGCTGATCGCGGCGGTTTCGTCGGTGCAAGATGGAGCGGCGCCGCGACTACGGGGGCGCTGGCTTTGATCGCGGGCGCGAGCGAATGCGCATTGAGAGGTCCGTCAGCCCTTGCCGCCCCGAGGCCGGCCAAAACCATTAACGCCGGCGCAGCCCATACGTAGCGGCCGAGCGCAGCTTTCCCGTTGCCCCACATTGGCGTGTCGCCTGCGCCCTCATGGCGTCAGATGCGCCGCATCGGCGATCTGAGACGCCAGCGCCCTCCCGATGCAATCATGTACGCGACGGGCCATATCAGAGTTCCTCGTCGCCGCATAGAGATCGAATGTCCCCTGATCGCTCCAATAACTCATGATGGCTAATCGGTCGAACAACAACCCGCCATGCTCTTGAGCGATCCAGCGCATGGCGTCCGCGTAGGCCGATACGTTCAGGAGCGACTCCGTGTGTGGACTGAACTGCATGTTCATAAGGTCGAAGTCCGCGCCGGCGGCGACGATGGCGGCGACGCCCGTCTCCAGGCTGGCGCTGAAATCATCGGGCTCGATGCCGCTGACGGCGTCGAAAGTGCCAGCCTGCCAGATCACCAAGGCCGGGTTGTCTTCGGTGAGGATCTCCTTGAGCGCCGAGGCCATTGCGGCGGTGGTCTGCCGCGGCTGGACATGCGCCGTGACCTTTACTTGGAGGTGCGGCAGGATTTGCTGCAGTGCGGCTTGCAGACGAGCCGGATAAGCAAAGCTCGCCCCGTCGGGGCCTGGCAACCTCGACGATCCGGTGCCGACCACGGCGATGTCGAGCCGCTGCTTGTCTTTTACGTCCTTCATCACGCGTGCGAGTTCGTTGTCGCTCGCGATGTATGAGGATGGAACCTGGCATATCTCCGTTGCGCTCGCAGAACCGTTCAGCGATGCCAAGACGGCCGCAACGGCCATGATGAATTTCATACCTCGCCCCCCGCGAAGTTACCCCGGAGACGCCTTTGCGCGTTGTTGGTGACCGCGTCCCTCCATCGCCTTGTACCACGAGAGCAGACTTGCTGCGCCTATCATGATGAGAATACCGGCAATGCTGATCGCCGTTTGTACGAGCGGGCCGCCAGACCATTGGCTGATCACGAACTGGCCGGCAAATGCCAGAAAAATCCCGAGGCAAAAGATTTCCAGCGAATGCTGCCCGGAACGGATGGCCGGCCGCAAGATCGGCCACTTCAACGCCTTCCAATCGCGCGAAACGAACCTGACCGTTATGGCGGCGATCGCCAGGAAATGCACAAACCGCAGCACGTCCAGGTTGGTCTTGTCGATCGGATACATCATATCGCCGAGCCAGGTCGGTACGAAAACCTCCAGCGATTCGAAGCGCCAGGTCAGTGTGATGAAGAAAGCGAACAGCAAGTAGATGATGGCCATCGCGAAGACGACGTTCGATCGCAACAGGCCGCCCAGGCGTTGCGCTCCGCCCACCGCGCACCAGGCGCCAAAGACGAACAGCAACTGCCAGGCGAACGGATTGAACACCCAGACACCGTTCGGATAGGCCGGAAGATTGATGTTGAAATGTAGCGCGAGAATGTAAACGGCGGCGGCGCCGATCAGGGCATAAGCCGGCTGCCACAGCAGCAGGCGGAGCACCGGCGGAAACAGCATCAGCAGCACGATATAGAGCGGCAGCACGTCCATGTTGACGGGCTTGAACTTGAGAAGCAGTGCCTGAAAGATCGTGACGTCGGGTTGTTTCAAAAAGCCGAGAATATTCATTTCCTCGGCGTAGAGCGGGTTACTGAAAGTCGCCGCCACATACGCGATTTCGGCCATGAAGATCGTGAAAAGGAAGATGTGCGCGACGTAAATCTGCCATGCCCGGCGCAGGATGCGAGCGCTCGAGACGATAAAGCCCCGTTCGCGCATCGCCCGGCCATAAACGAAGGCCGCCGTATAGCCGGAGATGAAGATGAAGATTTCGGTCGCGTCGGAAAAGCCGTAATTGCGCAGCGTGAACAGGTTCACAATGTTTTCGGGGATGTGATCGAGAAAGATGAGCCACAGCGCAATGCCGCGAAACAGATCGAGCCGCAGATCGCGACCGCCTGGCAGCGCGCCGACCGGCGAGACTGCCGCCGCCGGGATGTCCCGCCCGGCGGCCGGCAGGTCCAACCGTGCGGCCCTGGGCGTGCCGGCGCCCGGCAAGAAACGCTGCCATGTGACGTAACCCTCGGGGTTTGCCGCCATCGCCAGTGCACGCCGCACCGAGACGAAGCTTAATCGACGAAACAAGGTTGCCGCCCACCGATCTGGTTGGTCATGCGCTGCTTGAGTGAGCGCGTCCGCACGGTTATTGCAACAATGTGGCCGAATCTATTCACTCATCGTCGAATTGCACAAGGATGCCGCGGCGCGGCCTATAATGGGTCCGGAACGAGCCAAGGATCGTACCATGTATCGTGCCGTCACCCGAGGCATCGAGGTTGTGGTGACTCCGCGCTACGTCGCCGATCGCTCGTCGCCGGAAAACAAGTATTTCTTCTGGGCCTATAAGGTCTCGATCACCAATCACGGCACGGAGACAGTTCAACTCAAGACTCGCCATTGGCGCATTACCGACGCCACTGGCCGCCGCCAGGACGTCCGCGGCGCCGGGGTCGTCGGCGAGGAACCGGTGCTCACGGCCGGCGAGCAGTTCGAATATACCAGCGGCGTGCCGCTGCAGACGCCATCCGGGTTCATGGCCGGCAGCTACGGCATGGTGAGTACGCGCGGCGAGCATTTCGATATCGAGATCCCCGCTTTTTCGCTCGACAGCGTCGAGACCAAGCGCACGCTGAATTGAGGCAGCATTCAGCCCCGCAGAGCCATTACTGAAGCGCTATGCCGATGGCGCGGCGGCTGTGGTGATTTCATCAGGTGCAAACACATAGGTCGAGCTGCAGAATTCGCAGGTGACGGTAATTTTGCCGTTCTCGACCATGTCATCGCGATCGGTTTGCGGAAAGCTGCGCAACATATTCTCGACGCTGTCGCGCGAGCACGAGCACCGCGCCTGCACCAGGGAAGGCCGGAACACGTGCACGCCGCGTTCGTGAAACAGCCGATAGGCGAGGCGCTCGCTCGACAGCGCCGGATCGATCAGTTCGATGTCCTCGACCGTGGCAACCAGCGAGCGCCCCTCGGTCCAAGCCTCGTCCTCGGGGACGGCGTGAAGCGCGGTTCCGGGCGGAGCCGTGCCAGGATGCAGATCGGGCTGTCGTGCGCGTTCGATCGAGTTGGGCAGAAACTGCAACAGGATGCCGCCGGCGCGCCAATGCCGGCGCGCGCCGTTTCGGCCGGCGCGAAACTCCTCCGCCACGGCGAGCCGCACGCGCGTTGGAATTTGCTCCGACCGGACAAAATACTCATGCGCGGCGTCCTCGAGGCTGCCGCCTTCGAGCGGGACGAGCCCCTGATAACGGCTCATGTCCGGGCCCTGATCGATTGTCATGGCGAGGTGGCCGCGGCCAAGGAGCGCTCCGGGAGCGTCCGCTTTGGACGCGATGGCGGCAGCCACGCGCTCGGCGTCGAAGCGCGCGCAGGCCCGTACTTGGCCGGGCGAGGTGAAATTGACCACCAGCATGCGCACCGGCCCGTCACTCTGCGTCTGCAGGATGAAGCGGCCCTCGATTTTGAGCGCCGAGCCCAGCATGACCGTGAGCACGATGGCTTCGCCGAGCAGCTTGGCGACCGGCGGCGGGTAATCGTGGCTGGTGAGTATCGTGTCGACCGCGGGGCCGAGCCGCACGATGCGTCCGCGCAAGTCGAGCGCCTTGACGGCGAACGGCAGGATGCTGTCGTCGACCGCCTCTTTCGATGGCGCCCGGCTCGGAATGCCGAATTGGGGACCGTTCATTGCAGCAGAATATAGGAAAGCGGGGCCGATTTGTGAGACCTGCCCTGAAACCCGGCCGGCATCAACCGCCATTCGCCGCCAAACACCAGGTCAGAATTCCCTTCTGGGCATGGAGCCGATTTTCAGCTTCGTCAAACACCACCGATTGCGGGCCATCGATCACTTCCTCGGTCACCTCGTCACCGCGGTGGGCCGGAAGACAATGCATGAAGATCGCGTCCGGCTTGGCGTGAGCCATAAGCCGGGCGTTGACCTGATAGCGCTTGAGCAGGTTATGGCGACGGGCGCCGTTGCGATCGCCCATCGAGACCCAGGTGTCGGTGACGACGCAATCCGCGTCCTTTACGGCCGCTTCCGGATCGGTTCCGGTTTGGATCGCGGCCGGAGTTGACTTCGCCCAATCGAGCATCGACTTCTTTGGCGCGAGTTCCTGCGGCGTAGCGATGCGTAATTCGAAATCAAACCGCTCCGCCGCGTGCATCCACGAGGTCAGCACGTTGTTGCCGTCGCCGGTCCAGGCCACGGTACGGCCGCGAATCGGACCGCGATGCTCCTCGAAGGTCATCACGTCGGCCATCAGCTGGCACGGATGCGAGCGGCGCGTCAGCCCGTTGATCACCGGAACCGTGGCGTGGCGCGCCAGCTCCTCGATCTGACCGGCATCGAGGGTGCGGATCATGATGGCATCGACATATCGCGACAGGACGCGCGCGGTGTCGGCGAGTGTCTCGCCGCGGCCGAGCTGCATTTCGTCGCCGCTGAGCAGAATGGCGTCGCCGCCGAGCTGGCGCATGGCGACTTCGAAAGAAACGCGCGTCCGCGTGGACGGCCGCTCGAAAATCATCGCCAAGGTCTTTCCGGCGAGCGGCCGGTCAGCGGTTGCACGCTTGGCCTTGATCGCGCGCGCCGTCTCGATCATGCCGCGTAACTCGGCGGATGGGATGTCGATCAGATCGAGAAAGTGTCGGACGATCACCGCACCGCCTCCTGTTGGCGCGGATTGCCTTGCCTCGCGCTCAGAGCGGCGCAAGCGCGGTCGAGCCGGGCGACACTTTCGGCGATTTCAGCCTCGCTGACGATGAGCGGCGGCAGCAGGCGCACGACGTTATCGCTTGCGGCGACCGTCAGCATCTTCTCGGCGCGCAACGCATCCACAATCTCGCCGGCGGGAATCAGCGCGCGTAAGCCGATCAGGAGACCTTCGCCGCGTACTTCGGCGATCACTGAGGGATACCGGTCCTTGATTTCCGCCAGGCGCTGCTTGAAGTACAGCGAGACCTTCCTGACCTTTTCGAAGAATTCGGGCGCCAGCATCACATCCAGCGTGGCGTTGACAGCAGACATCGCCAACAGATTGCCGCCAAAGGTCGAGCCGTGGGTTCCCGGCGTCATCCCTTCCGCCGCTTCGCTCGTGGCGAGGCATGCGCCGACCGGAAATCCTCCGCCCAACGCCTTGGTGATCGACATCACGTCCGGGGTGACGCCGCTTCGTTGGTGGGCGAACAATTCACCGGTGCGCCCCATGTCGCTCTGCACCTCGTCGAAGATCAGGAGCAGTCCATGCTGATCGCAAAGGTGGCGCAAGCCGCGCAGGAACGAGGGTTCGACCGTCCGCACGCCGCCTTCGCCCATCAGCGGCTCGATCATGATGGCCGCGGTTTCGTCACCCACCGCGCGCTTGGTCGCTTCGAGATCGCCGAACGGTACCTGATCGAAGCCCTCGACGACCGGACCGAAGCCATCGAGATATTTCTTCTGGCCGCCGGCAGCGAGCGTCGCCAGCGTGCGGCCGTGGGAGGCGCCTTCAAACGTGATGATCCGATACCGTTCCGGCCGGCCGCTGACGGAGTGATATTTCCGCGCCGTCTTGATCGCGCATTCCACCGCCTCGGCGCCGGAATTGCAGAAGAAGGCGACGTCGGCGAAGCATGACTCGCACAGCCGCCGCGCGGCCCGCTCGTCTTCGGGAATCTCGAACAGGTTGGAGACGTGCCACAGCTTTCTGGCCTGCTCGTCCATCTTGGCGACCAGATGCGGATGAGCATGGCCCAACGCGTTCACGGCGATGCCGGAGGTAAAATCGAGGTAGCGCTCGCCATTGGTGGCGACCAGCCAAACGCCTTCGCCTCGCTCGAAGGCGAGTGGAACACGCGCAAAGGTCGTCATCAGGTGCGATGTCACGGCGAAGGCCCGGAACCGCCGCGCGGCAACATCCGGCGCAGCCAAACAAAATGTGCCGCCTCTTTTGGGCGGCACCGTCGCACATTTTATTGGCGTGGGGCTGCCTGTCAACAGAGGAAGGGACGGCGCTTGCGGACGCGGTTCGTTCTCATGTCATCCACAGCGACAGGTCCAATGTCATCCACAGCAGCAGGAATGTGTGGACCGGGACCGCACGACTCTTGCGTCAGACTCAAGCCATATTGTAGCCTTTTGGTTGTCAAGTACGACATCTCGTGCGGCGGACAGTCTTCCCGAAGTGTTGGGTCCTGCGTGCGTGTTGGGCGGCGATGCGCGCTTCCCGGCTCAGGGGACGATTCCGTCAAGATTGTGCCCGCACCTTTGAGGAGGATGGCATGTCGTGGACCGACGAGCGGGTCGAGCTTCTTAAAAAGCTGTGGTCGGATGGGCTTTCGGCCAGCCAGATCGCGGCCGAACTCGGCAGCGTCACCCGGAACGCGGTGATCGGCAAAGTCCATCGCCTGGGACTTTCTGGCCGCGCAAAGACCGCGAGCACCGGCGCGCCGCGACAACGCAAGGCCCGGTCGGCCGTGCACATGCTGCGCATCGGAAGGGGCGCGATACGCGGCAATACCGCCCTGGCGCACGCCTACGAAGTCGAGGTGGAGCCGGAGCCGGAACTGATCGACAATATCATTCCGATCGGCCAGCGGCGCACGATCCTCGAGCTGACAGAGCAGACCTGCCGGTGGCCGGTGGGCGATCCCGGCAGCGGCGATTTCTTTTTTTGCGGCGGCAATACGATCGAGGGCCTGCCTTACTGCGCCTATCACTCGCGCCTGGCGTATCAGCCTGCCGCGGACCGCCGGCGCGATCGGCGCGCGGCAAGGTGAATCTGTCATGCCCCGCGAAGACGGGGCATTCCGTGGCCGATGCGCGTAGCGCGACGCGCAATACGACGCGCAGCCATTCCGTTCTGGCGAGGAATTTCTGGATCGCCCGCGTTGCCGACGATGGCAATGTGATCAACTCGCCTTGCCGAACCTTTCGTCAATCGAATAGCCGGCGCCGCGGACGGTGCGGATCGGATCGCCGGCGTGGCCGCGATTGAGTGCCTTGCGCAGGCGGCCGACATGAACATCGACGGTGCGTTCGTCGATATAGACGTCGCTGCCCCATACGCTATCGAGCAATTGCTCGCGGGAAAACACCCGTCCCGGACGCTCCATCAGAAATTCGAGCAGGCGGAATTCCGTTGGGCCCAGTTCGACCGGACGGCTTGCCCGCGACACGCGCTTCTTTTCGCGGTCGAGTTCGAGATCGCCAATGGCGAGAACCGAGGCGATGCGCTCCGGGCTTACCCGGCGCAGCAAGGCGCGGATGCGCGCAAGCAGTTCCGGGACCGAGAACGGCTTGACGATGTAATCGTCGGCGCCGGTCGCCAACCCACGCACCCTTTCGCTTTCTTCGCCGCGAGCGGTGAGCATGATGATAGGCAACGATCGGGTCTGCGGCCGCGCCCGCAAGCGCCGGCACAATTCGATGCCGGAGAGGCCGGGCAACATCCAGTCGAGCACCAGCAGATCGGGGGCGGTCTCGCGCAGCCGCGTATCGGCTTCGTCGCCGCGCGCGACCGCATCGACCTCGTACCCTTCGGCTTCGAGGTTGTAGCGCAGGAGCGTGATGAGCGGCTCCTCGTCCTCGACAATCAGGACGTTGGCTCCCATCCGGGTTCCCCCTCATTTCTGCATCAAGGCAGAGGAAAGCTGGTGGTATCGCCCTTGGGACGCTGATCGATGATAGCGCGGCCCTCGACCATGTAATAGATCGTCTCGGCGATGTTGGTGGCGTGATCGCCCATGCGTTCGACGTCCTTGGCGCAGAACATCAGATGCATGCACAACGTGATATTCCGCGGATCCTCCATCATGTAGGTAAGCAGCTCGCGAAACAGCGAGGTGCACAGCGCGTCGACCTCTTTGTCGCCTTTCCACACCGCGAGGGCGGCCTTTAGATCGCGCCCGGCATAGGCGTCCAGCACCTGCTTGACCTCGGCTAGGACCAAGTCGGCCATGTGCTCGACGCCGCGAATCAAGGACTGCGGTCGAAAATCGCCGCCGAGAGCAACGACGCGCTTGCCGATGTGCTTGGCGTGATCGCCGATCCGTTCGAGATCGTTGCAGACCCGCATGGCGCCGACGATCTCGCGCAGGTCGATCGCCATCGGCTGGCGACGGGCGATGGTGAGGGTCGATTTTTCCTCGATGTCGTGCTGCATCGCATCCAGCGTCGTATCGGTGGTGATGACCCGCGCTGCCAAATCCACATTCCAATCTACGAGCGCACGGGTGGCGTCCGCGATCTGTTTTTCGACCAGCCCGCCCATTTCGGCAATCCTGCGCGTGATCTCCCGCAAATCGCCATCGAAAGCATGGGAGGTATGGTCGACTCTGCTCGGAGCGCTATTCTCGGTCATGGGACACCGTCTACCCTTCGTTGTTGCAATCACCCGAAGCGGCCGGTGATGTAATCGTGGGTCCGCGGATCGCGTGGCGCGGTGAAGACCTTGGTCGTCGGATCGAATTCAATCAGTTCGCCGAGATACATGAATGCGGTAAACTCCGACACGCGCGCTGCTTGCTGCATGTTGTGGGTGACGATCACGATCGTATGGTCCTCGGACAATTCATCGATCAGCTCTTCGATTTTAGCGGTCGAGATCGGATCGAGCGCCGAGCATGGCTCATCGAATAGAATAACTTCCGGCCGCACCGCGACGGTGCGCGCGATACAGAGTCGCTGCTGCTGACCGCCCGACAAACTTTGGCCATTGGTGTCCAGCTTGTCCTTGACTTCGTCCCACAAAGCCGCGTGGCGCAGTAAAGCCTCGACGCGCCCGTCGAGTTCGGATTTCGACACATTCTCGTAAAGCCTGATGGCGAATGCGACGTTCTCGTAGATCGACATAGGAAACGGCGTCGGCCGCTGAAACACCATGCCGATGCGGGCGCGCAGCAGGTTGATGTCCTGCTTCGGAGAGAGGATGTTGATGCCGTCGAACTTGACTTCGCCAGTGGCACGCTGGTTCGGATAAAGGTCGTACATGCGGTTGAGCACGCGCAGCAGGGTCGATTTTCCGCAGCCGGACGGGCCGATGAAGGCGGTGACCTTGTTCTCATAGAGCGACATATTGATAGACTTCAGCGCCCGCACGTCGCCGTAGAAGAAGTCAACGTTGCGCATTGTCACCTTCTCCCTAGAGGCGGGGGTCGCGGCAACTGTCGGGGTGGGTACGGTCACGAAGGGGGCGACATTCATGATTGAGGTCTCGATGAGACGAGGGATCGAGCCGTGATGCTCAATACCAGCACGGCGAGCGTGATGATCAGAGCACCGGTCCACGCCAAGCTCTGCCATTGTGCGTAGGGACTTAGCGCGAACTGAAAGATGACGACGGGCAAGCTTGCGGTGGGGGCGTTGACGTTCACGTTCCAGAATTGATTATTCAGGGACGTGAACAGCAGAGGTGCTGTTTCGCCGCTGATACGGGCGATGGCGAGCAGGATTCCAGTCATCATTCCGGCGCGGCCGGCCCGATAGCAGATGCGCGTGATCGATACCGAGCGTGGCAGGCCGATCGAGATGGCGGCCTCGCGCAGCGAACTCGGCACCAGGCGGAGCGTGTCCTCGGTGGTCCGCACCACCACCGGAATGACAAGCACAGCGAGCGCAATACTCCCGGCCAGCGCGGAGAAATGGCCCATCGGCGCCACTACCACCTGATAGACGAACAGCCCAATGACGATCGATGGCGCACTCAACAGGATGTCGTTAATAAAACGGATGACGCTGCTGAGCCGCGCGTAACGGCCGTACTCGGCCAGATAAGTGCCGGCAAAAATGCCGACTGGCGTGCCGATGACGACCGCCACCGCCGTTATGATCAGGCTGCCAATAATGGGATTGAGCAGTCCGCCGGCGGCGCCCGGCGGCGGGGTCATTTGGGTGAACACCGCAGCAGACAATCCGCCGCAGCCGTGCCACAGCAGCGAGCCCAGGATCAGCACCAGCCATCCGAGGCCGAATGCGGTCGCCGCCAGCGCCAGCGCGGTAGCGGCGATGTTTCGGCGGCGGCGGGCGGTATAGCGATTGCTCATGGCTGTCCGGCGCGACGCTCGATGCGCAGCAGCAGATAGCGCGCGACGGCGAGCACGATGAAAGTGATGACGAACAGAATCAATCCGAGCTCGATCAGGGATGACGTGTAGAGGTTGCCCACCGCTTCCGTGAACTCGTTGGCAATGGTGGCCGAGATAGTCGTTCCAGGTGCCAGCACGGAAGTTGAGATGCGATGCGCGTTGCCGATGACGAACGTTACCGCCATGGTCTCGCCCAGAGCGCGCCCGAGAGCCACCATCGCTCCGCCGAGCACGCCGACCCTGGCGTAGGGCAGTACGACGTGACGTGCCACTTCCCAGGTTGTGCAGCCCACGCCGTAGGCTGCCTCCTTGAGCACTGGTGGAACCGCCTCGAACACGTCTCGCGAGATCGAAGAGATGAAAGGCAGCACCATAATCGCCAGAATTAGCCCTGAGGTCAGTATCCCGATACCAAAGGGCGGCCCCTGGAACAGCGGCGCGATGAGCGGGACACTGCCCAGAGTATCGATCAGGAATGGTTGCAGGGTCTGCTGCAGGATCGGAGCAAAAATGAAGAGTCCCCAGATTCCGTAAATGATGCTCGGTATTCCGGCGAGCAGTTCGATGGCGATGCCGATCGGTCGGCGTAGCCATATCGGGCACAGTTCGGTCAGAAAGAACGCGATCATGATCCCGACCGGGACTGCGATAAGCATGGCAATCAGCGACGTGACCAGCGTGCCGTAGATCGCGGCCAAGCCGCCGAACTCGTCGCTCACCGCGTTCCACTGCTCGGAGACAAGGAAATCAAGCCCGAACTTCTTGATTGCCGGCATCGAACCGATGACCAGAGACACGATCACGTCGCTCAACAGCAGCAGGACGCCGATCGCCGCGGCGCGGGTGAGGTGACGAAAGACAATATCGCCGATGCGCAGGCGGTCGAGCGCCTTCGCCCGCGCTGCTCGCGCAACCGAAAACATGGCAACCGGTTGCTGCTGCATCACGAGATCAACCACCACCACCACGCCTCCGCAGCGCACATCGGCATATCCAGCACAGCGACCTTCTAGGGCCCTCGGATGACAGTGCGATGACAGCGAAAGGCGTTGATACCACGAAAGAAATTAGCGTTTGTCGACTGTCGCTGCGGTCGGCAGATGAACCGTGAAGCGGGCTCCGGAACCGGGCGTGCTTACGATGGACAGTCGGCCGCGGTGGCGGTTGAGAATGTGCTTGACCAGCGCCAGGCCAAGCCCGGTGCCGCCTTGAGCGCGGCTTTCGCGCACATCCACGCGATAGAACCGTTCGGTCAGCCGCGGCATATGCTCGGGTGCGATGCCGGGCCCGAAATCACGCACGCCGACGACCGCCTCCGGTTCGTCGTCCGCTGACTTGCCTGCCGTGAAATTGATGTCGACGCGCTTGCCGGAAGCGCCATATTTGAGCGCATTCTCCACAAGATTCTCGAACAGACGAACCAGTTCGTCGCGGTCGCCGAGCACAAACAGCGGGCTGGCGGCCTCGATGTTGATCGTCACTTCGCGGTCGCGCGCCAGCGGTTGCAGGCCGTCGACGACTTGGCGAACGATCGGTCCGAGATCGACGGGCGCGTCGGGGCGGCGATGAGCGTTGAGCTCGATGCGCGATAGCGACGGCAGGTCGTCGATCAGCCGCGCCATGCGCCGCGCCTGCTCCTGCATGATGCCCAAGAATTTCTCGCGCGCTTTGGGGTCATCGCGCGCCGGGCCTTGCAGCGTTTCGACGAAGCCGGACAACGCCGCAAGCGGCGTGCGCAATTCGTGACTGGCATTGGCGACAAAATCAGCGCGCATCTCCTCGACGCGACGCAGCGGCGTAAGATCGCGGAAAGTCAGCAGCATCAGATCGGGCCTGATCGAATTGGCATCGCGCCTGACCGGCATCACGAATGTTTCGAACCAGCGGTCGATCGGCACGCGTTCGGAATATTCGATGCGCTGCGGCTCTCCGCGCAGCTCGGCACGGCCGATCGCCTCGATCAATTCGGGCATACGAAGCGCGAGCGATACCGGTTCGCCCTGCCGCAGCGCTGGCGCCAGCGCATTGGCAGGTTCGTTGAAAGCCAACACGCGGCCATCGCGATCGAGCGCAATCACCGGATCAGGGAGACCGTCAATTATCGCCCTGATCGTCTCACCGGGGCGCTCGGAGGACGCGCTCGGTTGCTGCGAGAGCCGCGCACCTTCGCCGCGGGCGCCGAGCGCGAGCACTGCGGCAGCGGCGACGATGACAAAGGCGATAGCGGCATTAATTCCGGCGAGCGCTCCGCCGAGCGCCAATGTGATAAACACGATTGCCGCCACCGCGATCACCAGCATGGCACCGCGCCATGGTTTGGCGGCAAGCGCGCTCCTGTCCTCGTTCGGGCTCATCGCCAAGCTCATTAAGACGTAGCGCCTGCAATCGCAAATTATGTACGGAGCCCATTGACCTCGGCTGCCAACGGACTGCGCCTGCGGAGCCCGAATTGGTATCCGCCCCAAACTATTGGGCGGCAGCATGCGGGCGTGGACCGCACTGAACTCTGCGGAATAATTTTCGCTGGCGAGGCAAATCCCTATCGCCTGCATGAAATCGCTGTCGCTCTGTCATCAAACTGAAATAGTACGCATCCTAGTAAGGGCGCGCCACGCATCTGGGCGACATCAAGCGCGGTCAAGACGCGTCACAGTCAGCAGGAGCTTCCTCATGCGAACAGGCCTACTAGCAGCCGTGGCCGCGGCAACCATTTCACTTGCAATGCCCGCCTACGCCATCACCGTCACCGGCGCCGGCAGTACATGGGTTTACCCGCTCATTTCAAAATGGGCCGCGACCTACCAAAAAGAGACGGGCAATGAAGTAAACTATGCGTCCATCGGTTCAGGCGGGGGAATCAAACAGATCGAGAGCGGAGTGGTGGCATTCGGCGCCAGTGACATGCCGCTCACGCCGGAAGACCTCGCCAAGCACAACCTGATTCAGTTCCCGACGGCCATTGCCGGCGAGGACTTGGTCTACAATCTGCCCGGCATCCAGCCCGGAGAGATCATTCTGTCCGGACCGGTCGTTGCCGACATCTATCTGGGCAAAATCAAGAAATGGAATGATCCGGCAATTGCCAAACTCAACTCCGGCCTCAAGCTGCCGGACACCGCTATCACCGTCGTGCATCGTTCCGACGCCTCCGGAACGACTTTCACTTTCGCCGATTATCTGTCGAAGGTCAGCCCTGAATGGAAGACGACGCTTGGCGCCAATACTTCGGTAGATTGGCCGGCCGGCGTCGGCGGCAAGGGCAACGAAGGCGTTTCAGCCTATGTGCAGCGGATTCAGGGGGCGATTGGGTATGTGGAATACGCCTACATCCTGGAGAACAAGCTCGCCTACGCGCGCATGATCAACAGCGCCGGCAAAACGGTGAGCCCCAGCCTGCAGGGGTTCCAGGCCGCCGCTTCTCATGTGGATTTCACCAAAGCCAAGGACTTCTACGTCATCCTCACCGATCAGCCTGGCGATGAAACTTGGCCTATTTCCGGCTGCACGTGGCAGATTCTCCGCAAGGATGCACCCAAAGCGACGAATGAGAACGTAACCAAGTTCTTCGATTGGGGCTTTGAAAAGGGTCAGAAGATGGCGACCGATATTGCCTTCGGGCCGCTGCCGCCCAGTACGGTGGCCGCGATCAAGGCTTATTGGAAGGCCAATCTCGACCTTGACGTTTCGTCCGCGCAGTGACCTTCCGGGAAGAGACGTCTGCCGTTGGAGATATCCGCCGCGTTGGAGAAGGCGGAGAGATAACTCTCTTGCTGCCTGCTGCCCGGAATGATCAACGCCGGGCAGAGTGAAGACAGAACCCTCCAAGCTCGAGGCGGAACGAAATTCCGGCTTCTTTTTTACCTGCCGCGCGAGTGATCGCCTTGGCGCTCCGTGCGAAACTGCAGCCCATCAACCGAGATCGGCGCGTTCCCCCACGCATTTGCCGGCCGCTCCGATCGGCGGCAGCGCGGCCTGCGCTGCCTCGCGGGTGAGGCGGTTGAGCAGCACTTCGCGAGTGCCGAGCACGATCAGCGAGAGCACGAACGGGCAAATATAATAAAGTAGGCGGAACAACAGCAGGCCGGCCAGCAAGTCTTCTTTCTGGAACTGCCAGAGCGCCACCAGCATGGCGGCATCGAACACGCCGAGGCCGCCTGGAGCATGGCTGGCGAAGCCCAGCAGCGTCGCGGCGACGAATATCACCGCGACCGTCACGAAGCCGATATTCGGCTGGTCCGGCATCAGCATGTACATCGCCGCCGCGCAGCAGGACAGATCGACAATGCCGATCACGATCTGAACGAGCGTCAACGTGCCGCCGGGAAGGCTCACCTGCCAATCGTCTCGGCCGATCACGCGCGGCCTGGTCCACACCCAGGCCACATAGGCGGCGAGCAGGGCCAGAAGAACGAGGCCGAGGCCGCGGTTGAGCCATAGCGGCAGCTGATCGAGGGCGTGTCCCGCGGCCGGCGTGTAGAGGATGCCGAGGCCGAGCACGGTGACATTGCCCAGCCAGAAGGTGAGGCCGGCCACAAAGCAGATCTTGGTGACGTCGATGACGCTCAGGCCCCGGCTCGAATAGATGTGATAGCGCACGGCGCCGCCGGAAAAGACGCTGGCGCCGATATTGTGTCCCACCGCATAGCTGGTGAAGCTGCCGAGCGCGGCGATGCGGTAGGGTATTTCGGTGCGTCCGATCGTGCGCAGCGCGAACAGATCGTAGAAGGTGAGCGTCAGATAGCCGCCGGCGACAAAGCAGCCGGCGATGATCAGCGTGCGCCGGTCGGTTGCCTTGAGCGCGTTGAGGAGTTTGCGCGGATTAATATCGCGCAAGATGTGATAGAGCACGATCGCGGCAATGACGAAGATCGCCGCGCTCAGCATGACGCCTAATCGGTTGATGTGGAACCTGCGCCGGACGATAGGCGTGCTGCCGTGCTTTGACGTCAGCATGGCACGCTCCGACCGGGCTTTGTGCGCATCAATCGACCATCTCGTCGGTGCCCCCAAGGCGGTGTGCCCCCACTAGCAGATGTCGGGCGCCGGTGCGAGCGCGGCGCGACGAGGACATGCCGATTTTGCCCACTCGCCGCCTGCCTTGGCGGCCACCGCTCTGCTAATCTCGACATCGAACGCCGGCGGGCAAGAACTTGCCCGCCGCTCGCGTCGCAAAAAAGCCGCATAGGCCGAATGGAGACCAGCATGTCCGATCAACCGGGTGCGCGCCGCGTCATGGGGGCTGTCATGGGTGTTGTCATGGCCGAGAGCGCCAGCCCTGATATAGGTGCGGCCGCCACGGAATCCGCATTGGTTCGTACCGAGGCTCCAAGCTCTCGAATAAGCGGCCAGCTTGCAGTCTCCGACATATGGAGCGCGGAATATTGGGCGCATAAGGGCGGCGTGAAGCTTTCCCTGTTCCGCAAGCGGATCGGCGCGCCGGGTGCCGGCGCGGCGCCGCTTCCGGTGCTTTTCCTGGTCCACGGCTCCTCCAATTCGGCGCGATCGAGCTACGACCTCACGGTGCCCGGCAAGGGTGAATATTCCCTGATGAATGTGTTCGCCGGCTACGGCTACGACGTGTGGACGATGGATCACGACGGCTATGGCCATTCCGGGAGTTCCGGCAATAATTCGGATATCGCGAGCGGCGTTGCGGACCTCACGACGGCGATGCCCGTGGTCACGGCCGAAACCGGCCAGCCCAAGATTCACTTCTACGGCACCTCGTCCGGCGCCATTCGCGCGGCCGCCTATGCGCAGGCCGAGCCGGAGCGCGTCGGCCGGCTCATCCTCTCGGCCTTCACCTACAAGGGGCATGGCGCGGCGGAGATTGCGCGCCGGCAACAGCGCATCGCCGAGCTGCGGTCGAGTCCGCGCCGCAAGCGCGACGCCGCGATGATCCGCTCCATCTTCACCCGCGACGGCCATCCGGAGTTTTACGATCCGGCGGTGCCGGAAGCGATCGTCGCAGCGGAAATGAAATTCGGCGACACAATACCGAGCGGCACCTATCTCGACATGGCGGCCAATCTTCCGCTGGTCGATCCAACAAAGGTGCTTTCGCCCGTTTTGATGGTCCGCGGCGAAGCGGACGGCAACTCGACCGACGACGATCTGCTCGACTTTTTCCGCCAGCTGCCCAACGGCGACCGGCAATTCGTCATCCTGCCGCAAGTCGCCCATAGCGTGGGTTACAGCAACAACCGGCATCTCCTCTGGTACGCCATGAAGAATTTCTTGGCCGTGCCGGCGTTGGTGTCTTAGGCGCCGATTCCCCCTCCAACAAAAAACGCGCGCAGCTCGCGATAGGTGTCTTCGGGCGCTTCTTCGGACAGATAATGCCCGCAGGGCAACGCCTTGGCGCCGCGGATGTCGACGGCATAGCGTTGCCAGACGTCGCCCGGACTCGGCCTGGTATTGCGGCCGACGCCGCCGGTTGCGCCCCACAGCAGCAGTACCGGGCAGGCGATTTTGCGGCCGGCGTCGAAATCGGCCGTGTCCATGTCGAAATCGATGCCGGCGCAGGCGCGATAATCCTCGCACATGGCGTGCACCGTCGCCGGATTGCGCATGTAGCGCTTGTATTCGGCGAGCGCCGCCGGATCGAAAAAGCTCAAGCCTTGCGCCGTCTTCGCCAGTTTCTTTTCGATGAAAAAGTCCGGGTCGGCACTCATCAGATGCTCGGGAAAATCGTAGGGCTGGATCATGAAGAACCAGTGCCAGGAAAATGTAGCCCAGGCTTTGTTGGGGTGATTGAAGACATGATGTTGCGGCACGATGTCGAGGATTGCCGCGCGCGCCACCTTGTCGGGATGGTCGAGGCACATGCGGTGCAGCACGCGGGCGCCGCGATCGTGACCGGCGGCATAAAAACGCTCGTGGCCGAGCGCCGCCATCACTTCGATCTGATCTTGCGCCATGGCGCGGAACGAATAGTTTTCATGCCTGTCGCCGCCGGGCGGCTTCTCCGAATCGGCATAGCCGCGCAGATCGGTGGCGACGACGGTGAACTCGCGGGCGAGCTTGGGCGCGATCTTCAACCACGACAGATGGCTGAACGGGTTGCCGTGCATGAGCAGCAGCGGCGGCCCGTTGCCGCCGTAGACCGTCACGATGCGCGCGCCCGAGGTCTCGATCTCGGTGCGGGTGAAGCTTTCGAAGAACATTGGTTCCCCCTATCGTGTCATCATCCGCGGAACGGATGATCCAGTAAGCGCAAGCGACTCGCAATATTGGTGCGGGAATGGCATCCGTTGTGGCTATTGGATGCTCGCTTTCGCGGGCATGACAACAAAGTTGGAGACGCCTGCATATGCCAATGCCTTCCGATATCGATCCGCAATCCGGATGCCGCCTGCCGTTTCTCAAGCGCGAGCAATTGGACGAGGCCGGCCAGCGCGCCTACGACCGGGCCAGCACGCCGGGCAAGACGATCGTCGGCTTGCGCGGGCCCTCGGGCCTTCATCTTTACAGTTCGAAAACGGTGGACGCGCACAACGTGATGAATCAGCATCTGCGCTTTCAGTGCTTCGATGCAAAGACCCGCGAAACGGCGATCCTCGCCGTCGCGCGCGAAATGGACAGCGCCTTCGAATGGGCCGCGCACGAGCCGGAAGCGCTCAAGGAAGGCCTGCCGGCGGATGTCGTCGACGTCATCAAGCATCACAAGAGCACCCAGGGGCTTGACGAAAGGACGGCGGCGATCATCGAATTCGGCCGACAAATCTTCCGCGATCACAAGGTCACGTCGGCGGCGTATGCACGTATGAAAACCTTGTTCGAACCTAACAAGCTGGTCGAACTCGTTCTGCTCATGGGCAATTACGCGGCGACGGCGGCTTTGTTGTGCGCCTTCGACATGCAGGTGCCGGAAGGAAAACCGGCATTGCCGGTGGGGTAATTTTCCCATAACGGCACTCTTTGTTCTCACCTCTCCCCAGCGGGGAGAGGTCGGATTGCGAAGCAATCCGGGTGAGGGGGAACAGAACCATCCGCTAAGTCTGATCCCTCACCCCGACCCTCTCCCCTCCGGGGCGAGGGAGTTCGCATGCGCAAGCCCGAAGCGGGCGACAGCCGCATGAGTCTCGTTATCCCTTCCGATCCAGCCCCAGCTCGCCCCACCGCGCCATCACGGCGTCGATGTCTTTCTGCTCCGGCCAGACCTTGGGCGGAAAGCGCGCGCCGCCGAGATCGGGATCGGGGTCGTAGTCGAGGTTTATCGTGGCATCGATCAGCACCCGGTTCCACTTGCCGGTGCCGAATTGCGCCACGTTGCGGTCGCGCCGCCGCGTCGACGGGTCGAGCCCGGCGCCGAAGGTCGCCGGCATGATGACGATGTCGTTTTCTCCGGCATTGACGCGTTGCGCGATCGCCCAATCCACCGCGGCGTAGTCGTGAACGTCGATATCGTCGTCGACCACCGTGACGTGCTTGTAGCGTACATGCGCCGCCGACGATCCCCACAGCGCGTTGGCGACCTGCTTGGCCTGGCCGCGGTAGCTCTGCTTGATCTGCACAAACACGTTGATCCCGGTCTGCACCGGCGGACACCACACGTCGGTGACGCCTGGCACGCCGGCGCGGTCAAGCACGTTCCAGGCCGTCGCCGCGCGCATGATCGACGAGCATATGCCGTTCTCGGAATAACTGCCGGGCAGCGACCCCTCGATGGTGCCGCGCAGGATCGGATCGGTGCGATGGGTGATCGCGGTGACGCGAATGGTCGGCTTCGGCGAGCGGTCGCCGGCCACATAGCCGGTGAATTCGGCGAACGGGCCTTCCATCGTATAGGTCTCGGGATCGAGCTGCAGATAGCCCTCGATGACGATTTCGGCGCTCGCCGGCACATGCAGATCGACTGTCTCGCATTTGACCAGTTCGACCGGCGCGCCGCGGATCGCGCCCATGACGTCGTATTCGCAAATGCCCTTGGGGACCGGAGAGCCGCCGACGAAAGGCAGCGACGGCTCCCACCCGACCGCCACGGCGATCGGCATTTCGTTGTGTCCGGCTTCCTGCCAGGCGGTGACGTGATGCCCGATGTGCTGCGCGCGCCACATCAGAATCGGAATCTTGTTCTTGCCCGCCACCATGCCACGATAGACGCCGACATTCATCACGTTGCTGTCGGGATCCTTGGTCACTACGCCGCCATAGGTGAGAACGTAACGGCCGCCATCGATCCGATTCCACTGCGGCACCGGAAATTCGTAAAGGTCGACATCGTCGCCGGTTACGACGTTTTCCTTCACCGGCCCGGTCTTAACGATTTTCGGCGCGATGCCCTCGGTCAGAATGCTGCGGCCGAGTTTGACAAGCTCGCGCGGATGCGTGTCGGCCGGCAAGCCCAGCATCATGGCGACCCGCCGCGCGCTGGACAGGCCGCCGGTGAAAACCTGATGGCACCGGCTGTTCTTGCCGTAGTCGCGGATGTTGTTGAACAGGAGCGCCGGGCCGGTGCCCGGCCCCTGCGCCATCCGCGCGATGGTGCCCAATTCGATATTCCAATCGACCTCGGCGTCGATCGTGTGCAATTCGCCGGCGGCCTTGAGCGTCTGCATCCAGCCGCGCATGTCGCCGAACGCCGCCGGTTTTCGTTTTGCAATCATAACATCATCCAGTTTCGCGAAAGAGCGCCGTTGTGCGCCGGGGGTGCCCGCGGAGTCAACGCTTGGTCCCGCGCCGGCGTTGGCTGGCCCGGGTCCAGCCGCGCGGGATATCCCGCGGACGAAAGCGCTCCGATGGATCGTCTCAGCTCTGCGCGGGTTCAGGAACGCTGCGCTATACGTGGTGATGCTTCGGCGTGATGACTGCCCCACGCGGACTGTGGTTGCCAATTCAAAGAGCGATGGCCTAACGTCTCCTCAAGGGAGAGGCGAATGAAAACATCCGGTAAAAACGCCGCGCGTGCGACGGTGGCCTGCGCGGCCTTGGGCTTGCTGTGTTTCAGCCTGTGGTCATGGCGCGCCGCCGCTGACGATTATCCGAGCCGGCCGGTGACCATCGTGGTGCCATTCACGCCCGGCGGCTCGACCGACATCCTGGCGCGCTATGAGGCCGAGGTGCTGCAGCGTGAGCTGCACGGCACTTTCGTGGTCGAGGACCGCCCCGGCGCCGGCGGCGAGATCGGCATCGCCTACGCGGCGCGGGCCGTGCCCGACGGCTATACGCTCCTGCATGCCCCGAGCGTCATCACGCTGCTGCCTTATCTGAAAAAGTCTGTCCATTACGATCTGGCCAAGGACTTCGATCCGGTCTGCCTGATCGGTCTCACCCAGTTCGGCCTGGTGGTGGCGCCGTCGCTGCACGTCAACACGGTGGCCGAGCTGATCGCGCGCGCCAAGGCCGATCCCAACGCGTTGACCTATGCGTCGGCCGGCATCGGCACGCCGCATCAGATTTTCGCCGAGCTGTTCAAGACCATGACCGGCGTCAACATCCGTCACGTCCCCTACAAGGGCTCGATCCCGGGGCTGACCGACGTGGCAAGCGGCGTGGTGTCGATGGAGTTCACCGACCTCGCGCCGGCCATGCCGCTGATCCAGGCGGGGCGGTTGAAGCTCATCGCGCTCCTCGGCGCCGAGCGCGATCCGGACCTGCCGAACATACCGACCGTGGGCGAGACGGTGCCGGGTTACGTCGCCCAATCCTGGCAGGGCCTGTTCGCCCGCGCCGGAACGCCGAACATCATCGTCGACACCATCGCCAAGGCGTTGGCCGCCGATCTCAAGCGGCCGCAAACCGCCGCCCGCTTCAAAGCCATCGGCATCGTCGCGCAATCGGACACGCCGGCCGAATTCCGCGCCTTCATCGCGTCCGAAAGCGCCAAGTGGGGCAAGGTGATCCGGCAGGCGAAGATCGAGCCGCAGTAGGGCCGGCGCGCCGCCTGCTCGGTTGCACGCCGGTTGAGCGCGTTGCCGCGCCTGCCCAGTTTAGTATAGTGCCATCAGCAAGGAAGCCGCCGCCATGCAGCAGAAAAAATACGATCGCCCCGCCGAAGACATCGGCAACATCGTCGGCATCGGACACGTCAACGTCTGCATCACCGACCAGCATCACGGCACGGATTTTTACGTCACCGGGCTCGGCTATACGCGCGATCCGTTTCTCAACGTCACCTCGCACAACATGTGGATCAATGTCGGCATGAGCCAGTTTCACCTGCCGATGGGCACGCCCGACGTGCTGCGCGGCGTGGTCGGGCTGGTGTCGCCGGATCGCGCCGCCTTGCTCGACCGGCTGACACGGATGCGCAAGAGCAAGCAGCTCGATGGCACCAAGTTCGATTTTCGCGAGAGCAACGACTGCGTCGAAACCGTCTGTCCGTGGGGCAACCGCATCCACGTGCATACGCCGGACGTCAAGCGCTTCGGCCGCATCCAGCTCGGCATGCCCTATGTCCGCTTCGACGTGCGTCCCGGCACCGCCGAGCGGATCGCGCGCTTCTATCGCGAAGTCTTGCGCGCGCCGTCCGAGGTGCACAAAAACGGCGCCGGGCCGGAGGCGAAGGTCCAGGTCGGCGAGCAGCAGCATTTCTACTTCCGCGAGACCGACGCGCCGGAGCGCGCTTATGACAAGCACCACGTGCAGATCTATCTGTCCGATTTCTCCGGCCCGTACCGCAAGCTGCTCGATCTCGGCTTGATCACGGCGGAGAGCAATCAATACGAATATCGCTTCCAGAACATCATCGACCTCGACACCAGGGAAGTGCTGTTTACCGTCGAGCACGAGACGCGCAGCCAGACCAATCCGATGTACGCCCGCCCGCTGATCAACCGCAATCCGGCGGCGACCAATATGGATTACAAGCCGGGCCACGACGGCCTGTCCTGGGCGCTACCGTGAATGTCATTCCGGGGCGCCGCGCAGCGGCGAACCCGGAATCCATAAACACTATCATGTCAGTATCTGCACCTATCCGCACGGACCTCCTGCTTCGTGTTTATGGATTCCGGGCTCGCGCCTTCGGCGCGCCCCGGAATGACGGTGCGGCATGACACGCCGCGCGCTCGTCATCGGCGGATCGCTGGGCGGCCTGATCGCCGTCCATTTGTTGCGCGCGACGGGGTGGGACGCCGTCGTGTTCGAACGCAACGAAGAGGAATTGGCGAGCCGCGGCGTCGGCCTCGGCACGCATCCGCAGCTCATCGCCATTCTCAAGCGCGCCGGCATCGCCTTCGACGAGACCATGGGCATCAAGGTGCCCAGGGTGGTCTGCCTCGATTGCGACGGCAGAGTGATTGTCTCCCGGCCGACGGTGCGCATCATGAGCGGCTGGGCACGGCTCTATCGCGCGCTGCACGACGCGCTACCGGCGGGCGCTTATCGGCTGGGCAGGAATTTGTGCCGCGTCACGCAGGATGGCGCCGGCGTCACCGCGCATTTTGCCGACGGCACGCGCGAGCAGGGCGATTTAGTGGTCGGCGCCGACGGCATTCGCTCCACGCTGCGCGAGCAGTTTCTGCCGCAGGCGCAGCCGGTCTATGCCGGCTACGTGGCGTGGCGCGCTGTGCTCGATGAAAATCTGGTGCCGCCGGATATCCGCCGCGAGATTTTTGAGCTGTACACGTTCTGCCTGCCCGAGGGCGAGCAATTGCTGGCCTATCCGGTGCCGGGGCGCGATAACGACACGGCGGCCGGGCGCCGCGCCTACAACATCGTCTGGTACCGGCCGGCCGATGCGCACACGCTGGCCGATCTGTGCAGCGATGCGGCCGGGCGTCACCACGATGCCGGCATTCCGCCGCCGCTGATCCGGCCCGACGTCATCGCGCGCGTCAAGGCCGAGGCCCGAGCGCTGGTGGCGCCACAGATCGCGGAGATTTTTGGGCGCGCCACGCCGTTTTTCCAGCCGATCTACGACTTGGAATCGTCCCGGCTCGCGTTCGGCCGTGTGGCTTTGCTCGGCGACGCAGCCTTTGTCGCCCGGCCGCATGTCGGCGCCGGAACCACCAAGGCCGCGATCGACGCGGCGAGCCTGGCCGACGCACTGCGCGAAGCCGGCGGCGATGTCGGTGCCGGGCTTGCGCGCTACGAGCGCGCGCAGCTTCCGTTCGGCGCCGAGATGGTCGCACTCGCCAAGGAGCAGGGCGCCTATCTGAGCGCTCAGCTCAAGCCCAGGGAAGAACGCAGCGGGCCGGAGCTTGACCGCGACATTGGTGACGTGCTGCGTGCTCACGGCACGCGCAGCGATCAGGTTCGCGATATCGTCACGGCGCGCGGTCTCGACGTTCACGTTCATGCGCCGCAGGGAAAAGGCAATAAGATGCAGTTCGGCGTTCAGTTCTTCCCCAACTTCCGGCCCGCGGACAAATCCGCGGCCGAGTATTACGCGCAGAGTCTCGATATCGCCGAGGAGGCGGAGGAACTCGGCTACACCCACGCGCGTTCGGTGGAGCATTATTTCGAGCGCTACGGCGGCTATAGCCCCAATCCGATGCTGTTTCTGGCCGCCGCGGCGGCGCGCACCAAGACGATGCGGCTGCTTACGGGAGCGGTGGTGCCGGCGTTCAACAATCCGCTCAAGCTGGCCGGCGAGATCGCCATGCTCGACGCCATCTCGGATGGCCGCTTCGATGTCGGTTTCGCGCGCGCCTTCCTGCCGCACGAATTCCGCCGCTTCCGCATCTCGCCCGACGAATCGATCGCGCGCTTTCGCGAAGGCCTGGAACAGATCGAACTTCTGCTGACGCAGGAGAACGTCAGCCATCACGGCCAATTCCATTCCTTCGACGCCATCACCTCGCTGCCGCGGCCGACGCAGAAGCCGCGGCCGAAATTCTACATCGCCTCGACCCGCACGGCGGATTCCTTCGAATTTGCCGGCCGCGCCGGTCATGCGCTGATGTCGATCCCGATCGGGCCGCTCAAGGACCTGATCCCGGTCTATCGCAAGGCGTGGCGCGACGCCGGCCATCCCGGCGACGGCGAGGTCATGGTTGCGTTTCACATGTTCTGCCACGAGGATTCGAAGAAGGCGCGGGAAATTCCGCGCCAGCAGTTCGAGGATTATTTCATCGCGCTGTTCGAATCCGCCGGCGAATGGACCCAAGGCACGTCCTCGAAGGACTACAAGGGCTACGACGAGTCGATCGGGCGCATGAAGAACTTCACGCTGGAAAGCCAGATCGAGGCGCGCGGCGCGTTGGTCGGCAACCCGGACGAGATCAAGTCGATCATTCGCGGCTTCGAAGACAAGATCGGAAAATTCGAGCACGCCTCGTTGCAGATCAATTTCGGCACCTTGGATTTTGCTGAGGCGCAGCGATCAATGCGCCTGTTCGCGCGGGACGTGATGCCGGCATTCGCATGACCCCGCTTGGTTATTTTCCGCTCATTTCCGCGCAAGCGGGAATCCAGCTGGGTCCCCGCCCTCGCGACGACGGACGGAGTGGGAATATCTGGAACGACATATGGCTGGACCGTTAGCGGGCGTCCGCATTCTCGATCTGACGTCGGTCGTGGCCGGGCCGCTGGCGACGCAGATGCTGGCCGACATGGGCGCCGACGTCATCAAGATCGAGTCGCCCGACGGCGATGCGCCGCGGCACACCGGTCCGGCACGTTCGCCCGGCATGGCGGCGCTGTTCATGGGGCTCAATCGCGGCAAGCGCTCGCTGGTACTCGATCTGAAAATCGATGGTGCGAAAGAGGCGCTGTGGCGGCTCATCGCCACCGCCGACGTTTTGGTGCATTCGATGCGGCCGCAAGCGATCGGAAAACTCGGCTTCGACCACAAAGCGGTGTGCGCGAAATATCCGTGTCTCGTCTATGCGGCGCTGCACGGTTATCGCGACGGCGGGCCGTATAGCGGTCGGCCGGCCTATGACGACGTGATCCAGGGCCAGTCGGGTGTTGCCGCCTTGATGGCGCAGATGGCCGGCGAGCCGCGATACGCACCGATGATCCTCGCCGACAAGACCTGCGCGCTGTCGATCACCGGCGCGATCTCGGCGGCGTTGTTCGCGCGCGAACGCAGCGGGCGCGGCCAGTTCGTCGAAATCCCGATGTTCGAACAGATGGTCGCGTTCGTGCTCGGCGAGCATCTGTTCGGGCATAATTTCGTGCCGCCGATGGGGCCGCTCGGTTATACCCGCGTCACCGCACCCTGGCGCCGCCCGTACAAAACCAAAGACGGCTATCTGTGCATGATGGCCTATACCCAGGCGCATTGGCGGAAATTCTGGAGCGCGGTCGGCAAGCCGGAGATGCTGGCCGATCCGCGGTTCGACTCCATCGCCTCGCGCGCGCACAACATTGTCGCCCTATACGAGATCGCCGGCGCCTGCATCGCCGACGGAACCACCGACGAATGGCTTTCGCTCTTGCACGAGCTGGAAATCCCGGCCGCCCGCATGGCGAGTCTCGAGGATTTGCTTTCCGACCCGCAGCTCGCGGCCTCGGGCTTCTTCAAGCGCGCGACGCATCCGAGCGAGGGCGAAATTCTCTACACCGATCTGCCGGTGCGCTTCGGTGGCGTAAGCGTCGCATCGGAGCGTCTGCAGCCGCGGCTCGGCCAGCACAGTTTCGAGGTGTTGCGCGAGGCGGGCTTTTCCGAAAGCGAGATCAGTGCGCTTGCCGCTTGCGGCGCGGCGATCGATGGCGGGGCGAGGGCGCGGGCGGCGGAGTAAAATACCCTCTCCCGCAAGGGGAGAGGAAATGGAATTACGACTCCAGCACGTTCGGCGCGTAGAGTTCGTCGATCTTGATCAGCCGCTGGGTCAAGCTCTGCTCCAGCGAATATTGCGCGATGGTCTCGACCACCTGGCGGTTGGCCGCCACGCCGTGCCGGACCACCGGCATCTTGGCGTCGCCGGATAACAATCCGGTGGCGAGGTGATATTCGACATGCTGCTGGCGCCGCGCGTTGGCGACCTCGTTGGCGGCGATAAAGGCCTTGAGGATGTTCTGCGCCACCCACGGCTCCTTCTCGTAAACGTCGCGGCGCACAACCGCCTGATGATTGATCGGATAGATGCCGGTCTTGCGGTAGTAGCGAACGCCCTCGGCGACTGGGTCCGCGAACAGATATTTGAAGTCGGGATTGTTGATCAGATCGGCGCGACTGCGGTCGACCAGATTGTGGCCCGACAGATAATGCAACGCGGCGTCGAGTTCTCCCGCCTGCATCATCGAGCCAATGCTTTTGTCGGCGGGAATCTGATTGACCGTGACGCCCGGTGGCGCCTTGAAGCCAGTGGCGCCGCCGTGGCTCTTGTCGGGCGTGCGCTCCATCCAGAATTCGATGTCTTTCGGATGCACGCCGAATTCGTGCAGCAGCACGCCGCGCGCCCACAGCGCCGCGGTCTGCTGATACTCCGGCACGCCGACGCGCTTCCCTTTGAGGTCCGCCGGCGTCTCGATGCCGGCCTTGCGACGCACCAGAATGGCGGTGTGATAGAAGCGGCGCGTGGTGAAGATCGGGATACCGAGAAAGCGCCGGTCGCCCTGGCCGGTCACGATCATGAACGACGAACAGGACATTTCCGACACTGCGAATTCGGCAAAATGCAGCTGCCGCCAGAACAGCTCCGACGGATGCAGGATGGTCGGAATGAGATCGATGCCGTCCGGTTTCACAGTGCCGTCGAGGATCGGCCAGGTACGCGGATTGTTGGTGATGCCGATGCTCAGTTGGAGGTTCATGGCGGCGTTTCCTTGTTCTTTTTATCTCGGACCGTCATGGCCGGATTTGTTCCGGCCATCCACGCCTTGATCTTAAGACGTGGATGCCCGCGACAAGCGCGGGCATGACGAATGATGTGTCTTTCGCGCGTCGGCGGAAAGATAATCGCCCCTAATACCGATACGGCGCGATGTCCAGATGCGGGAAGGCGCTGAACACGTTTGGCGGGTTAGTCGGGGTCGCGGCGTGAAGGTGGGACGCATCGAGCTTGCCCAGGCTGGTGACGCCAAGGAGACCCATCGCGCGCGTCATCTCGTCCTCCAGCAGTTCGAGCATGCGCACGATGCCGGCCTGGCCGGCGGCCGCGAGGCCGTAGCACTGCATGCGGCCGAGGCCGACGAGATGGGCGCCGAGCGCGATCGCCTTGACGATGTCGCTGCCGCGGCAATAGCCGCCGTCGACGATGACCTTGGCGCGGCCGGCGACGGCCTCGACGATCTCCGGCAAAACGTCGGTCGAGCCGCGGCCATGATCGAGCTGACGGCCGCCGTGATTGGACACGTAGACGAATTCGACGCCGTGATCGAGCGCGATCTTGGCGTCCTCGGCGGTGGCGATGCCCTTGATGGCGAGCGGAATCTTGAACTTGGTCTTGATGCGCTCCACTGTGCGCCAATCGAGCGCCGCCTGATATTCGCGGCCGGAGGCGCGGCGGCGTCCGCCGGTGATGTGTCGCTTGGCGATGTCGCGTTCGCGCCGGCTGTAATGCGCGGTATCGACGGTCAGGCAGAAGGCCGCGTATTTGTTGGCGATGGCTTTGGCGACATAATCGTCGACCCAGGCTGCGTCGCCGCGGACGTAGAGCTGAAACATGCGCAAGCCTTCGGGTGCCGCCTGCGCGACGCCTTCCAAGCCGGGATCGCACACCGACGACAGCATATGGGCGATGCCGAATCCGGCCGCCGCCTTGACGACGGGCGCGGCGCCTTCGGGATGAAAGCTTTCCAGCGAACCCACCGGACAAAGCACAATCGGCAGCCGCAGCTTGCGGCCCAGGATCTCGGTCGAGGTATCGACCTTGCAGACGTCACGCAGCACACGCGGCCGGAACGCGATCGAGTCGAGCGCCATGCGATTGCGCCGCAAGGTCGTTTCGGTCTCGACGCCGCCGACGATGTAGTCCCAGGCGTTCTGGTTGAGATTCTGCCGCGCCTTGTGGACGACCTCGTGCAGGTTCATGAAGTCGGGACTGGTCGACAGTTTCGCCAGATAGGCGGCTTCGTCGAGTTTTTCGGTGGTCTGTTGCATACGCGTCGCTCGTTGCGGCCGGCGGGCCTGGAGGGCTGAACCTTGCGCGTGCAGGCGCGCAAGCGACGGTACAGGGCGGTCGCGAGCGAATCAAGAAAACGAGACGGTCAATGCGCCGAGAGCGGCTTTCCCGCCGGCGGCGGTGCGATCCTCTTGGCGCGTTCCAGTCTCATCAGGCCGAACACGGCAAGCGCGGCGATCACCGACGGGATCGCGCCGATGCCGAATATCATCGGGCGGCTGAAGTGCAAGCCCAGCATGATGCCGCCGATGATCGGGCCGACGATGGCGCCGAACCGGCCGATGCCGAGTGCCCAGCCGACGCCGGTGGCGCGGATCGAGGTCGGATAGAAAATGGCCGCAAAGGCGTTGGCGGTATTCTGCCCGGTGACGACACCGACACCGGCTCCGCAAGACGCGAGAAGGATAAGCGGAAATGCCACGCCCGCCGATCCGATGCCAGCAATTCCCGCGGCGGCGAGAACATACATCGGCAGCAAGGCCGTCAGACAGCCGCGGCGGTCGAGAAGCGGGCCGATGGCGAGCGAACCGATAACGCCGCTGCCTTGCAGCGCCGCCGTCGCGATGGCCGATGCCGAGATCGAGAAGCCGGCGTCGTGCAGCACCTCCGGCAGCCAGCTCGTCAGCAGGAAAATGTCGAGCAGGCTCATGAAAAACACGATCCAGATCAGCACGGTGCCGAGCGCGCGCTGTTCGGTGAAGAGGTGCTTGACGGTCAGGCCGGCCAACGGTTGGTCAGCAGCCATGACGAAGCGCGCGTGTGCCGGAAATTCGCTGCGCGGATCGATGCGATGCAGAATTGCGGAGATCTTCGCGACGTCGGCTCCGCTCACGACCAGATGGCGGATCGATTCGGGCAGGAACGTTGCCAGACAGGTGGCGAGAATGAGCGGCAGAATTCCGCCGATGACGAAAACCAACCGCCACCCGTAGCTTGGGATGATGGCGGCGGCGACAAAGCCGCCCAATGAGGCGCCGAGTGGGAAGCCGCAGAACATCACCACCGTCATCCACGCGCGCATGCGCGCCGGAAAATATTCCGACGTCATGGCGATGGCATTGGCCATGCCGCCGGCCAGCGCGAGGTCGGTGAAAAACCGAAAGATACAGAGCGACAGGACGGAATGCGCGCTGACCGTGGCCAGCGACAAAATTCCGAACATCGTCGCCGTGCCGATGAGAACGCGCCGCCTGCCGAACCAATCCGCGAGCGGCGCGACCACCAGGCAGCCGATGAGCAGGCCGATGAGTCCGCTGACGAAGACTATGGTAAAATCGTGTGGCGGGCTGTGCCATTCGCGGATGATCGCGGGCGCCACATAACCAATGTTCTGGGTGTCGAAACCTTCGAGCGCGGCGGCGGCGGCGCACAGGATCAGCACCACGATCTGCAGGGCGCTGACCTGGCGGCTGTTGATCCAGCCGGCCACGTCGATCGTTTCCATGGACGTCGCCTCCGCGCTCTTTATTTCCGCGCTCGATG
>JBOHIU010000127.1:0-14175 GCA_050725855.1 Xanthobacteraceae bacterium | reverse complement strand
TCGCGCACAATCCGCGC
Source organism: Xanthobacteraceae bacterium (assembly GCA_050725855.1). Taxonomy (GTDB): domain Bacteria; phylum Pseudomonadota; class Alphaproteobacteria; order Rhizobiales; family Xanthobacteraceae; genus BOG-931. The sequence goes on along the minus strand of JBOHIU010000127.1, from coordinate 14,158 downwards.
CTTGACATCGTCCGACCAGCTGCGGCGGCCACTCGGCCCCTCGATAACCTCAACGCGGCCAATAAAACCGCTCACCTGATCTTCAACCGCTCGACCCTCAACGCCCATGCTCAAACCTCCGGCGAAACTCCGCCGCAGGATGAAACGCCGTCGCAAAGATCGGAAGTCCTCAAATCAATGGGGTCGAAGTCCCGCTTACGGTATACCTCAACTGAGGGCAAAATCACCTCGCTGGGTGGTTCGCCTACAAAGACTAGAATATCGGCATTGACCGCCGCAGCCATCGCGGCCAGGTCGCCATCCGCTCGCTTATCTTCGACCAGCAGGCCTACTCGCGCAGCCTTCAAGCACTGGCTCCGTTCACGAAAAACCAACCGGGCAGCACTGCCTCAAGCCGGCGCAGAAGCCGCGTGCGGTTTGCAACGTGCCAATTGTGCAGCAATCTCTTCAGGATTGTAACTCGATAGATCCAGCTCATGATTTCCGGATGGGCCAACAGCCATGGTTGCAGGCCAGCGTGTCGAACGTATGTCCGAAGAAACAGATGAGCCAAATCCAACGAGATATCATCAAACAGACACTCCCTACCGCCGAATTGAAGCGAGGCAAACGCCACATCATATAGTGGGCAATCGGGTCGAGCCATATCCCAATCTAGGACAGCGGTGATGTGCTTCCCATTAGTACAAATATTTGCGGGCCGGAAGTCTTGATGCGAAAGGCGAATGCTAACGACCCTGCTCTGTGCATTTCAGCAAGAACCCGTGCGGATTCAACAACAAGGGCAGGGTTACTCCAGTCCTGTCGCGCATCGTCTTCGATGTACGGCTTAAGTACCCACAGAAAGCGACCGTGCTGGGAGAAATCCTCGTCACGCTTGGTTGCTATCGGCAATACGCCATATCTCCAACCGTGATGGGCCAACGCACGAACGGTTGCGAATTAATATGCAAACGGGGGGCGCCTTCCGTCGGGCACTGAAGCAGACAAAACGAAACTTCCTTGTGCACTAATGACAAATAAATGCGTGCTGTGCCGCGTCACAATATTCTCTATCTTTGCATCGCCCATTCCATGGTTAGCAGAGGGCACGAGTTGGGCGGCTTCCAAAACGCCCTCTATCTCGGACTTTTCCATCATCATATAAACCTCGCTCTCAGGTCCGGCCAGCGGCGCGTGTACCCATTCTTTTCCATATACGGACAAGTGAGCAGCCAATGCACCTCGATCCATATTAGAAGCGAGTTGGGTGTGACGGTGGCGCGGACCGACTCGGGCAATTCTTTAATGTACGTGCGCTGCACGATCTCAAGGAGATCTGCTCCGAACCCGTAGCCAGAGATGGCAAATGACAGCATCAATTTCGCCAATCGTATCCGAGTGGCGCGTTGGTCAGTACATCAAAGTCGATTAGTTTGAGGCCGGTCGCGCCAATGATCACATTGGTTGTGTTAAAGTCCTTGTATAGGCAGCAGGATGATTGCTCGGCCGCGAGCCACAACTTGTCGACATCCATGCGCAGTAAGGGATTCGTGCGGTCGTCACTCCTTCGCATAAGCGCGCTCTGAACCTTTTCTTGGCGCGGGGAAGCGAACGAGGTCCTTTCCCATGTCGGGCGCCGACATTGCAGCCACCGTGAATGCAGCCGACCTAGTACAATTGTGGCATAGAGCAAATCGCGAAGTGACCGTACAGGATATCCTTGCACGTACTCCATTACCAGCGCGGTAGGGTGGGCAAAGGTGCGAAGCGCCGTGCCCACGCGTGACGTTTGCGCATCCGCGTGGGCTTCGCTGCGCTCAGCCCACCCTTCGCTTGCTATCTCTGGCCATCCTTCTGATGAATTTGTCGAGCTCCGCAAACAAGTTCGGCGTTAATTGAAGCTCGACGGCACCTCCGTCTGTATTCGTAACTATCCAATCACGAACCAGTCCAAAAGTTGTATACAGCCCGTCTGATGTACCGATGATACCGTAACAGAACTTAAACCCTGTCCAATGGACCCCATCATCAGACTGCAAGAGACCTCCTGCGAGCGAGGCTCTACTTTTTGATATAGGTTTTTGTTTGCCCTTTATGACTAACATCCCCTCCGCGCGCTCATCGATGTGAGCAATCGCATCACGAAAAGCTCTTATATTTGGAATAAGCTTATCGAATTCCTCGAGATTGACCCTAAGCTTAATGAGAAAGGAGCGTATAGCCCATAGTTCCATCACAATTTGTTTGGCTGCGCCGTACGATCGTTCCAAATCCAATTGATACCCAAATATATCCGGAACACGGCTTCGCAAAATAGAATAGGCCGAACTTAGCCAAAGCCAATACAACTGGTCCTTTTCGCTGGCTGTCGTTTGAGCGTTGGCAATTGTTCTTAGCGTGTCGTGGTCATCCCCCATGGCGCATCAGTGAGGTTGAGATGCCGATATCGATCACCTCGACGTCGAGGGTCCGCTTGAAGTTTAATGGAGGCAGATCCATGAATCTACGCCTCCACTCACAAAAAACTTTGCGGGTCGATGTCGATTTCGAGCTTGATCGAACCCTTCGGCTTCGGGCCGGCGGCGAGCCAGCCGCGCAAATAAGCCGATAGATCGAACGCGCGTGGCGATTTGACCAACAGACGAAAACGATAGCGGCCGCGAATGAGCGCGAGCGGCGCTTCGGCGGGGCCGAGCACGCGCACCTCATCGCTCATGAGGCTGTCCGATTTGGGCGCTTCGGCCCCGCGATCGGCTTTGGGCGCACCACCAAAGAGATCAGACGTTGGCGCGCCACCGAGGAGATCGGGTTTCGGTGCTCCGCTGTCGCGCTCGATCTTGGGCGCGGCGCGGGCGAGCGCGCGCGCGAAGCTTTCCGTTTCGTGCTTGTCCGGCCCCGAGACGACGAGACTCGCCAGCCGCCCGAACGGCGGGTAGTGCGTCGCTTCGCGCTGCGCGATCTCGGCGTCATAGAAGGCGTCGCGGTCCTGCGCGATCAGCGCGCGGACCACCGGATGCTCGGGCTGGTGCGTCTGCAAATAGCCGTAACCGGCGCCGGCTTCGCGGCCGGCGCGGCCGACCACCTGATGCAGGAGCTGAAAGGTGCGCTCGGCGGCGCGCGGGTCGCCGTTGGCGAGGCCGAGATCGGCATCGATGACGCCGACCAGATTGAGCATCGGGAAGTGATGGCCTTTCGCGACAAGCTGCGTGCCGATGACGATGTCGAAGCGGCCGGCGGCAATGTCGGCGAACTCCTCGCGCATCCGCTCGACCGAGGCGACCAGATCGCTTGAGAGCACCAGCACGCGCGCGCTGGAAAACAGTTCGCGCACCTCTTCTTCAAGCCGTTCGACGCCGGGGCCGATCGGCACGAACGAATTGGCCGCCTGGCATTGCGGACAGTTTGTCGGATGCGGCATGGCGTAACCGCAATGGTGGCAGACCAGTTGGCGGCGGAAGCGATGATCGACCAGCCAGGCGTCGCAATTCGGACAGGCGAAGCGGAAGCCGCAGGCGCGGCACAACGTCAGCGGCGCATAGCCGCGGCGATTGAGAAACAACAGCGCCTGCTCGCCCCGCTCCAGCGACACTTTCATCGCACCGGCCAGCACCGGCGAGATGAAATGGCGCGTCGGCGGCGGTGCGACGCGCAGATCGATCGTTTCGATTGCCGGCAGCCGCGCGCCGCCGAAACGCTCGGGCAGCGTAATGCGTGCGTAACGACCGCGCCGCACGTTGACTTCGGTCTCGACCGACGGCGTCGCCGAGGCGAGCACCACCGGGATGCGGGCGATATGGCCGCGCACCACAGCCATGTCGCGGGCGTGATAACGAACGCCGTCTTCCTGCTTGTAGGCCGGATCGTGCTCCTCATCGACCACGATCAGCCCAAGATCGGCATAGGGCAGAAACAGAGCGGAGCGCGCGCCGACCACGACCGAGGCTTCTTTGTTTGCCACCGCACGCCAGGTGCGCGCGCGCCGCCGCGGCGTGAGTTGCGAATGCCATTCCGCCGGCTTGTGGCCGAAGCGCGCGGCGAAACGATCGAGAAAGGCCGCGGTGAGCGCGATCTCCGGCATCAGAATCAAGCTCTGCCGACCGCCGCGGATCGTCTCGGCCGCCGCCTCGAAATAAACCTCGGTTTTGCCCGAGCCGGTGACGCCGTCGATCAATGTGACCGAATAGCCGCCTTTGGCCAGCGTGGCTTTTAGTTCCGCGGCGGCAGCGCGCTGCGCCGGCGAAAGATCCGGCTGGGCGAAATCCGGATCGGGTATTTCCGCGACCGGCTCAGGCGGCAGCACGACTGTTTCGAGCGTGCCTTCGTCGATCAGCCCGTCGATCACGCCGGTGGAGATGCCCGCCTCGCGCGCCGCGTCGCTCTTCCCGCGCACCATGCCGTCGGCGAGAAGTTCGAGCACGCGCGACCGCGCGGCGGTCCGGCGCTGGGGCGGAGCACCGGCAAGCCGCACGCCGACGCGCTCGCGCTCGGCGCCCAGATGCTCGCCCATGCGCAGGCACATCCGCAGCACCATGCCGCGCGAGCTCAAAGTGTAGTTCGACACCCAATCGACGAAGCTGCGCAGCTCGGGGCGCAGCGGCGGCACGTCGAGTTTTTCCTCGACATCCTTCAGCCGATTATCGAGGCGCGGATTGGGCTTGGGATTTTCCGCCCATACCACGGCGGTCGCCTCGCGGGCGCCGAGCGGCACGGTAACGACGTCGCCCGGCGCAAGCGCAAGCTTGTCCGGCACGGTGTACGAATAGGCTCGGTCGAGAGCGACCGGCACGAGGACATCGACGACGCGTCGCGGCATGATCGGAGGTTTCCCGATTCCCGCCCCTTTAGGAAGGGTAAAGAGCGGTCCAGGTAATGTGGCGATGCCTTGAAATATTCCTCCCCTGAAAGGGGAGGTCGGCGCGCGCAGCGTGCCGGGGAGGGGTCAAACTGCCCAAGTCGCGCCGTGAATTAACCCCCACCCGACGCGCTCTGCACGTCGACCTCCCCCGTTCAGGGGGAGGAAGGGACGAATTGCCCGGCTTCGTCTCCCCCAAGATCGGCGCCGAGATCGAAAGCTGGCTGTCTTATCTGGGCAGCGAACGGCGCCTGTCGCCGAAGACGGTCGAAGCCTACCGGCGCGATGTGCTGCAATTTCTCGCCTTTCTCGCCGGACACTGCGGCGGCACGCTGTCGCTCAAACAACTCGCGGCGCTCACTCCCGCCGACGTGCGCGCCTTCATGGCGGCGCGGCGGGCGCAGGGAACCGGCAGCCGCTCGCTGATGCGCACGCTGGCCGGAACGCGCGCTTTCGCCCGCTTTCTCGAACGGGGCGGCAAAGGCAACCTCGGCGCGCTCGCCAATGTGCGTACGCCAAAGATTGCCAAGACGCTGCCGCGACCGCTCAGTCCAGCCGCCGCCAAGCGCATGGCCGATCCCGACAGCGCCGCCGGCGATGAACGCGAACCGTGGATTCACGCCCGCGATGCCGCGGTGCTGGCGTTGCTTTACGGCTCTGGCCTGCGCATCTCCGAGGCGCTCGGATTGAGACGTGACGATGCGGTGGGCGACGTCCTTACGGTCACCGGCAAGGGCCGCAAGCAGCGCATGGTCCCGGTGCTGCCGCAGGTACAGAAACTCGTCGCGGAATACGTCACGCTCTGTCCCTACGATCTGCCGGCCGAGGGGCCGTTGTTCGTCGGTGCCAAGGGAGGATTACTGGCTGCGCGCGTGGTCCAGCTGGCCATGGCGAGGCTGCGCGGCGCGCTCGGTCTCCCCGAGACTGCAACGCCGCATGCGCTACGCCACTCCTTCGCCACGCACCTGCTCGCGCGCGGCGGCGATCTGCGCTCGATTCAGGAACTGCTCGGCCATGCCTCGCTGTCGACGACGCAGATCTATACCGAGGTCGACGCCGAGCGGCTGATCGAGGCCTATCGCAGCGCGCACCCGCGCGCTTAGGCTGAATTCATGTTATCCGTCGTTCCGGGGCGTCGCGAAGCGGCGAGTCCGGAATCCATAACCACACGCGCCGAGACTATGGATTCCGGGCTCCTCGCTGCGCTCGGCCCCGGAATGACCAAAGAGGGGCGCAGAATGCCGGAAGCACACGAACACATGGAACACGCCGAACACGCGCAGCACGCCGCCGGTTCGAGCAAAAAGATCGCGCTGCTGATTGCGATATTGGCGCTGTTCTTGTCGTTCTCGGAAACGCTCGGCAAGAACGCGCAGACCGAAGCGATCGATGCCAATGTAAAGTCCGCCGATACCTGGGCGTTCTACCAAGCCAAGGACATCCGCCAGACTGTCGTGACCGCCATCGCCGACCAAACGGCCTTGCTCGCCGCCAACGGCGCCGATCCTGTCGTCAAGGCCGCGCTCGATAAACAAATGAGCACGTGGCGAACGGCGGCCGCGCATTATGAGTCGGACCCGAAGGCGGGAAATGGCCGCAAGGAACTCGCCGTTCGAGCCAAGGCACAGGAGAAAGGTCGTGATTTGGCGATGGCGAAATATCGCCACTATGAACTGGCCTCGGCGGCCTTCCAGGTCGGCATCGTCCTCGCCTCGGCGGCGGTGATCACCGGAATGATGGCGCTCGCCTGGTTCGCCGGCGTCCTCGGCGCCATCGGAGTTGTCCTGGTCGCACTCGGGGTGTTCGCGCCGCTTGCGGTGCCCTTGGTATAGTGTCACACGGCCGGCGCCGGCAGGCCGGCCTGCATGCAGGCCGCGCGCAGTGTATTGACGAGCAAGCAGACGATCGTCATCGGGCCGACGCCGCCGGGCACCGGCGTAATGGCGCCTGCGACTTCGACAGCCTCGGAGAATTTCACATCGCCGACAATGTGCGATTTGCCGCCGGCGGTGACTCGGTTGATGCCGACATCAATGATGGTCGCGCCCGGTTTGATCCAGTCGCCGCGAATGAATTCGGCGCAGCCGATGGCAACGCACAGCAACTCGGCCCGGCGGCACAGCTCCGGCAGATGGCGCGTGCGGGTGTGCGCGATAGTGACGGTCGCATTCTCGTTGAGGAGAACCTGCGACAGCGGATTGCCGACGATGTGCGAGCGGCCGATCATCAAGGCGTCAATTCCGACCAGTGACGGATGGACGGTTTTGATCAGCTTGAGGCAGGCGACCGGCGTGCACGGCACCAAGACCGGCAGGTTGCTCATCAGCCTTCCGGCATTGAGCGGATGAAAGCCGTCGACGTCCTTGTCAGGATCGATGCTGCCAATGACCCGCGCCGGGTCGATTTGCGGCGGGAGCGGAAGTTGCACCAGAATGCCGTTCACCTCGGCGTCGGCGTTAAGCTTGTCGATAAGCGCGAGCAGCTCGGCCTCGGTCGCCGCTGCCGAAAGATGAAAATCAAACGAGCGCATGCCGGCATCGAGCAGCGCACGCGCCTTGCTGCCGACATAGGTCTCGCTCGCGGGATCGTCGCCGACAAGCACGACCGCCAGGCCCGGTTGAAGGCCATGCTCGGAATGAAGGCGTCGCACCTCGCCCGCCACGGCGGTACGCAAGTCAGCGGCGATCGTCTTACCGTCGATGATCTTCGCGCTCATCAGACACGCGCGTCCATAAATGCGCCGTCCGGCGTCAATCTACGGGACAAGCTGAACACAGCCGCTCAATACACGTTGGGGAGTATATAGAGCGCGATCACATAGCGAATGAAGACAATGATCAGAAAGAGAATCACCGGCGAGATGTCGATGCCACCGAGATTAGGCAGCATCCGGCGGATCGGCCGCAGCGCCGGATCGGTCACCCGATAGAGAAAGTCGCCGATGACCGCGACGCCATGATTTCGCGTGTTCACCACATTGAAGGCGACCAGCCAGGAGAAGATCGCCATGGCGATCACGACCCAGATGTAGAGTTGAAGTGCGAGATCGACGACGAGAAAAAATGCGCGCATGGAGGGTTCGCAGGTGGGAGACGGGGCGGAAACGAGCGTGGCGGTTGAGAGGTCCGCATCACTCTTACGGTGGGACTCGTCGTGCGGACTTCTAAACCAAAGCCACACTAGATCAGTAACTTGCTAGTGTCCTTTCGATTCCGAAGCTCGCAAACAAGAGGGCCGCACAACGACGCGGACTTCGGAATCGGGAGACTAGCGATTCGCGGCGGCGCGAACAAGGATATGCGTCATCGGAGCCGTCCTTGACACCATCTGACGCCCGCCCTAAATGCCCCGCACCCGCCAAAGTCCGGCAATTTGGGCCCGGATTGTACCATTGCGGGGCCGTAGCTCAGTTGGGAGAGCGCCGCAATCGCACTGCGGAGGTCAGGGGTTCAAATCCCCTCGGCTCCACCAGCCTTCGCAAGCGCAACGCCGCGAAGGCTGTCGCGCCGAAGTCCAATTGAAGCCCAACTGAAGCCCATTTGGGCAAAGGCGGACCCCGCGCACTTGCTACGGCTCGTTCCACAGCAGTGCTTTTCCCGATCGATTCTACACCGACATTACCGACGATCTCAGAGCCGGACCGACCACACACAATGCCGACAGGTTTCGAACGCCTCAAAATTCAAGCCGTGGCAACTCAAGACATACATTGCATTTTCCGACGAGGAACGTGCGTTTGCCCTTGAGAAATTTGAAATCCCCTTCCGGGCGCGCCTTTGCCAAAAAGCGATTATAGCCACACAATGGACGACCCTCTTCCGGCGACAAGGCTGCTAGACCACCGCCCGTTCGTACGCTTTGTCTATGTGCGCATCGCCGCCTCGATTGCGCTGCGAATGCAGGCGGTCGCGGTCGGCTGGCAGATGTATGTGCTGACCGGAAGTTCATTCGATCTCGGCTTGGTCGGCCTCGTTCAATTCATCCCCGCTGTCGGTCTATTTCTCGCCACCGGACACGCGGCCGACCGCTACGACCGCCGCCGCGTCAGCGCGATCGCGCAGAGCCTTGAAGCGCTCGGCGTGGCGGTTCTGGCGCTGGCGACCGCAACCGGGTGGCTTACGCCGGGGCTGATCCTCGGCATGGCCTTTCTGATCGGCGCCGGGCGGGCATTCGAACAGCCGAGCTTGCAATCGATTTTGCCCAATATCGTACCGGCGCACATGCTGCCGCGCGCGATCGCGGCGTCGAGTTCCGGTTCGCAGGCGGCGGTTGTTGCCGGCCCGGCGCTTGGCGGCGTGCTGATCGAGGTGAGTCCGGGACTAGCGTTCGCGCTTTGCGCGCTGCTCTGGCTATCGGCCGCTCTCATCCTTCCGGGCGTCAAGATCGAGCGCACCGTCAGCGAACAAAAACCCGCCGATCTCAAAAGCCTGTTCAGCGGTTTCGCCTTCATCGCCCACCACAAGGTGGTGCTCGGCGCGATCACCATGGACCTGTTCGCCGTCCTGCTGGGCAGCGTCACGGCCTTGTTGCCGATTTTCGCCAAGAACGTTTTTGCCGCCGGACCGATCGGTTTCGGCGCTTTGCAGGCGGCGCCAGCGGTCGGCGCGATCGCCTCCGCGCTGATCCTGACGCGGCACCCGATTTCGCGCCGCGTCGGGCCCGCGATTTTCACCGCCATTACGATATACGGTCTGGGAACCATCCTCCTGGCGCTGTCGCCGAGCTTCGTACTCGCCATGGCCTCGTTGATCGTCGTTGGCGCCGCCGACACGATCAGCATGGTGATCCGCCAGACGCTGGTGCAATTGCACACGCCGGACGAGATGCGCGGGCGAGTCTTTGCGGTGAACGCGATGTTCACGTCGACCTCGAACCAGCTCGGAACTTTCCGCGCCGGGACGGTCGCGGCGGCCATTGGCGCCATTCCGGCGGTGCTCCTCGGCGGCTTGAGCACCATTGCGGTCGTGCTGATTTCGGCCGCAGTTTTTCGTGACCTTTTCCACGCCGAGGACTACGAACCGGGCTAACCGAGCATACCGCAGAGCCCGATCGAGGCCTGCGGCATCGTGCGCTATCACATTGACGTCCTAATGCATTGATCCATTTAGCTACACACGAGGACCCCATGCGGCGATTTTCAGCACAACTGCCTTGGCTACTGCTTTGTCTTGGGCTGATGACGGTTCCGGCTATCGCCCAGCAGGCACCCTGCGGCGGCGATTTCGGAACCTGGCTGCAGGCCGTCAAGCAGGAGGCGGCCACGCAAGGCATTTCCCAGCGGACCATCCAATCCGCGCTCGGCGGCATCACTTACGACCCGACAATCATTGCCCGCGACCACGCGCAGGGCGTTTTCCGCCAGAGTTTTCAGGAATTTTCCGGCCGGATGGTGCCGCCGCGGCTGGCGCGCGGCCGGCGCCTTTTGGCGCAATACCGTCCGCTGTTCGATCGTATCGAACGGCAGTACGGCGTCCCGGGCCCGATCCTCGTCGCCATCTGGGGATTGGAGACCGACTTCGGCGCCGACGATGGCCATTTCCCGACCATTCGAGCGCTCGCCACGCTTGCCTACAATTGCCGCCGGGCGGACAAGTTTCGAGCCGAATTGCTCGATGCGCTCAAGATCGTCAATCGCGGCGATATGGCGGCCTCGCAAATGCGTGGCGCCTGGGCGGGGGAGATCGGGCAGACTCAGTTCCTGCCTTCCTCCTATCTGAAATTCGCGGTCGATTACGACGGGCGAGGCCGTCGCGATCTCATCCATAGCGTTCCCGACGTGCTCGCTTCGACGGCGAATTATCTGAAAAGCTACGGCTGGCAGCGCGGTCAACCGTGGGGCGAAGGCACCGCCAATTTCCAGGTGCTGCAGCAGTGGAATGCGTCGGAGGTGTATACCAAGACGGTGGCGTATTTTGCCGAGCAGCTTGCGCACGGGCAATAAGTCCGATCGCTGGCTCAGCCTCCAAGCCACCGCTCCAGAAACATGCGCAGCCACGCGCGCGCCGTGTAGTCGTAGACCGCGCGGTCGGTGAAATGGGTATCCCGCGGCCTCGCACCTGGCAGGCCCATGCGCTCCTCGCCACGGGCAATCCACCTGTACATCATGGCGTGGGTCACTTCGGGATGAAATTGCAGCGCGAAGGCACGCCCATAGCGGATCGCCTGCACCTCGAAGGTGTCGCCCTCGGCCAAAAGTTCGGCGCCGGGCGGCAGATCGAAGCCTTCGCGATGCCATTGATAGACACATTCCGGCCACCCATTGACCGCGGCAAGCCCGGCGGCGGTCGGCCGGATCGGGTAATAGCCGATCTCGGCATGGCCCTCCGGATGGCGAAAGACCCGGCCGCCAAGATGCCTCGCGCACATCTGCGCACCGAGGCAGACGCCAAGAAACGGCTTGTCCGCTTTCAGCGGCACGTCGATCCAATCGGTTTCGCGGCGGATGAAATCGTCCTCGTCGTTGGCGCTCATCGGCCCGCCGAAGATGATGCCGGCGGCATGCTCGTGCATCGTCTCCGGCAGCGGATCGCCGAAGCACGGCCGGCGCACGTCGAGCGGATAGCCGAGCTGCTGCAGAGCGTAGCCGATGCGGCCGGGCGTGGAGTGCTCTTGGTGCAGAACGGTCAGGATCGGCAGCGGCATGACGGCAGCGAATCAAATGCGCTTTCAGAAATATCGCTCCCGCGGGCAAACTCAAAGAACTAAGAGCCTCTGTCGCTGGATCAGGCGCCCCGCGCCCGCGCCATCTGGCGGCCAACGATCGGCAGCAAAAGAGCATGGGGCACGTGGCGCATGAAAAAGGTCGCGATCCTGTTGCCGGTGCCGGCGATCACCACGCGGTCGCCGTGCATGAAGCCCGCATAGCCGAGCTCGGCGACACGCCGAGACGGCAGCGCCAGGATCGAGCGATCACCGATGCCGCCAGGCCGTATTCCGGCGCGCGCCTGAAATCCGGTCGCGACTGGACCGGGGCAGAGCGCGGTGACCCGCACGCCGCGGGGCTTAAGCTCGCGGTGCAGGGCCTCGCTGAACGACAGCACATAGGCCTTGCTGGCATAATAGACCGCCATGCCGGGGCCAGGCAGGAACGCCGCGATCGAGGCGACATTGAGAATGCCGCCGCGGTGACGGACCAGGCTGTCGGTGAACGCAAGCGACAGGTCGGTGAGCGCGCGCACGTTGAGATCGATCATCGCCAGTTGTTGCTCGCGGCTCATCGCCGCGGACTGACCAGCGAGCCCGAAACCGGCATTGTTGACGACGCTGGCCGGCTCCAAATCGCGGGCGGCGAGTTCGGCGGCGAGGCGTGAGCCCGCATCGCGCTCGCCAAGATCGAGCACCTGTACCGCCGGCCGCTTGCCGCCGTTCGCCGCAATCTCGTCGGCCAGGGCGGCCAGTTCGGGCTGGCGCCGTGCGACGAGCACCAGTTCATGGCCATGGGCAGCAAAGACCCGCGCCAGATCCGAACCGATGCCGGACGAGGCGCCGGTGATGAGCGTCACCGTTGGCATGGCTCGCGTCTCATCTCTCTGCGTTCGCGCTCATGGCTATCCTAGCCGGTCGTCTCGCCGGCCTTGGCGGCAATGCGCTGGCGCAGTTCGACGCGCTCGCGCTGCGAGACGCCGAGGAGGTCGGCCGCGCGCCAGAGAAGGTTGTCCTCGAGTTCGTCGCGCGAGCCGTCGGCGTAGACGATCTCCCACATCATTTCGATGACTTTCGCGCGGCCTTCTTCGTCGAGCGCTCGGTTGAGCAGATGGGTGAAATGATAGAGGTCGACCGACTCGTGCTCGGCCGCGGTTGCCTTTTCGATCAGTTCGGCGGTGGCGCCGTCGCTGAGATTAAAGCGTTGCTTGATCACGGCGTAGAGCTTTTCGCGCTCGGCCGGCGTCACCTCGCCATCGATCGCCGCGCAATGGACCAGAAGCGCCGCCGCGGCGAGCCTGTAATCGTCTTCGGCGAATTGGCTCGGCGGCTTGCCGCCGTCTACAAATTCAGTGACAAAGTGTTTGAACGTTTCGAACATGAAGCCTTTCCGCGACCATGTCGGCCCCGGCCTCATATCGCCACGCCGCGCGGCCGATTCAAGCCGGATTCGGGGGACGTGCGGCGCAAGCGCGCGGGCGCCGCGCTCATTGGACCGATTGGCCGTTCCGATAGGCTTGCGCCAGCAATTGCAGATTGGCGCGCACATAAGGATTGCTCGGGTCCTTGGCCTGTGCCTGCATCAGCTTCCGGTGTGCGCGCGTGTAATCGCCGCGCAACATATAGGAAAAGCCCTGGTCGTTGAGAATCGCCGCCGTCGGCCCGATCAACCGAATGGCCTCCGCATAGGCCCGGTCGGCGAGATCGAAGCGGTGCAGCCGGTCATAGGCGGCGGCGAGGTCGACCCAGGCCTCGGCATCGCGCGGATGTTTTTCCACCGCCGTGCGGAAGCTGTTTTCGGCAAGGCCAAAATCGGCGGCGCGGAAATAGCGCTTGCCCTTCTGCAGATCATCATTGGGATCGTCGCCGGCGAGCCCCGGCGCGGCCAGCGGCGCGACCGGCTCGCCGCTCGGTCCCGGTTCGGCCGGTTGTGTGGCGACGGACACGGCTCCGGTCGCGTCGCCCGTGTCGCCAGGACCTTTGTCGCCAAGAGCTCTGTCGCCAGGACCTTTTTCGCCCAGAATGGCGTCGGGCGAATCCGGTGCGTCTGTCTTTTTTGGCGACCATAGATCGCTGAGAAGGCCGTGCGGTCCGGCGGATGTCGCGCCTGTATCCGACGACGCTAGGCCGTCGGATGAGGTCGCCGTCGAGCAGGCCGCAAGCCCCGACAGGCACGCCGCCACGACGACTACGACCAGCGCACCGCGCCTACTCATCAAGCCACTCCGGACCAAACACGCCCGCCGGTTCTCCCGCGCAAACAGGATGGAACCGTCCCCCTCCACGCGGTAGGACAGCACCCCGGTCGGCTCAAATTAGGCAACGAGGGTTAAGGAACCTTTTGCCAACCCCCGCCGCAGCGCCGGACAAGCATCTTCATTCTCGCGCCGCGTGTCTTTGTTCGCGCGCGAACGATGAGCCGACGCTGTCAAACAACCTTCGCCGCAATTTCCGATCTTCGTCAGAGCCTTTCGGCAGTGGAGGGCCGAAGGCATCACGATTGGGCACGGCGAACACGCTTCGTAGCGCTGTAGCCTGGATTGAGCGAAGCGAAATCCGGGAAACGATATTTCGGATTTCACCGCCGCCCCCGGGTTTCGCTACGCTCAACCCGGGCTACAAAATCCTTTCGACCCGCTTCCGGCACTAGTAAGAAACTCACTTGCTCGGCTGGTGCCGCAT
>JBOHIU010000126.1:0-21200 GCA_050725855.1 Xanthobacteraceae bacterium | reverse complement strand
ATTACGGCAGCGGCCGCCATCCGCAGGGCGCTTCAACAATCACCCAGCAGGTAGCGAAGAACTTCCTGCTTGGGAACCAGGTCACTTTCAAGCGCAAGATCAAGGAAATGCTGCTGGCGCTCAAGATCGAGCGCGCCTATTCGAAAGACAAGATTCTCGAGCTGTATCTCAACGAGATCTATCTCGGCTTCGGCGCCTACGGCGTGGCCGCTGCCTCACTTCTTTATTTTGATAAGTCGGTGCACGAGCTGACGATTGCGGAAGCCGCATATCTCGCCGGCTTGCCGAAAGGGCCGAACAATTACAATCCGTTCCGCCATTACGACGAGGCGTTGGCGCGACGCAATTATGTGATCGATCGCATGATGGAAGATGGCTTCATCTCCGCCGCCGATGGCGCGAAAGCGGAGAAGGAGCCGCTGGTGGTCAACATGCGGCCGCCGGATACCCACGAATACTCGGCCGAATTTTTCACCGAGGAGGTGCGCCGCTACGTCGTCGACCACTATGGCGAGAAAAAGCTCTACGAGGGCGGCCTGTCGGTGCGCACCACGCTCAATCCCAAGCTGCAGCTGCTGGCGCGCAAGTCTTTGGTCGACGGTCTGGTCAGATTCGACGAGAGTAAGGGCTATCGCGGTCCGATCGCCAAGATCGACATCAGCGGCGATTGGGGACTGAAGCTCGCCAATGTGAAGTCGCTGTCGGACATAGCGCCGTGGCGGATGGCGGTGGTGCTGGAAACTGGCGATCAGTCGGCGCGCATCGGATTGCAGCCGCCGCGCGATCCTGGCGGCACTGTGGTCAAGGAGCGCGAGACCGGAACGATCCCGCTCGAGGGTGTCAAATGGGCGCGGCCGGCCAAGGGGCGGTCGCACCCCATCAAGCGCGTAAGCGAGGTGCTGTCGCCGGGAGACGTCATCTACGTCGAACCGATGGATCAGAAGGGCGAGTACCAACTGCGCCAGGTACCGGAGCTCTCCGGTGCCATGGTGGCGGAGGACCCGCATACCGGCCGCGTCCTGGCGATGGTGGGCGGTTTCTCATTCGACCAGAGTCAATTCAATCGCGCCACCCAGGCGATGCGCCAGCCGGGTTCTTCGTTCAAGCCGATCGTCTACGCCGCCGCGATCGACAACGGCTATACGCCCTCGACGATCATCAATGATGCGCCGATCGAAATCGATATGGGTCCCAGCGGGGGCGGTATCTGGAAACCGGAAAACTACGGCGGTCAATTCTTCGGCCCGTCGACGTTACGCTTCGGCCTGGAGGAATCGCGTAACGTGATGACGGTGCGGCTGGCCCAAGCCATCGGTATGCCGCTCATTGCCGAATACGCACAAAAGTTCGGCGTTTATGATAATCTGCCGCCGTATCTCTCCTATTCGCTCGGCGCCGGCGATACCACGCTGATCCGCATGGTCAATGCCTACGCGATCCTCGACAATGAGGGGATCCGCGTCGTTCCGACCTTGATCGACCGCATCCAGGATCGCTTCGGCCATACGATCTATAAGCATGACACGCGCGAATGCATCGGCTGCAATGCCAAGAGCTGGCACAATCAGCCGGAACCGACGTTGATCGAGCATGAGCAGAGGGTGCTCGATCCGATGACCGACTATCAGATCGTCTCGATGATGGAAGGCGTCGTCCAGTACGGTACGGGCAGTGCGCTTCGCGCTCTCGGCAAGCCGATCGCCGGCAAGACCGGCACCACCAATGACGAGAAGGACGTCTGGTTCATCGGCTTTTCGCCCGACATGGTCTGCGGAGTCTATCTGGGCTACGACAAACCGCGCAAGATCGCCAACAACGCGACCGGCGGCACTCTGGCGGCCCCGATCGTGCGTGATTTTCTCAAAGTCGCGCTTGCCGACAAGCCGCCGATCCCGTTTCCGATGCCCCCCGGCATCAAGCTCGTTCGCGTCGACGCCAAGACCGGCATGCGGGCCGGTCTCAACGATCCGCATGTCATTCTCGAAGCGTTCAAGCCCGGCACCGCTCCGCCCGATAGCTATTCGGTGATCGGCACCGATACGGCGAACGGCCGACCGATCCCCGTCGATTCCGGTCCGGCACCGGTTTCGCCCGACGCCGATCGCGCGGTACGCAGCAGCGGCACCGGAGGACTGTACTGAGGCCAGGCATCAGGCTGGGGATCAGGAATCGGGAATTCGAACCGTCTCCGAAAAACGCGATTGATTTGCGCGGCATCAGGCACGATATACGGCCCTGCCGCTTAATCCTGATACCTGATCTTTGACCCCTGATTCCTGTTATGCGCGCCGAGATCCAAACCATTGTTGCCGAGATCAAGCAGTCGGTGGGGCTGCTGAGGAGGCATCTTTGACGTCGACAAGGCGCGCGTGCGACTTGCCGAACTGAACCGGCAAGCCGAGGACCCCAATCTCTGGAACGATCCGCAGCGCGCCGGCCGCGTCATGCAGGAGCGTATCGCGCTCGACGACCAGCTTTCCGCGCTCTCGCGTATCGAACAGGATCTCGACGATCAGGTGACGCTAATCGAACTCGGCGAGGCCGAGGACGACCAGAACGTCGTCGGCGAGGCCGAAGAGGCTCTACGCAAGCTCAAGTCCGAAGTGACGCGACGCGAACTTGAGGCGCTGCTGTCCGGCGAGGCCGATGCCAACGATTGTTACCTCGAAGTCCATGCCGGCGCCGGCGGGACCGAAAGCCAGGATTGGGCCAACATGCTGATGCGCATGTACGTGCGCTGGGCGGAACAACACGGCTTCAAGGTCGACTATTTGGAGGAGACCGCGGGGGAGGCGGCAGGCATCAAGTCGGCGACCATCGAGGTCAAGGGCCGCAACGGCTACGGGTGGCTCAAGACAGAAAATGGCGTGCATCGTCTGGTGCGCATCTCGCCGTTCGACGCCAACGCGCGGCGGCACACGTCGTTTGCCAGCGTTCAGGTCTATCCGGTGGTTGACGATCGCATCAAGATCGACATCAACGAATCCGACGTGCGGGTTGATACGCTGCGTTCCGGCGGCGCCGGCGGCCAGCACGTCAACAAGACCGAATCCGCCATCCGCCTCACTCACATTCCGACCAACGTCGTGGTGTTCTGCCAGAACGATCGCTCGCAGCACCGCAACCGCGCGCAGGCTTGGGATATGCTTCGCGCCAAGCTCTATGAACTGGAACTGAAAAAGCGCGAGGAAAAGGCCGCCGCCGCGCAGGCCGCCAAGACCGACATCGGCTGGGGCCATCAGATCCGGTCGTATGTGCTGCAGCCCTATCAGATGGTGAAGGATCTGCGCACCGGCGTGTCGACCTCGAACACCGGCGCGGTGCTCGACGGCGACATCGACCAATTCGTCGAGGCGGCGCTGGCCCAGAAGGCGTTCGGCACCGCGCCGGCGGAAGTCGAGGACGTCGAGTGAGTGCAGCCTAACCGAGCCGCTGTGTCATTGATGACAACGGCAGCATCGGGGTGCCGGACGGCGGCACTCGCCTAAGCCTTTTCGATTTTGATGAATCCGGCTCCAGCATTTTGATTGAGCATGATCCGGTCCGAAAACCGGCGTCCACCCTCGGAAGAAGTCCAAGGGCAAGATTTTCGGGTCATGCTCTAATCCTGAAAATGCCTGCCGGAAGCGCGCGCGATGGTTTCCCCGCCGAATATCTTGTCGCCGGCGAGGAGAAATTTTTCCGGATTGACGGCCTCGCCGTTGATGCGGGTCTCGTAGTGCAAATGCGGGCCGGTCGAGCGGCCGGTCGAGCCGACGTGGCCGATGACCTGACCGGGGCGGATACGCTCGCCGACCTTGACGTCGATTTTCGACATGTGGCCGTAGCGGGTCGATAAGCCCTCGCCATGGTCGATCTCGACCATCTGGCCGTAACCGCCGTCCCAGCCGGCCTTGGACACCTTGCCGGCGGCCGTGGCGTAGATCGGGTCACCGACATTGGCATGAAAATCGATGCCCGTATGCATCGACGGCTGATGCAGAAACGGGTCGATGCGCACGCCGAACGGAGAAGTCATTTCCAGTTGTCCGGCAAGCGGCTTTCGCAGCGGCACGTGATTGAGCGTATTGCGGAGATCGTCGGCTTCCGCGCGGGCGATGTTCACGCGGGTCAGGGCGCGGGCAAAGCTTTCGTTGGCCGGCGGCAGCCGGACGGGAATGAACGGGCCGCCGATCCCTGCCGACACCGCGTGGTACTTCAATCCGAGACCGTCGAGCGCGTTGCGGATCGTGCTCGTCCGACGGACATAGCGTTCCTGGAGTTGGTCGAGCGCGGCCGTTTCGTCACGTTGTACGCGATCGAGCGAAGCCGCAACCGTGTCCAGTTTCCGCACGACGCTGGATTGCTGGCCATTGTCGAGCGGATGCGGGTTGAACAATGTGTCGGGGTTCGTCTCGTCGGTCTTGTTCCGACCGGAGGGCCTGACCGATCCGGTACTCATCGAATCAGCGGCGCCGCTGAGCGCGCTGGCGCGCGATTCCAGCGATGCCTGCCGACGTACCAGCTTGTCGAGCTTCTGGTCGAACTGATCCCGATCCAGCAATTGACGGCTGGTCGTGCGGTCGATCTCGGCGCGCAGATCGGCGATACGGTCTTCGTAGCCATATCGCTGTGCGCGGTCCCGCGCCATGAGGGTTTTGACGACGTCGTCGTGAAACGCGAAATAGGTGGCGGTCGTGATCGACCAACACGCCATGATGACAAAGCTGCCGACCGCTATCCAGAACGCCACCGGGCCAAGGCGGACCTGACGTCCGGCGTGGGCGATCGTATAACTGGCTGGCGCGCTGGTGTGGGTCACGCCGCGCTGACGTGCTCCGGCAGGGCGCTCGGCTTCGCGGCTGGGGCGGTGCCCGCGCGTGCCTTGCTGCGACTGTAACGCTGTCAACTGCGACATTGACGCTCCCAATGGCCGACTAACGCAGAGCAGGCCAAACCCCGGGGAGCGCATTTGAAGGGGTTATGGTTAATATTGCGGAAATGCGATCGGCGATTTTCCCGCGCTGGGTAAATGCTTCGGCAATTAGTGAGACGCTTTACAGGGTCTTCGCGGCCGCCAGCACGTCTTCGGCATGACCATCCACCGATACCCGCGGCCATACTTTCGCAATGCGCTGGTCGGGCCCGATCAAAAAGGTCGTGCGCACGATGCCGAAGAATTTTCTCCCGTACATCGATTTCTCCTGCCACACGCCATAGGCCTCGAGCATGCGGTGCTTTTCATCCGAGGCGAGGGTGACGGAGATTTTATGTTTGGCTTTGAAGGCGTCTTGCGCCGGCACCGGGTCGGCGGACACACCCAAGATCTCGGCGTCCGCGCGATGGAAGGCGGCTTGATGGCGCGAAAAGTCGATCGCTTCTTTGGTGCAGCCTGAGGTGTCGGCTCGCGGATAGAAATAGAGAACGAGCTTCCGTCCGGCGAAATCGGCGAGCGAGACGGTATCGCCGCCGTCGCGGGGGAGTGCGAAGGCAGGCGCTTTCGCGCCGGGCGTGAGTGCTTCGGCTTCGCGGTTGACCCTATGGCCGGCCATATGCCTTCCTTTCGACGCTTTCCCGGCGGCATCTTAGTCTCCAGAATACGCGCGCCGGCGGTGATGGTCGAGCAGGGGTCGGCGATGCCGTTGGACGGCACCACGGACGAGGGGACGCCCGAGGGGCATGGCTGACCAAAACCGGCAGAGCGCGAAATTCCCGCGGCGGGAGCCAATCATCCATCCGCGTCGCCGAACGAGCGCTGCGGCCGCTCGTCGCGGCGGGCGGTTCGGCGACAGCCGTTATCTCCTGGCTTACCGAGGATTGCTCGCCAGGCACAAGCTGCTGATCCGGCGTTTTGCCATCACCAGCGGAGTGCTCGCCGGCCTGCTTCTGACCGCCGTACTCGGACTATGGTGGCGGCTTTCCAGCGGTCCCATCCAGATCGACATCGTTACGCCGTGGCTTGTCTCGGCGATCGAGGATAATTTCGGCAGCCGCGATCGAGTGGAAATCGGCGGCACGCAGATCGAGCGCACCAAGAATGGCGGGGCGGCCGTAAGGATTCGCGACATCGTGGTGCGCGACGCGGACGGCGCGGTGGTCGCCCGCGCGCCTAAGGCCGAGGTCCATGTTTCCACCCTGAGCCTGCTCACCGGCCATATGCGGGCAGAGAGTCTTAATCTCGTCGGTGCGCAATTGAACGTGCGCATCGAGCGTGACGGCGAGGTCACGGTCTTTGCAGGCGCCGATAAACATCCGATCGCCACCGCGACGGTACCGGTCGTGGTAGCCGCGGCAGGTGCAGAGCCGAAGCTTTCGCCGAAAAAGAAAATGGCAGCCCACTCGCCGCGAGCGGATATGCCGAAGGCAGCGTCCGCGCCAGCCTCAACGCATCGGACCAGCGACGCCTTGGCCGCGCTCCTGACCTGGATCGACGGCATCGGCGCGGCCGGCCTCGACGGTCATGATCTCCGGGAACTTGGTCTCAAGGAAGGGACTCTGACCGTCGACGATGAGCGGTCCGGCAAGGACTGGTCGCTAAGGAATATCAAACTCAGCGTCGAGCGGTCGGCCGGCGGCGGCATCGCCGTGACGCTGGGCTCCGAGAATGCCAAACGGCCTTGGGCTGTGGTCGCCACTGTCGAACCAATCCACGACGGCTTACGCGGAATCGAACTCGAAGCACGCCACGTTCCCGCGAATGGGATTTTGCGCGTTCTCCATATCGGCGACGGCAGTCTGCGGACGACGCTGCCGTTATCAGCGTCGCTGCATGGCGAGATCGGTACCGACGGCGTGCCGCGCGCGCTTGTCGGACGTATCGTGGCCGAGGGCGGTTATCTGGGCACCGCTGGCAACAGCGATGGCCGGGTTGGTATTGACCGCGCCGAGTTCAAGTTCGATTGGAACGCGGCGCAGCGGCTGTTGTCGGTACCATTCCAGATCGTCTCCGGAGGCAACCGGATGACCTTGCTCGCGGAGGCCCAGGCTCCGGTACGGCCAACGGATGCCTGGTCGTTCAAGATCGGCGGCGGTACCATCGTGTTGTCTGCGCCGGGTGAGGACGATGAACCGCTGATCCTCAATCGCATCGCCATCGCCGGCAGCTTCGATCCGGCAAAGAAGCGCTTCGTTGTCGATGAAGGTGATGTCGGCAACATGGCTGTCGGCGTCTACATGTCCGGCAACGCCGACTATTCGAGCGGTGATCTGCGCCTGAATGCGGGCTTTGCCGGCAAGCGCATGCCGGTGGAAGATCTCAAGCGCCTGTGGCCGGTCTTCGTCGCCCCTAAGGTGCGCGATTGGTTCAATGGTCACCTCACCGGCGGCACGGTCGACCACATCACGATTGCGGTGAATGCGCCTTTCAATACGCTGAGAGAGGGCGGACCGCCGCTGCCGGACAATGGTTTGTCGCTGGACGCGGCGGTTACAAACTGTGTGATCCGGCCGGTGGATGGGCTACCCGCCCTGAATGACGCGAACCTTACGATCCACATCGTCGGCCGCGATGCCCAGGTCGCGCTCGACAAGGGAACGGCCGATCTTCCATCCGGACGCAAGCTGGTGATGTCTTCGGGTCTGTTCGAAGTGCCCGACACCGCGCCGCATGATCCTCCGGCACGGGTGCATTTCAGGCTCGACGGACCCGTTCCGGCCGCTGCCGAATTGCTGGCCATGGACCGCCTGCGTGACGTGGCTCATACGCCGTTCGATCCGGCCGCGACCCATGGAACCATGACCGCGCAGGTCTCTCTGGCCATGCCGCTGAATCCAGATCTGCCTCCGGGATCGACGGATTATAAGATCGCCGTCGACGCCACAAACTTTTCGGCCGATCACATGATCATGGGGCAGCGCCTGGACGCGGCGGCGCTGCACGTCACCGCGACCCCGCAAGGCTTCCAATTCAAAGGCGACGTCAAGATCGCCGGCGCCCCTGCCAATCTTGAATATCGTCAAGCACGCGGTGACGATGAGGCTGATGTGCGCCTCACCGGTACGCTTGATGCCGCGGCGCGCGCCAGCCTTGGCCTCGATCCAGGCGATACCATCAGCGGCTCGGTTCCGATTCGGCTCAGCGGCCAAGTCGGCACCGGGTCCGACCGCGACGGCCATTTCACCATCGTCGCCGATCTCACGCCGGCGCAGATCAATGGATTCCTGCCGGGTTGGGTGAAGGCTGCCGGCAAGCCGGCGCGCGCGACGCTCATGGTGACGACAAAGCCGCAATCGATCAGCATCGATAATCTGGTGATCGACGGTGCCGGAGATGGCGTCAAAGGCACGATGGATCTCGATGGTTCCGGCGCACTGCAGTCGGCCAACTTCCCGTCCTACGGATTTTCCGACGGTGACAAGGCTTCGCTCAAGGCGGACCGATCGCCGGACGGTGCGCTGCACGTCACGATGCGGGGCGAGGTTTATGACGCGCGCAGCTTCATCAAGAGCTTGACCGGCGGATTGACCGAGGCGCGCGGCGGTCATCAGCAGACGCAAGACGTCGATCTCGACGTGAAACTCGGCGCCGTTCTTGGCTTCAACGGCGAGGCGCTCAGCAACGTCGATCTGAAAATGTCGCGCCGAGCCGGCGAAATTCGCAGCCTGGGTCTGAGCGCAAAAATTGGACGCGACGGCACGCTTAAAGGTGAACTGCGCGCCGAATCGGACGGACGCCAAGTCGTCGTGCTGCGTACCAGTGATGCCGGTGCGCTGTTTCGGGCCACTGACGTCTATAAGCGCATGATGGGCGGCCAAATGGTGGTCGCCATGGATGCGCCGTCACCCAAGAATCCGGTGCAACACGGCACCGTGGATGTCCGCAATTTCGCGGTTCACAACGAAGCTGAACTGCAGCGTGCCGCAACCAGCGGATCGCAGCGCCCGGCCCAGTCAACGAGCGGCGATTTGCATTTTACCAGCATGCGGGTCGATTTTATCCGGGCGCCCGGCCGCATGGCGTTGCGCGACGGCGTGGTGCGCGGCCCCGTGCTCGGCGGCACCATTGACGGGCTCATCGACTATGCGGGCGATTCCGTGGATTTGCGGGGAACGCTGGTCCCGCTTTACGGGCCGAATAATCTGTTCGGATGGATTCCCGTCGTCGGTCCGATCCTGGGCGGTTCGAAGGAGGGACTCTTCGGCTACACCTATCAGGTGGTCGGCCGCCCCGGTAACCCGGTGCTCAACGTCAACCTTCTTTCGGTGCTGGCGCCCGGCGTTCTGCGCAAGATTTTCGAATTTCCGGCCGCAAGCGATGACGTCATTGAGACCGGCGCCAATCGTTAGGGCCTGTTCCGGACGTGTGCCCAAATTGCAACATACCTGCGGATTCGAACGGCAAACATAATTTGGACTGGAAAAAGCCCCTTCAGCCACGCAGCATAGGCGCGTCAAGAAAAGGGGACGAAGATGCGGGTCAAGACGGCCTCCGTCGACTTCGTAAGATCGGGACCTGCGACGCGAGCCAGTGCCGCCGCGATCACCGGCGGCCGCCTGTTCGGCCTCGATGCCGGCGACTGGTCGATGATATTGCTGGGACTTGCTCTGTCAGGTTTATTGCTGGTGCTTGTCTGAAATCCCCCGCGCTGGCGATGGAAAGCCGGATAACCACCTCGCACTGTCTCGGTTTTCTTATCATTGTGCGGCTCCTCGCGAACCTCTGAACAGCCACACTAGCCCACTTGAGCGTCGTCGCCGGCCTTGCAAAAGCAGGGCGCGAGACGGATGCGTCCGGTGCCTCGTGCGGGGAGCGACCGGTAGTGGCGCGATTTTGCGCGCCCTTCATCGCCACATCCGCCGCAGGCGCGCGGCAATATCGATCGTCTCCGGCGCCGAGCGCGGCCCGGCCTCCGCAACATCCGGCTTCGGCCACGTGCACATCTCGAACAAGCGCAACATGTCGGAAGGAATGAACCGCGTGCGGGCGGCGTACATGTGACGGTCGCCGCCGACCCGTTGCGCTTGAGCATAAAAGCGGTGCGGTACGATCAGGTGCAGATGGTCCTTGGCGCGGGTCATGGCGACATAGAGCAGGCGCCGTTCTTCCTCGATTTCCGCGCTTGTGCCGGTCGCCAGATCGGACGGAATGCAACCATCCACGGTATTGAGCAGAAAAACCGACTTCCATTCCTGACCCTTGGCCGAATGAATAGTCGACAGGATCAGATAGTCCTCATCCAAAAGCGGCGTGCCGGCCTCGTCACTGGTGGCGCCGGGCGGATCCAGCGTCAGTTCGGTGAGAAAGCGCTCGCGGGTGGGAAAGCTCTGCGCGATCTGAGCAAGCTGGGCGAGGTCGGCCTGACGTATCGCGAAGTCTTCGTGAATGCGCTGCAGGTGCGGTTCGTACCAGCGGCGGACAAGGTCGAGTTCGGCGGGCCATCCGGCGGCTCTGCCGCGCAGGAAACGCAAGGTTTCGACAAAGTCCGGCCAATCCGCTCTGGCCGCGGGTGGAGGCATGAAGGCGAGTAATTCGGGCGTGGGATCGGTGCGATCCGCGGCGCAGTCGAGCGCAGCTCCGGCGGTGGCCGGTCCGACGCCAGGCATAACCTGCAAGACGCGAAAGCCGGCGACGCGATCGCGGAGGTTTTCGGCAAACCGCAGAAAGGCGAGAACGTCCTTGATGTGGGCTGCTTCGAGAAATTTCAGGCCGCCGAATTTGACGAACGGAATGTTGCGGCGCGCCAATTCCACTTCGAGCGGCCCCGAATGATGGGAGGCGCGAAACAGCACCGCTTGGCTTTTGAGCGTCAACCCGCACTCGCGATTGTCCAGAATCCGCTCGACCACGTAGCGCGCCTGTGCGTTCTCGTCCTGGACGCTGACGAGATGCGGCCGTTCGGCCGAGGCACGGTCGGAGCGCAGGTTCTTGGTGAACCGTTCCGCCGCAAGATCGATCACGGCGTTGGCGGCGGCGAGGATCGGTTGGGTCGAGCGGTAATTCTGCTCGAGCGTGATGACTTCGGCGCGCGGCGAGAAATGACCGGGAAAATCGAGAATATTGCGTACCGTCGCGGCGCGGAACGAATAGATGGATTGGGCATCGTCGCCCACCACCGTGAGGCCCAGGCCGGCCGGTTTGAGCGCGAGAAGAATAGCGGCCTGCAGGCGGTTGGTGTCCTGATATTCGTCAACCAGGACGTGATCGAAGCGGCTGGAAACGTCCGCGGCGATCACGGGCTCGGCCATCATTCGCGCCCAGTACAGCAACAGATCGTCGTAATCGAGCACATGCTGATGCTGCTTGGCCTCTACGTAGGCGACAAACACCGCGCGCAACTCGCTTTCCCAGGCATCGCACCAGGGAAAACAACTGCTCAACACGTCATCAAGCGGCGTTTCCGAATTCACGCTGCGCGAGTAGATCGCAAGGCATGTATTCTTTGCCGGAAAACGCTTCTCGGTCTTTGAAAACCCGAGATCGTGGCGGATCAGATTCATCAGATCGGCAGAATCTTCGCGGTCGTGGATCGTGAAGCCGCGGTCGAGGCCGATGCGCTCGGCATATTCGCGCAAAAGCCGCGCGCCGATGGCGTGGAATGTGCCTGACCACGGAACGGAGATGCTTGCGCCCATCGGACCGGATGCGCGGTCGCGCAGGGCGCTTGCCGTGATGTGTTCGACACGACGGCCCATTTCCGCCGCCGCCCGGCGCGAGAAGGTCACAAGCAGCATGCGGCGCGGATCGGCGCCATTGATGATGAGATGGGCGACGCGGTGCGCCAGCGTGTTGGTTTTTCCCGAGCCGGCACCGGCGATGATCAGAAGCGGTGCGACGTCGGTAAAATGTGGACCGCCGTGCTCGACGGCGCGGCGTTGCTGCGGGTTGAGTTTGTCGAGATAGAACGCGGTCATGAGCGCCCGAAGCCGCATCCTTTTGCGGAACATAGTGTGCAAGGCCGCCATTTCGGCGACTCACGAGATGATAAGAACAGACGACGAACGAATTGCCAATATCGCAATCGGCTGCAGGTGAGATGGAGGTGAGCAAGCCGGTGTCGTTGCCGCCGGCGCGGGAGTGTGTGAATGACACGCGAAAGATCACGCCGCCGGGCCAAAAACATGCCGCGTTCGTTCGAAAACTTAGCCGTCTCGGCGGCGCCCGCGCTGTTCGTCGTACTCTGGGCATCCGGATTCATCGGCGCCAAATACGGTCTGGCCTATGCCGAGCCGTTGACTTTTCTTGCGCTGCGCATGATCGCCCTCGTGGTCCTGCTCGGCGCGGTGATCCTGTTCACGCGCCCGAAATGGCCGGACCGAACGGGCGCGGCGCACAGCGCCCTGACCGGACTCATGGTGCATGGCCTTTATCTCGGTGGTGTTTTTGTCTCGATCGAAAACGGCCTGTCCCCCGGACTCATTGCGCTCATTGTCAGCCTGCAGCCGGTGCTCACCTCGACGATCGCCAGTCGCTGGCTGGGCGAGCGCGTCGTGCCTCGGCAATGGCTTGGGCTCGCACTCGGACTCGTCGGCGTTTATCTGATCGTGCGCGAGAATGTGGCACTCGGCGCGACCGGGCCACTGGCCTGGCCGGCGGCGACGGTGGCGCTGCTCGGCATCACTGTCGGCACGCTGTACCAGAAGCGTTTCGGCGGCGGCATCGACATGCGCACCGGGATGTGGCTGCAATTCGCCGCCGCTGGCGTTCTGTTCATGCTTGGCGCGGCCCTGTTCGAGAACCGCACGGTGGATTGGACGCCGCAATTTATCTTCGCACTCTCCTGGCTGGTTTTCGTTCTTTCCTTCGGTGCCATAGGGCTTCTGTATTTTCTCATCCGCCGCGCCGCGGCGACGCGCGTGGTGAGTCTGTTCTATCTCACGCCGCCGGTTACGGCGCTGATGGCCTGGCTGCTGTTCGACGAGAGCCTGCCGCCGGTTTCGCTCGCCGGCATGGCAATTTGTGTCGCCGGCGTATTCCTGGTGAATTGGCGGCGGGGCGGCGCAGCCGCCTGATGGAGATCAACTGGCGCCAGTGTCCCGATTCCGAAGTTCGCATCATTGTGCGGCTCACTCTTTTGCGACCTTCGGAATCGAAAGGACACCAGCAAGCTATTGATATAGTGTGGCTTTGGTTCAGAAGTCCGCACAACGAGCCTTGCCGTGAGCCTTGCCGCGAGCCTTGCCCGCGAGCCTTGCCGTAAGAATGATGCGGACTTCTGAACCGCCACAAGAGGAGGCGACATCATGGGCGTTCAACAACAGATCGAATATCGCGATGCCTCGCCGCAAGTCCGCGCCGTGTTCGACGACATCAAGCACACCAGGCAGGTCGATGAGGTCAACAATTTCTGGAAATACCTCGCGCGCGACCCGCATACGCTCAAACGACCTGCGACAGCATCAAGGAGATCATGGCGCCGGCCGCACTCGATGCCGTCACCAGAGAAATGATCTATCTCGCGGTCAGTGTCACCAACGGCTGCGCCTATTGCATTGCCAGTCACGGTGCGGCGGCGCGCAAGGCCGGGATGACCGAGCAAATGTTCGGCGAACTGATGGCTGTCGTCGGCATGGCCAATGAGACGAACCGGCTCGCCAACGGCTATCGGGTGCCGATCGATCCCGCCTTTGAGCGGTGAGGCCGCGGGATCGGTTACGGCGGCTCAGCTATGCCCGGTCTTGCCGGTCTGCTGTCCAGTTGCGGCGGCCGGGCCGGGCTTGCCGGCCGCGGCGGGCGCGGCCGCGGCGTTCGGCGGCGTGGCCGCTGCCTCGGCGTTGGGAGCGGGGCTGTTGAGGCCATACAGAACCACGCCAAGAATGATAGCGGCGATGACCCCGACCAGCGTGATCGAGCCGGCGCCCACTCGGCCGACGCCGATCTGCAGCATCGGATCCGGTTGATCGGTTTCCGCTATCGGCAACTTGGCCGCCAGTCTTTCCTCATGGGTGGCTTCGTGGTTCGGCTGAT
Source organism: Xanthobacteraceae bacterium (assembly GCA_050725855.1). Lineage (GTDB taxonomy): Bacteria > Pseudomonadota > Alphaproteobacteria > Rhizobiales > Xanthobacteraceae > BOG-931. Next base: position 7,318 of record JBOHIU010000126.1, on the reverse strand, counting down.
CGGCATTTCCCGTGACCTTGTTCGCATTGTGACTGGCGGCCATGACACACGCGCTCCCATCGGTTCCCCACCCGACAATCCGCGGAACGCGGCTGGGTTCCCGCATTTGCCGCGAGCGCGGGGAGCGGCGTTCCGATCCGGCAAGTCGCGCGTGAAAATGCCGGCGGCCTGCAGCGCCTGCGCTGCGCCGCATGGTTAGCGAAAGCTTAAGCGGACTGGTGGCCGTCGCGCCAAGCGCCCCCGTTCTTAAGCCTTCGTTCTCCCCGCTAAGCTTAAGCTGCGGACTGTCGGCGAATGGATGCGGCAGGACCAGTGTCCCGATTCCGAAGTTCGCATCATTGCGCGGCGCGCTCGTTTGCAAACTTCGGAATCGAAAGGACACTAGCAAGCTATTGATTTATGTGGCGGCGCTTTGACCGGGTGGTTGCGGGCGGGCTTTGATGGACGAATCCGATCTAACCGCCGAAAACCTGCATTTACGCCGGCAGCTTGAAAAGGCGCAGCAAACGGCAAGCGATGCGCGCCGTGCCGTTATTCTTCTGCAGTCGATCATCGATCTGTTGCCCGTTGGCGTGACGGTGCGGTCGGAGACCGGGGCCGTGGTGCTCGAAAACGCGCTGTCGGCAAAACTCGGCAGCGCCATGGTCGGCACTGATCCCGTCGCGGCGGAGGCGCGCGCCGCCGAGCCTTCATCCCCAAGGACGCACGAAGAGGCGGCCATCACCGTGGAGGAGCGCATCATTGCGCCGCCAAATGCCGCGGAACGGATGCTGCTGATCTGTGAGCGACCGATGCGCATTCTCGATCGTACCCTGCTCCTGTCTACCTCGCTCGATTTCACCGAGCGCAAGCAGGCCGAAATCGAGTTGTCGCAACGCGCCTATTTCGACGGTCTGACCGGCTTGCCCAACGGGGCGCTGCTCCAGACACAGGTCCGGCAATTGCTGGTGAGTAGCGAGGGACGATGCCGGCTTGCGCTTGCTTTTCTTGACGTCGACAACTTCAAGAATGTCAACGATTACTACACGCCCGCCGTCGGCGATGCACTTTTGCTCAAGATCGGGCAACGGATCGCGGCGCATTTGCGTTCGACCGATGCTGTGGGCCGGATCAGCGGCGATGAATTCCTCGTGGTCATCAATCCGCTCGATGACGACCAATTTTTGGAAAATCTGATCAATACCCTTCTCAAGGAGCTCAAGGAGCCGTTTCTGATTGAGGGCTATGAAATATTGACTGCGGCGTCGATCGGCGTGAGCCTTTACCCTGATCACGGCGTCAGTTACGAAACCCTGCGGCGTGCCGCCGAAACGGCGATGTATCAGGTCAAGGATGGCGCTAAAGGGGCAGCCGCCTTGTTCGATTGCGACATGGCACGGGCGATGACGGCCCGCATGGCGCAGGAGCAGCGGCTGCGCCTTGCGGTGCGCGATGGCCGCTTCTGTTGCGCATTCCAGCCTAAGGTCGATATTCGCACGGAGGAAGTCGTCGGCGTCGAGGCGCTTATCCGGCTGCGCGACGAAGACGGCATCATCCAGCCGCCCGGCGAGTTCATCGCGCTTGCAATCGAACTCGGATTGATCGACGACATCACCTACATGGCGCTTGCCGAGATCGTCAAATCGATCGATTTGCTTGACGATGCGTTCGGTCCGCAGGTGACCATCAGCATCAACGTTGCGGCGAAACAGGCGACCGATGCCAAGTTCATGACCGGCTTTTGCGAGGAACTGAAAGCGACCGGATATGCGAACCGTTTCATGGTCGAGGTCACCGAGGATGCGTTTCTCGCCAAAAGCCTGTTTCAGACCCATTTCTTGCCAGCACTGCGCGAGATCGGCACGCGCGTGTCGGTCGACGATTTCGGCACCGGTTATTCATCGTTGGCCACGCTCGCCGACGTGACCGCAGACGAAATCAAGATCGACCGCTCGTTCATCACCGACATCCATAGCCGACCGCGCAGTCAGAGCGTTCTCAAGGCCATCGAGGCATTGAGCGAAGCCTTGGGCATGACGGTGATCGCCGAAGGGGCCGAGACGTTCGAGGAAGTCGCCTACTTGCAGGCGGCGACTCGCATCAGATTCGCGCAAGGGTACTATTTCTCGAAGCCGATTTTCCTGGAAGAGCTTGCGCCTTCGCGGCGGACAGCCGCCGCCCGCAGCGGAGAATTGGCACGATACCGGCCGCCCTCGCGCCGCTGACGGTGTAACGCGCCCGACAGGATCCGTTACTGGATTTGGCTAACGGCTGCTTAAGCGCCAAGCGTGAAAAGTCCGCTCGCATGCGGGGGAGTCGGCCAACGATGTTGCCCGGATTTGCACAGTGCCATTAACTGAATCTCCAGCCGATCCGGATAGAAAATAGTCGCCAGTATTGCCATGGCGCGACTTTTCAAAAATGGAGTTGACCTTGCTGAATAGCGCTCTCCCGACGGATGCGGCGATGCCCCAGGTCGAGCTTCTTGGCCGCGTCATCTCCGTGCGCGGCTCGCAAGCAAGCGTGGGAATTCCGGCAATGTCGCCGCAAATGCCGGAAGAAAGACGCGTGACCGTGGGCAAGTTTCTCGGCGTTGCGGTCGGCAAGGTGCTGCTGGTAGGTCTGATAACCGACGTATCGATGCGCCCCGAGGCGGGAAGGGAGAACCACGATGCCGCGGTGGCGAAACTCGACCTGATCGGCGAAATCCGCTCGGGAGAGACCGGCATCGCCTCATTTCAGCGCGGGGTCACGTCCTATCCGGGGATGGGCGATCCGGTGGTTTTCATCGGCTCGCGCGAGCTGAGACTCATTTTCCAGAATTCCAGCTCGCGGATGATCGAGGTCGGCAGTTTGCACCAGGATGCCGCCATTTCCGCCGGTATCGACGTCGATGAAATGCTGAGCAAGCATTTTGCCGTGCTGGGAACCACCGGCGTCGGCAAATCGAGTGCAATCGCGCTCTTGCTGGAGCAGATCCTGCAGGCCCGGCCCGATCTGCGGGTGCTTCTGCTCGACGTGCATAACGAATACGGTCGCTGCTTCGGCGAGCGCGCGCAAGTTCTTAATCCAAACAACGTCAAGCTGCCGTTCTGGCTGTTCAATTTCGACGAGATCGTTGATGTTCTCTTCGGCGGCCGGCCCGGCCTCGAGGAGGAGGTCGACTTCCTATCTGAAGTCATTCCGCTAGCAAAATCGTCTTATGCGCAGCAGATCGGACTGACCAGTCGGCTTGCCGCCAGGCCGGGAGAAGGTCCCACGGTGCGCTACACGCTCGACGTGCCGGTGCCGTACCGCATTGCCGATCTTTTGTCGCTGCTCGATGCCCGCATGGGCAAGCTGGAAAACCGCGCCTCGCGCATGGTCTATCATAAGCTGATGACGCGCATCGAGACCGTGTGCAACGATCCGCGGTACGCCTTCATGTTCGAGAACGCCAACGTGGGCGGTGACACGATGGCGGATATTTTGGCGACGCTGTTCCGGCTGCCGGCGAACGGCAAGCCGATGACCGTCATGCAGCTCGCCGGCTTTCCCTCCGAAATGGTCGATGCGCTGGTGTCGGTCACGTGCCGCACGGCCTTCGATCTCGGATTGTGGAGCGACGGCAGCGCGCCGCTGCTCGTCGTCTGCGAAGAAGCGCACCGCTACATGGCGGCCGACCATTCGGTCGGCTTTGCTCCGACCCGCCGCGCGATTTCGCGTATCGCCAAGGAAGGACGCAAATACGGCGTGTTTCTCGGTCTGGTCACGCAACGGCCCGCCGAGCTTGATCCCACGATCTTGTCGCAATGCAGTACGCTGTTTGCCATGCGCATGACCAACGACCGGGATCAGGAATTGCTGCGCTCGGCAGTCGCCGATACGGCCGCGAATCTTCTGGCATTCCTGCCGTCGCTCGGTACCGGCGAGGCGTTTGCGTTTGGCGAGGGCGTGATGTTGCCGACACGCCTGAAGTTCAAGCAACTCCCGGCGCAGATGCTGCCGCGAAGCGACACCATGAGCGACGACGGCTCCGAAGCTGGCGTGCAGGCGCCGCTCGACGCCCGTTCGCTGGCCGCCGTCATTGAGCGATGGCGTGGCCGCGTGAGCCGGCCGCGCGCCAATCCGGCGGATGAATTGCGTGCCGGAAACGTCCAGTCTCCGAACCTGCAGCCCGTAGCGGCGCCGCAAGCGCCTGCTCTCGACCCAAATCGCTTCAGGCTGCTTAAGCGGCCATTGGACGAGCAAATCGGCAATGGCGGATTTGAGCGGCAATTCGCCGAACCGCCACGGCGATAGAAGCCGCGGGGACGGTTTCGCGGCTGATGCTCCAGCAAGATTGTAGATTCGGCTTGGCGTCCGCGCTAAACGAATGGCGTAATGCCGCTATCTCGCGACATAGTCGTTGTTCACAGCGCCGATCTGCACGTCGATCACGATTATACGGCCCGGCTGCACGGCGGCGATGGCACGGCGGGGCTTGCCTGCGTGCTCGCGGCGGCGTGTGACATTGCCGCCGATGTTGTGATCCTGGCCGGCGATACATTCGACAGCCACCGCGTTCCGCAAAGCCTGATTGAGCGTGCCGCGTCGGTGATGGCGGATGCCGCATTGCCCATTGTTTTATTGCCCGGCAATCACGACCCGGCGGTGGACGAGGCGGTCTATCGCGGCGGGGCGCTTGCCGGAATCAAAAATCTCCATGTCATTGGGGTGACCCACGATGAGGCGGTGTTTTTCGATTCTTTGTCGCTTGAAATTTGGGGACGTCCGCATCTTGATTATGGCGACATGATCCCGCTGGACATGGCGCGGCCGCGGCCGCCGCGGCGGACACGCTGGCGGATCGCGGTGGTGCACGGCCATTACCAGCCGGCCCCCGATCGCGGCATGGTCCAGCGGCCCGCGTGGCTCCTCGGCGATGCCGAACTCGCCGCGACCGGAGCCGACTATGTCGCGCTCGGTCATTGGAATCGAGCCGCGCGCGTCGGCGATGGCGCAGTGCCCGCCTATTATTCCGGTTCCCCTGAGTATGCCGGAACAATCAACGTCGTGCGTTTGAGCGAAAGGAACGGCGTTACGGTGACGCGCGCGCCGCTCGACATCGCGCGCGAAGGCGCCGACTAAGACACTGGCTTAAAGTTCGAAATTGCGGGAAGGCGAGGGGGCCCAGCATATAGCGCGGCGGCGCCGGGTGCCGTGACATTTGCGCCGAAGCCGCTATGGTGCGCCGCACGCGCTCGTAGCTCAGCTGGATAGAGCATCAGACTTCGAATCTGAGGGTCGGCGGTTCGAATCCGTCCGAGCGCGCCAGTGAAATCAAAGACTTAGCTGAAATTCGGAAAACGGCTGGCACTCAAATGGCACGTCCGCACGTTGGGCAACAATTTAGATCGGCTACACGATGATAGGCGACGTTAGTCCTATGATTCACCCACATGAGATTTTCGGCGCGGTTGTCTTTTTTGTCTCCGTTGATGTGATGCACCATTGGGAGCTGCGCGGGGTTTGGCACAAAGGCTTGCGCAACCAGGCGGTGAACGAGGATTGTCCTCGGAGTACGTCCTCGCTTGCTTAGGACTACGCTGTTGTACCGACCATCGCCGCCGAACTTTCTAAAGTATCCGCCATTTGGAATATCTGCGTACGCCCAAACGCGACCATCGCTTGTAATCGCATACAGACCCTCAAAACCTAGTATGTCCTTCATAAATGAAGGCGACTGACGGCGACCCGCGTTGTGAGTAGGCCGCCAGCAGTCGCCACAACGCTAACTGCTAATCTCTGAATTATACCAAAAGAAACAGGGGGCGGATTCGTCCCCTGTTGATGTCAGGCCTGCGGGCAACGTATCGCTACGTCCCGCCGCGGTAAAGGTACTGCAAGAAGGCTATCTTCTTGCGCGTGTCCTCGTGCAGGCGGCGGATGTATGCCTCGCGGCAGCGCTTCGAGCAGAATCTCATTCGCCAGTACCGGCGCTGTAGCATGCCGAGCCGGCCGCGGCATTCGTCGCATCGGATTGCTCGCATCTCACGCCCTCCAACACGCTGTGGTGGGCATCGCGGCGAGATAGCATAAGCACGAGCAGTAGGCCGCCATGACGATCTTGCCTTCCTGCGTCCTGGTCGGGAACGCCATGCCTTCGTTGGCAGGAAACTGCTTCGGGCAGATCGTACATTCGACGATGACCGTCGGCGGATAGCCGCGCAAACGCAAGTAGGTGCCGGGGTTGTTGATGCTGATGTGAGAGAGCATGGGTCCTCCTCCATGTACGGCGGCACGAAATGCCGTCGTTGCGGAGGGGGACCAGCTATTGAAATTGTATCATCCGCTCGGAGCGTGTTCGCGGATTTGGACAGCTCGCGGAGGAAGGCATCCACCCGACGGTACAGGTCGGTGTAGGCGCCTTCGATGCCGCGCGTTTCGGCGCGCAACCGCTCTAGCAGGCCGAGCGTGTGGAGCTGGCCGTCTCGTTCGGGCTTCTCATCCATCCGAACATATAGAGAACAAAACTCGCGGTGCTCAATATCAGACTCCCCTTGCACGTATGCGCTTATACGCTTATATACATGTAACGGGCAATGATGCCCGCGTATAGGAGCCTACAATGATGCCGAACGTAAACATCTCGAATCGTAACTTTCAGCGCCTTCAGGGACATGCAGTGCCCTTGGTTGACGACTTGGATGCAGTCCTGGCGCGCGTATTGGACGTGTATGAAGCGCAAGCTGGGGCGCCGAAAACGATGGAAGCTGAAGTTCCGGAAGACCTGACCGTAAAAGACTTCTCTTCGGACTCGCCACCGAATCTGACGTTTACAAGCGTCAAGTCCATCGTGTTGGAGGGCCAAGCCTTCAACGACAAATATTGGAACCCACTGCTCTTCGCGGTAATCGGGCTGGCAGCTAAGAAAATCGGCAAGGACAAGTTATTGCCGGTACTGGATGTGAACTACTCGACCAAAGAGCAGAAAAACTTCGAGCATATCCCAGATGCGGGTATCTACGTCCAGGGACGCGATTCCAACCTCTGCTGGCGTTCAATCTACAAAATCCTGAAGGTTGCAAAAATGTCGGTAGAGATCGAATTCTACTGGCAGGATAAGCCCACTGCAGCATTCCCTGGCAAAAGCGGGCGCTTTGTCGTGGAGGCTAAATAATGATGACCAAAGAGGCAAAGCTGCGCGCAGCTTCTTTACCTGTTCTTCGGTGAGCATCTCGCCGGGTTTGGCACCGCAGTTGGCAAAAGCATATTCTGCCGCTTCCTTGGTAACTCGGTCCCGTTCAACCTCGAATTGCTTCCTCAAGGCGTCTGGTATGACGTTCGCGAACGCCTTTGCAATCGCACCGTCGGGGAT
>JBOHIU010000125.1:0-23082 GCA_050725855.1 Xanthobacteraceae bacterium | reverse complement strand
GAGGTGAAGAGCCGGCCCTTGCGCCCCCTCACCGCTTCCGCCCATCCTGAGCGCCACGAACCACGCCGCCATGACTCGCTTCGAGGAGACCACCGCATGAATGCAGTCGCATCCCGCAACATCAAATTCATCAGTCATTGCGACCAGGGCGGCCGCGGCGACGGCGTGCAGGTCATGGTCAATAAGGGCTACGCCTATATCGGCCACGGCTTTTCCAACGGCATCACCATTATCGACGTACGCGACGTCAGGAATCCAAAGACCGTCAACTTCCTGCCCTGTGCGCCGAACACGCGCGCCCATCATCTGCAGACCGCGACACATAAAGGCTTTGGCGATCTGCTGCTGGCCGTAAATGGCCCCAGCGTCTGGACCATGCAGGTGAGCCACGAGTCCTATTTCCAGGGCACTTCGGGAGAAACGCTGTCAGGTCAGAAATTCACCACCGGGCTGCGCGTCTACGACCTGTCGAAACCCGAAGCGCCGCGCGAAATTGCCTTTCTGCCGCTCGGCGGCTTGGGGCCGCATCGTATCTGGTATGTCGGCGGCCGCTATGCCTACGTCTCGGTGCACCTGCCGGAATTCTCCGACCATGTCCTGGTCATCGTCGACATGGCCGAGCCGACCAGGCCGCAAGTGGTCGGGAAGTTCTGGTTGCCGGGCATGTGGACGGCCGGCGGTGAATTGCCGACCTGGCCTAAGGGCAAGCGCTATGCGCTGCATCACGCGCTGGTCGCGGGCAATCTCGCTTACAGCGCCTGGCGTGATGGCGGCATGGCGATCGTGGATATCGCCGATCCCTCCAAGCCGACGATGGTTTGCCATTGCAATTGGGACCCTCCGTTTGGCGGCGGGACCCATTCGCCGCTGCCGCTGCCGGACCGAGACCTTCTGGTCGTGGCGGACGAGGCCAACTTCGCCAATTGCAGCCTCGGTCTCCGTTACGTGTGGATCTTCGACGTGCGCGTGCCGGGCAATCCGGTGAGCATTGCGACACTGCCGGTGCCCGACGAGGCGGACTATTGCAAAAAAGGCGGCAATTTCGGCCCGCATAATCTGTGGGAAAATCGGCCCGGCGCGTTTGTGAGCTCACGCTACGTCTTCGTCACCATGCACAATGCCGGCGCGCGGGTCTGCGACATCGCCAATCCGTTTCAGCCGCGCGAGATCGCCTATTTCGTGCCGCGCGATCCCGAGCGCATGGTCGATCCGCGCCCGAACCGGCCGCAAGTCATCCAATCCAGCGACTGCTTCGTCGACGCACAGGGCGTGATGTATCTCACCGACTCCAACGCCGGCCTCAATATTCTGCAGTTCGAGGGCGCCTGAACGCGGCGGCAGGAATGCGCGGCAAGCCGACCTTGTCCGACCGGCCGATCGGCATCGTGGCATCGTAAAGGGGAGAAAAAGTGTCTCTCGCCAGACCCGCATTGACAGCGGGCGTTGGCCCTTCCAAACTCAGGCTGGGGTAAGAGCCGCGCCAGCGGCCAAAATCGTGTTTGCGAGCTCATTGCAAGACGGGGGAGAGGACCACATGGCAACCGTGACAGCCGCGCAGGCGACGAGCGGGACCGAGACGATCGAAAGCTTCGTCGGGAAAGCGATGGACGAAGCGAAGATTACGCCGCTCCATATCAAAGTCATCTCGCTGATCGCGGCTGGTTATTTCTTCGACGTCATCGACTACATCGTGCAGGGCTCGCTGTTCCCGGACATGATCAAGTCCGGCTTCACCAGCAAGGAAGGCGCCGCCGCGATCGTCAGCGCCACCACGCTCGGGATGTTCATCGGCACCATCGCGCAGGGCGAGTTCACCGACCGTTTCGGCCGCCGGTTCGTTTACCAGTTCAATCTTCTTATCTTCGGCATCTTCACCATTCTCGGCGCCTTCTCGCCCAGCATCTTCGTCCTCGTGGCCTGCCGCTTCATCGCCGGCCTCGGGCTTGGCTCCGAGCAGCCGCTTTGCTTCGTCTATGCCGGCGAGTATTCGCCCAAGGCGATCCGTGGCCGCATTCTGGCGATCATCCATTTCGTCGGCGGCGCCTGCGTGTGGCCCATCGGCACGCTGTTCGTGCTCGCTTTTCGAGACCAGATCGGCTGGCAGGGCGTGTGGATCTGCTTCGGCGTGGGCGCGCTGATCGTCTGGGTGCTGCGCTTCACGCTGCCGGAATCGCCGCGCTATCTGTCGACCCATGGCCGCGGCGACGAGGCGCTCAACGTGCTGACGCGGCTCGGCATCCCGCGGCCGACGCGGCCGCTATCGACGGACGCCGCCAGCAACACCAAGAGCGATCCGTTCGGCGTGGTGTTCAAGCAATTCCCGGTCCGCGTCATCGCCGGCATGATCTGCTTCTCGGCCTTCTTTGGCGTCGCCATCGGTCTCGGCGGCTGGCTGCCGAGCATCATGGTCGGCAAAGGCTTTACCATCACCAAGTCGCTGACCTACACGCTGGCGATGAACTTCGCGGTGCCGTGCGCCAGCATCTGCATGATGTACACGCTCGACAAATACGGCCGGAAAATCACGTCGATCCTGGCCTTCATCGGGGCCGGCATCATGGCGGTCGTTTTTGCCAATGCCGGCAGCGATATCGCACTCTTGGTCGCCGGCTTCGTCATGATCTTTTTCGTCCAAGTTGCCGGCAATGCGATGCAGATTTTCGCCTCCGAGGTGTTCCCGACCAACGCGCGGGCGTCCGGCTTCGGCTGGGCCGCCGGCGTCGGCCGGCTCGCCACCGCAGGCATCTTCCCGGCCATTCTGTGGGTGCAGAATGGATGGGGTCTGACCACTGTGTTCGTCTGCCTCGCGATCGTGCTGATCATCGCCGCCGTCGCCGTCATCTTCCTCGGCCCGGAAGCGCGACAGAAGAGCCTCGACGACATCGCACCGCCAACCGGCTGAAATAGCGCGGCAAGAATACGCCATAGACATCACTCGCGCGGCGGAATGGAGTTTCCGCCGCGCGATCTATTTGCGCATCGAGCTGGCGGCATCCGCGTCTTCAGCGCCAGCGCCGTTGCAGCCACAACCACTGTTCGGGACGCTCGCGAACCCAGCTCTCGATGACCGCGGTGATCATCTGCATGGCGTCCCTACTGTCGATTTTTCCGTCGCCTCCGCGCGGCATCGTCAATTCCTCGGTAAATTCGAGCTGAATGCGGTTGCCCGGCAGCCGGATCGCGCGAAAGCCGTGGACCGGGGAGCCGAAGAGCTGCGCAAAACGAGCGGCCATGGGATTCGCTTTGCAGGCGCGACCGAAAAACGTCACGTCGACGCCCTTGGCGAAATGCTGATCGGCAAATAGCGCCAAGTGCAGGCCCTGCTTCATCGCCTCTCGAAGTTTCCAGACAGCATCGGGTCCGGATGGCACCAGCCTTCCCATGGTTCTCTCCTGCATCGCCGCGAGTTCCTCGGAGAGCGGTCCGAAATTCGTCGGATTGTAGAAGATCGCCAGATTGAGCCCGTTGCGCTCGACCCAGATCGCGCCGAGTTCGTAGCTCGCCAGATGCGAGGTAAACAAAACTGCCGGTTTGCGGTCCTCGCGAAGCCGCGCAAGTATCTCCATCGTACGCGGCGTGATGACGATACGTCCGCAATTCGGATTGGCCGGATCGACCAGCCGATCGAGGTTGATGTATTCAACCGCGAGACGGCCAAGATTTTCCCACATGGCCGAAAGGATTTGCTCGATCTCGGCGCCTGACTTGTCCGGATAGGCGGCGACCAGATTGGCACGGGCAGTGCGATGGCCGCGCAGGTGCGGGCCAATCCGGCGCAACGCCCAGGCGGCAAAATCAGCGCTCCCATCAAATTGGGTTCGCCGTATCAGCTTGAAAAACAAAAGGCCAACGCGGTACCGGACGCGATCGGTCGCGTCCGTGAGCCGGCGCGACCAATGGAGCTCATTGAGCGACCTCACAGACGGATTGGCGGCCGCAACGCGCCTTCGTAATTCGTCGATTAGATCGAAGCAACTCGCCGACCTGTCTTCGGCGGCGCCGAAGCTCGCCTGATGAATCGGGTTGAGAGCGATCCTCCGGCCATCGCGGCAGAGCAGCACAAAATCGTGACGCCGTGGTAATTGCGCCGCGAGCTTACCCCAAACCTTGGAGCGGTATTCGCGAATTTCCACAATATCGGAGTAGGGAACAATATGCTCCGATTGTCCGAGTCGCCAATGCAGGCCTTCTGGACGGAGCGTGTAGGTCCGTTCGGACGTGAGCGGATTGCGGCGGAATGAGTGCACAAACTCGCGCGACGTCGGCGAACTGGCTGCTGCATCGTTCATTGCCGAGACTATATGAATTGGGCCGATGCGACGCAATTTGCCGAACTAGGCTGCGCGCATGGATGCCCGAGTCTCCCAAGGCAAGCTTCGCCACGCACCCCTCGTGCACGCACGCTCATGACTTAATCATCGGCAGCGTCGATCGAGACCAAGATGCTGCAATCGACCCGCTGCGCAAGCTCCGCTCCCTGAATAAGCGACCTGCGTCCCTCCCGGCTGGAATCGTAGCATAGCAGGATCCTGTTGAACGCGCCCCTTGCCGCTCGCTATTCGACCGCCACGGTTGTGCCCGCCTCCGGCGGATAGTCTTCTAAATATGACAAGCAGCGGTATCGCCGCAAGCGTCGCAATCATCAGCAGCTTGTAATCGTCGAGATAGCGATGAGGTAGCCTGTTCGGTAATCAGGCCGTTTAATGCCGTTTGCCCGGCGGCGGTAAACGGATCCCAGTAACGGGCGACCGCGGGATCGCGCAGAGCTTGAATTTGCAGCCGTCACGTATTTCGCGATGTCGGCGTGGTTCCCTTGCGTATTGCTGGTGAGCAGCGCGCTGGCGATCGAAATTCCCACGCTCGATCCCACCGTGCGCGAAAGATTATAAAAGCCGGACCTTCAGTCCGGTTCTCCGACGACAGCGTGGCGAGGGTGGTGGTGCTTAACGGGACAAACAGAAAGCCAAGTCCGACACCCTGGACAACGCCGACCCATACGATCGTTTCTTCGGCTATCGCGGCTGCGCTGGAACGCAATCAGCCGCGCCAATAACGATCCTCCCAGCTCCGCGACAGGCGCATAGCCGAGAGGATAAGGCCCGCCATCGAATAGGTCTGCGGAAAATTGCCCCACAACGCGCCGGTCTGCGGGTCGACGTCTTCCGACAAAAGCCCGTAGCGATTACGGTGCTGGAGCGCATCGGTAAACAGATCGCGCGCTGCATCGCGCCGGCCGAGCGACCATAGGGCGTCGATCAGCCAGAATCGGCAGATCAGAAAGGCTGTGACGGGCATGCCGAAATCGTCGGCGCTGGCGTAGCGCATCACGTGCTTCTCGCGGACCAGTTCGCGTTCCATGGCGCCGACAGTCGAAACAAAGCGCGGATCGTCGACCTCGACCACGCCGAGGTCTGCGAGCAAGAGAACGCTGGCATCGAAGTCATCGGAGCCGAACGCCGCGGTGAACGCGCCGCGCTTCTGATTCCACGCGCGCTCGATCAGTTCCGCGTGCATCGGTTCGGCGATCCCATTCCAATGCTTCGCACGGGCGTCGAGCCCGATCCGCGCCGCAATCGCCGCGAGCCGTTGGCAGCCGGCCCAACACATGGCCGCGGAATGAGTGTGGACACGCTGGCGGCCGCGATATTCCCAAATGCCGGCGTCGGGAACAAAAGCCAGTCTTGCCGCGCGCTCGCCAAGCGACTCAAGCAGATGAAACAGCCCCTCGTCGCCCGGCCGCGGCAACCTGCGGTCGAAGAACAGCGGCATGGCGGCAAGAATCACGCTGCCGTAGGTGTCGTTCTGCACCTGATCGACCGCGGCGTTGCCGATGCGCACCGGACCATCGCCGCGATAACCGGCCAAGTCGGGCGCGGTGCGCTCCTCGACCGAGGAAGAAGGCACCACGCTGTAGAGCGGACGCAACGCCTGATCCGGCTTCGAGGCGATCGACAGCGTGAAGGAGATGAACTCCTCCATGGTGCGTGTGGCGCCGATTCGATTGAGCGCCTGCACAACGAAATAAGCGTCGCGGAGCCAGCAATAACGATAGTCCCAGGTGCGCCCCGATGATGGCGCCTCCGGAATCGACGTCGTATGCGCGGCGATAATGCCGCCGGTCTCGTCGAAATTAGACAGCTTTAGTGTAATGGCGGCGCGGATGATGGCTTCCTGCCAATCGATCGAGATCGAGAGGCGCCGTACCCATTCCGTCCAGTAATCATGCGTGCGCTCGGCGAAGTCGCGGCACGTCTCCCGCAGGTCGCCGGTGAAGGGCTCGTCCGGCCCGAATACCAAGTGCAGCGGCCGGGTCACCACGAACGGCGCTTCGCCGTCGATCAGCGAAAGCGGCGCGTCCGTTGTCAAACGGATCACCGTGGCATCATTGGAATAGTAGCGGATGTGATTGCTGCCAAGCGAGCGCTGCGGCAGCGGCTTTCCGTATTCGCAAGTCGGGCGCATGCGTATGGTGATGCGCGGCAGACCGGCGACCGGCTCGATGATCCGATACAGTTGCGGCGGCCGAAACACGCGACCGAACTGGCGAAATCGCGGCGCGAAATCGGTGATTCGAATCTTGGCGCCGCGCCCGTCAGTCAGCACCGTGCTGACCATCGCGGTATTGCGGACGTATTCGGACTGATAGTCCACCATGTCGTCGAGCACGACATCGGAGAACCCTTTCTCTTCCTTTCCGGAAACAAGCCGGCAGAAGACGGGGTCACCGTCGAATCGCGGATAGCACCACCAGACGAGGCGCGAGCATGGATCGACCAATGCGGCTGTGCGGCCGTTGCCGATGATGGCCAGATCCAGTCCGTGATCCTTCATTCCGTGGCGCTTTCCGCGATGCGCGCCAGCCACGAGCGAACGCTCTCCGGCCGGTCGAAATGGCCAGCGACATCGGCGGCAATCCCGCCGACCGAATAGGCTCGTCCGCCAAACTTCGGAATGACGTCGAAAACCGGAAGGTCGGTCGTGTCGTCCCCGATGAAAATCGGACACCGGCCGGCGAACGGTGCGAACTGCATCAGCTCGCTGACCGCGTTGCCCTTGTTGATAGCGGCTGGCTTGACGTCGACAACCAGCTTGCCGGGCAATACCTCGACAAGTTCTCGTGAAGCGTCGGAGCAGATTTTGTTGACCGCGTCGAGGATGGCCGGGCCTGTTTGCGGAGCCAGACGATAGTGCAGGGCCAGCGAATAGCCCTTGTCCTCGACCAAAATCCCCGGCCCGAGTTCTGCAATCGTCGCCAACCTGCGCTTGAGAGTCTTGCTCAGCGGAGCGATCCGCGATTGGATTTCGGCGTCTGCTCTCACGCGCATTTCCGCCCCGTGAACGCCGATGGTGGCGAGTTGCAGCGGGGAGAAAACGAGGTCGATATCGTTGATCGAGCGACCGCTCACCAGGGCGACCGCGCCCTGCGTCAGATCGACGAGGCGGGTCAACGTTCGCCGCAACTCCGTCGGCACCCAGACCTGCGCCGGCGACGGCGCGATATCGAGGATCGTCCCGTCGATGTCGAGCAGAAGCGCGCAGTGGCGCAGGTCGGGGCCGAGCGGGGGCTCGGGAGCCGCAACATCAAGAGCGGGATCGATGGCAGGGTCCATGGCCTGATCCAGGATATTCGGTTGCCTTCGCACGTTGGAATCCATCTTAATCGATCATTCCAAGCGGTCTGCTCACGGCTTCCAGCGGTTTACGTTCGGCCGCGATACCCCATACCGTCTCGACGATCGCGGCGCCGATCATCAGGATCGAACCAATGCAGTAGCCCAGCGCGACGCTGGAACGCGAACCGGTGTCGATCAGCAGACCGAAGAGCAGCGGCCCGCCAATGCCACCTATCCCGGTGCCGATAGCATAGAAAAACGCAATGGCAAGCGCCCGAAGTTCCAGCGGAAACGTCTCGCTGACAGTGAGATAGGCCGAACTGGCCGCCGCCGAGGCGAAGAAGAAAACCGTCATCCAAGCCACGGTCAATTGTTCGGCGGAAAGAAAATTTCTGCTGAACAGATAGGCAGCGATTGCAAGCAAGACCCCTGATAACGCATAGGTCGATGCAATCATGACTTTGCGGCCGATCGTGTCGAACAGCCGGCCGAGGAGGAGCGGCCCGAGCACGTTTCCGGCCGCAAACGGAAGAATATACCAACCGACGTCGTCAGCCGGCGTTTTGTAGAAGTCCATCAGGATCAACGCATAAGTGAAGAAAATCGCGTTGTAGAAAAATGCCTGCGCCGCCATCAGCGCAAGTCCCACCAAGGTGCGCTGCCGATAAGTCAAAAAAAGCGCTCGCGCAACTTCGCGCAACGGCGTGTGAGTGCGTGGGCGCAGCCGCGTTCGGCGACGCTCCTCCGGCTGGCCTAGCCTGCCGGCCAAAAACTGCGCTTCGATAGCCCGGACGATTCTATCCGCTGCTTGGATATGGCCGTGCGTCACCAGCCAGCGCGGGCTTTCCGGAATCCACAATCTCATGATCACGATAATAAGTCCGATTGTGGCGCCGATCAGGAATGCGAGCCGCCAGCCGACAGCGGGATTAATGAATCGGGGATCGAGCAGGACTATCGATCCACCTGCCCCCATTGCCGCGCCCAGCCAGAAGCTGCCGTTGATGACGAGATCGGTCCAACCGCGCAGCCGGGCTGGGATAAGCTCCTGGATTGTCGAATTGATCGCCGTGTATTCGCCTCCTATGCCGGCGCCGGTAAGGAAACGGAACAGGGCAAAACTCCAAAAGTTCCATGACAGCCCCGTGGCGGCGGTAGCCAGCAGATAGACAAGGAGCGTCGCCGTGAAAAGCTTCTTGCGGCCCAGACGATCGGTCAGCCAGCCAAAGAAAACCGCACCCAGCACGGCGCCCGCGAGATAGCAGCTGCCGGCGAGGCCCACTTCGCCGTTGCTCAAACCTAAGGCCGAGCTTTGCTTGAGCTCACCGGACAGCGCCCCGGCCAGAGTCACTTCGAGGCCGTCGAGTATCCAGGTGACGCCGAGCGCTACGATCACCAGAATGTGGAAGCGTCCAAACGGCAACGCGTCCAACCGCGCGGGTATGTCGGTCTCGACGATGGCATCGGATCGAGCGCCTGCGGCCCCCTGTTCCTCGTCTTGCCGGCGGATTGCGGCCTCGCGATCAGGCTCTTGATGCGGCACTGAATGGCTCGCGAAAAAAGCCCATGTCCGAAAGCCTGATATTGAGCCGGTCGAAGCAGCCGGTGCGAATGCCCGGAGCGAGCCCGTTCCCGTGCACCAACGCCCCGTGCTCATCGCTGTTCCGGTCCTGTCGTCGGACGAGCCGCACAAAGCCGAACCGGGGCGTCGGGCGCAAGGACATTCAGATTTTCCGCGGACCGTCTGACCGAATGCCCGCGATCGATCTGGCGGCGCACGGACGCGGATTAAGCGCGAATCAGGTTGACTTCGGCCGCTTTTGGGACGATTGGCTTCTTCTATTGGTGCGCTGCACTATTGCGACAAACGTCCATCTCTGAGCGGGGCGATCTGTTGTGTCCGAGGGCCCGCCGGGTGCTTTCGGAAATTTGGGTCAGTCGTCGGAGCGGCGTCGCTCGCAAGAAGAATTGAACCTGTTCGGCGAACGCGCAATGGCTGCGAGAGACACTAACCCCGCGTCCCAAGTTGCAACGAAAAAGCAAATTTGCGCGTGCAGAATGCTCGCGTCGTCGGCGCGACTGCGGAACAAATCGGGATCGGTTTGGCCGCGTTCGGCCTTGGCGGCTGGATGGACCGTCCCACCCCGCGCGCGCGGTGAGCGAAATGCATAGCGGCGAGTAACATGAAGCCCATCCAGCTCGAGCCGCCGATCAGTCTCCTCAAGCAGTTCCCTCGACAATCCTGGCTCGCGCTGTTCGGCTTCGCCCGCGGACTTGAAATACCGCGTCGCCTGCGCGCCGTCGTGCGGGCGCGAGAATCAAGCCTGATCGGACTGGCGGCGCTGGTCGGCGTTCTCGGCGGGCTGGTGGTTGCCGTGATGGGTACGGCCGTCGACCTGTTGCACCAAATTTTCTTCCTCCTGCCCGTCAACGGTCATTCGCCGGACTTCCATTGGGCGACGACCGAGCGTTTGTCCGCACAGCTCGCGCTCAATCCGGCTT
This sequence comes from Xanthobacteraceae bacterium, assembly GCA_050725855.1. Taxonomy (GTDB): domain Bacteria; phylum Pseudomonadota; class Alphaproteobacteria; order Rhizobiales; family Xanthobacteraceae; genus BOG-931. The sequence goes on along the minus strand of JBOHIU010000125.1, from coordinate 12,967 downwards.
TGGCGCTCTGTGTTCCACTGCTCGGAGGCCTGCTCTTCGGCGGCGCCACCGAACTGATCAAGCGCTGGCGGCCGGAGCGGGAAATCGATCCGATCGAAGCCAATGCGCTGCATGGCGGTCGCATGTCGCTGCTCGGCAGCCTGGTGGTCGCGCTACAGACGGTTTGGTCGAGCGGAGTCGGTGCATCCGTCGGTCTGGAGGCGGGCTATACGCAATTTGCCAGCGGCATCGCCTCGCGGATCGGGATGGCCTTCCGGCTACGCCGCGGCGATTTGCGGATCCTCGTGGGCTGCGGCGCTGCCGCCGGCATCGCCGGCGCGTTTGGCGCTCCGCTTGCGGGCGCCTTCTACGGTTTCGAGCTGATCATCGGTAGCTATACGCCAAGCAGCCTCGCGCCGGTCGGTATTTCAGCACTGATCGGCTTTCTGGTCGCACACGCGTTTTCTCCGGCCGAAATCGGCGTCGTCGGCCCTGAGAAGATGGTGATCGCAACCCGCGACCTCGCCATCGCTGCGATGCTCGGCCTGCTGATGTCCGTGCTTGGAATCCTGCTTATGCGCGGCGTCGCCCTTTGCGAATCGATATTCTCGCGCATGCGGATGCGGCCCATGGTGCGCACGATGATAGGTGGCGCGGCCGTCGGTCTCATGGCCATCGTCGCGCCGCAAGTGATGTCATCCGGTCATGGCGCGCTTCGTATCGTTGGCGTACTCGATCTCTCCCTTCGTACGGTGGCGCTGGTTTTTGTGCTCAAGATTCTCGCGTCCATCGCTTCGCTCGGTTCGGGGTTCCGCGGCGGCTTGTTCTTTTCTTCATTGCTGATCGGCTCATTGGGCGGTCACTTGCTCGCGGTGGTCCTGACCACCATGTTCCCGACCGCGTATTTCGACCCGAACGCCTATGCGGTGATCGGCATGAGCGCGCTGGCGGCCTCAGTGATCGGCGGGCCGCTGACCATGATCTTCATCGCGCTGGAGACCACCGGCGACCTGTGGCTGACGACGTTGGTGCTCATTGCCGTGATCATCTCCGCTCAGGTGACGCGGGAAGTGTTCGGCTATTCGTTCGCGACCTGGCGCTTCCATCTGCGCGGCGAAACAATCCGCAGCGCCGCCGATATCGGCTGGATGCGCGAGCTGACCGTCGGCAAAATGATGCGCCAGGATGTGCAGACGGCGCACGCGTCAACCAATGTCGCGTCGTTTCGCGAAGCGTTTCCGCTCGGCTCGACCGCATACGTGGTCGCGGTCGATGAAGCCGAATGCTACGTCGGGCTGATCCACGTCGCCGACACCCACGCCACCGAGGTCACCGCGGACCGGCCGATCAGGGACTTTTTACACTATACCGACGAGATGCTGCTGCCCGGCATGGCGGTCAAGGAGGCGGTCCTTGCCTTTGACCGCGCCGAAGCGGAAGCCCTGGCGGTGGTCGATTCCTATCTTGACCGGCGCGTCATCGGACTCTTGACGGAAGCCTACGTGCTGCGCCGCTATTCGGCCGCGTTGGAGCGGCGGCGGCAGGAGATCCTCGGCGAGGAATGACCGCAATAGGTCTTCCGCAAACCGTTTTTGTCACGCCAAAGGGCGCTAGCGCGGGCACATCGCGTGGCCCCGATCAGCCTGCGTCGCGCTTGACCGGGTGCTCGACCGGCCTACAAAGAGCGGGATGCTCTCGCTGATCACAAGCATACGCTTTGGGGAGGATTTCATGCCAATCGACGCGCGCATCCGGTCCAAGTTTCTTCGGCAGCGCCGCAGATTCGTCGCCGCACTCATCGGTTCGCTCGCAGTCGGCTTTTGCGCCACCGGGACTGTGGCCCAGGCAGGTCCCAGTACGGGAAAGAAGGTGCTGATGCTGCAGTCCTTCGCAGCACATCCGTATGTCGTTGCCATCATCAAGAGCTTTCGCCAGCGTGCGGCGAGCTATGGCATGGACGTCACGGTGGAGGCTGCCGGATTCGATGCGGCGTTGCAGGCGCGGCAGATTGAGGACGCGATTGCGCGCAAATACGACCTGTTGGTCATTCAGGCGGTCTCAGAACAAGGTGTGGTGCCTTCGCTGATCCGCGCCAAGCAAGCCGGCATTCCGGTCATCTTGAGCAACAACCCGATCAAGCCCGGGACCGAGGACCTCTACGTGACGTTCGTCGGCCAGGATCAGAAGGAGATGGGCCGCATCGCCGGCACGGCGATGGTCAACGCTCTCAAGGCGAGCGGCCGCGATGGCGGCAAGGTCGCGCTCATCACCGGCGCATTGTCGGAGGGAATAGGACCGCTGCGGCTTGCCGGAATCAAGGAAGCGCTTGCGGCAAATCCAAAGATTCGAATCGCTGCCGTAGAAGACGGGCATTGGTCCACGGCGCCGAGCGAACAGATCGCGGGTCAGCTTTACGCCAGGTTCGCCGCGACCGGCGGGCTCGATCTGATCTACGGCATGGCCGACAATCAGGCGGTCGCAGCCATCAAGGCGGCCCAGGCGGCGGGCATCTCGGTCGGAACCGGACCAAAGCAATTGGCGGTCGTTGGCGGCAATTGTCTGAAGGAAGGCATCGACGCGATCAAAGCCGGACAGATGTATGCGACGGTAAGCCAGATCCCCACCGATCTCGGCACCAAGGAAGCCGACGCGGTCAACGATTATTTTGCCGGAAAAAAGCTGCCGAAGAATGACCTGCTGCCGGTCCAACTGATCACGAAGGCGAATGTCGATCAATGGCAGGCGCCGTGCACCTACTGAGCACGTCAGGCCTGAGCAAGAGATTCGACGGGGTCCTCGCGCTCTCTGATGTCTCGTTTTCGCTCGCGCCCGGAGAAGCTCACGCGATCTGCGGCGAGAACGGCGCCGGCAAGAGCACTTTCGTCAAGCTCCTGATGGGAATTCTGCATCCTGACGAAGGCACCATCGCCATCGAGGGGGATAACGTCGCGGTGCACGGGCCGCAGCACGCGCAGAGTCTCGGCCTTGGCTTCGTGGCCCAGGAGCTGAGCCTCGCACCGCGGCTATCCATCCTCGACAATATTTGGCTTGGAGCGCCCGACGTGCCGCTCTTCCATCGTACCCGGGCGCTGCGTCGCCGTGCCCAGGCTGCGCTCGACGCTCTGAACGTGGGAGACTGGGATCTCGACCGACCGGCCGGCGAACTCAGCGTTGGGCAGCGGCAGATCGTCGAGATTGCGCGGCTGTTCGCCCGCGACGCACGAATTTTGATCCTTGATGAGCCGACTGCGACGCTGACCAACGCCGAGATCGAACGCATCCTCAGCGTCCTCGACAGCGTGCGCAAGCAGGGCCGTTCGGTCATTTATGTAACGCACCGTCTCGGCGAGGTTTTCACCTTGTGCGATCGCGTCACGGTGTTTCGCAATGGCCAGCGCGTTGCCACCGATCCGGTCGCCGCGATGAGCCGATCGCGATTGGTCGAGCTGATGCTGGGTCGCTCGATCAACGACATGTATCCGCCACCCTCGACCGGCGAAGTCTCGGGCGAGGCCGTGACGATCAAACAACTGAATGTGCCCAGGCGCGTGAGGGATTTCTCGCTCATGGCGCCTTACGGCAAGATCGTGTGCATCGCGGGTCAAATCGGTTCAGGGGCCGACACCGTCACGCGCGCATTGGCTGGCCTTGTTGAAAATGCCAGCGGCGACGTACGGGTACGGGGCTGCCGTCTTCCGCTCGGCTCCGTGCCGGCCAGTATGGCGAGAAACGTGATCTTCCTTTCCGAGGACCGTGCCGGAGAAGGCCTGTTTCACCAGATGCCGGTGCGCGATAATCTGATCGCCGCCAGTCTGCGGCGTCATGCGCGACTAGGCGTGCTGGACTGGCCGGTACTGCGCCGCCTCGCTGAGAGGCTGGCCGACCGGCTCGGCATCGATCGCCGGCGGCTGCGGACATCGGCGACGCATCTGAGCGGCGGCAACCAACAGAAGATGCTGTTCGGGCGGGCCCTGCAACACAGCGGTGCCTGCGTGCTGCTTATGAACGAACCGACGCGCGGCATCGATGTCGGTGCGCGTGCCGATATCTATCGGCTCATGCGCGAATTGTGCGATCAGGGCTTTTGCCTGATCGTTGCCTCATCTGATCTGGAGGAAGTCGCCGGCATCGCCGACATCGTGGTCACCATGTATCGCGGCGAGGTCGTAACGCGCTACGAACGCGGCGCGATCGATGTCGGCAGAATTCTCGCCGATATCATTCACCCGGCTGGTGTCGCCGGACGTCAACCACTCGTCCATGCCGCGCAAGCGCCATGACCAAGCTCTCGCCTTGGCGCAGCCCCCTGTTCATATTGCGAGCGACCGCGACCGTGGTCCTGGCCGTGACGGCGCTTCTGACGCCGGGATTTCTTTCCGAGCCGAGCCTGCTATCGCTCGTCACCACGGTTTCGTTTATCGGCTGCGTGGCCGTGGGCATGGCGCTCATCACCATCAGCGGCAACATCATGTCGTTTTCGCTCGGCGCGCTGGTCGGAGCGACCGCCATGATTTTCACTTTGGCGGTGAATTTCGGCGGCGTTGCTTTCGGCTTGGCGGCGGCGCTTGCATTTGCGGCGCTGATCAACGCCGCTCAGGGACTGCTGATCGGAACCGTCCGTGCCAATCCGATCATCATCAGCATCGCGGCAACCGCGCTGATCTACGGTGTCGCAGAGTCCTTTGCGCAGCAGGGCGCCGTTTACGTGGCGGCCGGGACCAAATGGGGCGTATTCCAAGGCAAAATTCTCGATCTCCCGATCGAATTCGTGGTGCTGATCGGCGCCGCCGCCGTGGCGCAGTTTTTGTTGTCATGCACGGTATTCGGCCGCCGCCTGTTCATGACCGGCAGCAGCATTGCGGCCGCCGAGGTCTTGGGTTTGCAAACGTGGCGTGCGGTGACCGGCGCCTATCTGTGGGCCGGGCTGTTCGCCGGTCTCGCCGGAATCATGCTGACAATCCGCTATGGCTCGGCCTCGATGACCTACGGCATCGGCTACGAATATAACGCCATGGCAGCCGTGCTTGTCGGCGGCACCTCGATCAAGGGCGGCGAGGGATCGGCGTTGCGCACGCTGATCGGGGCGCTCGTCATCGCCATCATTGAAGCGGTCCTGTTGCTCTGGGGCTTCCGGCAGGAATGGCAGTACCTGCTCGCCGGCGCGATCGTGCTTGCGGTCGTTGCGCTGCAGACGCGCGGAGGGCGAGATTAGATGGGCGTTTCCTTTTGGCGGCACGACCCGCATGCGCGCCCGCTCGTTATCCTCATCGTCACGGTCGCTCTGCTTGCTGCATTCGATCGCGGCCAAGGCACTTTCCTCAGCGTCGCCACGACGCGCTCTACGCTGGAGACATTCAGCGATACCGGGCTTGTGGCCCTGGGCCTCGGTCTCACCATGATGTTGCGCGAATTCGATCTCTCGGTCGTCGGGGTCTTCAGCGCGGCCGGCTGCATCGCGGTGTTGACCGGCAACGCCAATCCATGGATCGGCCTCGTGCTCGCGTTGGCTCTCGGCTTGCTCGCCGGCGCCCTGCAGGGCTGGCTCATCGTGCGGCTGCGATTAGGATCGATCGGCGTCACGCTGGGCGGCATGCTGGTGTTGTCGGGCCTCGCCTACGTCCTGTCCGAGGACCGCTCGTTGCCGTACGACAATATGCATGTCGCGCTCGCGCTGACCCAGCCGATTGCCGCCGTGTTCTCGATCCGCAGCTTGCTGACGCTCGGGTTCTTCCTCGTTGCCGCCCTCGTCGTCGGCGCGACGCGGCTGGGACGCGATCTGATCGCCATCGGCAGCGACCGCCGCTCGGCCAGCATCGCCGGCGTCAGTGTCGATCGAATGATTGTCGGGGTGTTCGCATTCTCCGGACTGACCGCGGCGCTGGCGGGTACGCTGGTGAGCTACAGCCTGGCATCGGCGTCACCGGCAGGGCTATCGGACGTCATCGTCCCGGCAGCGACGGCCGCCATTCTCGGCGGCGTCTCGCTCTCGGGCGGAACCGGCCGGCCGATCGGCATCGCAATCGGGATGCTCGTTCTCGGCGTACTTCACGCCGGCTTCAATGTGCTCGGGACCCCGCCTTATGTCGAGGAAATCGCCATGGGGGCGGTCCTGCTGGTCGTGGCGGTCGCCGATGGACCACTGTTGCTACGGCGGGTAAAAATGGCGGGACGATTGGCGGACCTTCGCCTGATGTCGGGAGAGCGGCGGAATGGATGAACTGACAAGGGCGGATTGCGTCGGCAAGGCCAGAGCGCTGGCATCGGTGATTGCCGCGGCTGCGCCGCGCATCGAGGCCGAGCGCCAACTGCCTTCCGATCTTGTCGACGCGCTCCACGAGGCCCGGCTGTGGCGCATGCTGGTGCCGCGCACCTATGGCGGCGACGAAGTGTCTCTGCGCGAATATGTCGAGGCGATCGAGGAGATCGCCAAGGCCGACGCCTCCACCGCATGGTGCATCGGCCAGACCTCGGTCTGCTCGACGATCTCCAAAAATATGAAGCCAGAAATCGCGGAAGAAATTTTCAAAAAGAACTCACGCGGGGTGCTGTCCTGGGGCCCGACCAACAACGCCAAGGCCATTGCGGAAAATGGCTTCTATCGCGTCAACGGCGTCTGGCCGTTCGCCAGCGGAAGCAAGCACGCCACCTGGCTCGCGGCCCATTGCATCATCTGCGAACCGGACGGCGAGCCGCGCCGCGACGCAAGCGGTAAGCCGGTGCAGAGGACGATGGTCGTGCCGCGCGAACGCGCCACGTGGCAGGACGTATGGCATGTGATGGGGCTTAAGGGGACCGGCAGCAACACCTACACGCTCACCGATGTCCTGGTGCCCGTGGGTTACAGCATCGATTACCACGCCTTGAATCCGGCCGGGAGACGCGAGCACGGTCCGCTCTACTCTTTCACGATCTATCAGTTGTTCGGCGCGAGCTTTCCGGCTGTCGCGCTCGGCATCGCACGGGCCATGCTCGACGACTTCTGCGCGCTGGCGCAGAAAAAGACGCCGACCAGCCAGACCGTGATGCTGCGCGACAATCCAGTGGTCCAATCGCAGGTCGGCATCGCTCAATCGCAGCTCGCCGCCGCCCGCGCCTTCCTGTTCGGCGCCCTGGACGAGATGTGGCGCGCGGCGCAGACCGGATCGTTCTCGGCCGATCAGCGGGTGCGTTTGCGCATGGCCTGCATCAATGCGACCCAGCAGGCGAGGCAGGTCGCCGAGACCACTTATCTGGCCGCCGGCGCCACCGCGGTCTTCGAGAGCAATGCGTTCGAACGGCGCTTCCGCGACATGCATGCGGTATCGCAACAGGCGCAGTCGCAATCGTCGATCTACGAAGCGATCGGCCGCCACTTTCTCGGCCTACCGCACGGTTCGCGCCTGATCTAATATTCGCTTCGCTCAAGCGGTCAGCGCGAAATAAGAAAGGTGTGGAGGACTATCAATGCAGACCATCGGCTTTGTCGGACCCGGCAAGATCGGCATGGCGATTTCCGAAAATTTGATCAAAAGCGGGCACCGCGTCATCGGCTATCGCCGCTCCTCGCTGGCCGCGTTCGAGCAGATCGGCGGCATACCGGCACGTTCGCCGGCCGATGTCGGCGCCCAGGCCGATATCGTGTTCTCATGCCTGCCCTCGAGCGAAGCGCTCGACGACGTGGTGCACGGCCCCCACGGTCTCATCCTGACCGCGCGCCCCGGCCAGATCGTGGTCGAGCTTGGCTCGCATCCGGTGCCCGATAAGATGCGCCAGATCGCCCCGCTCAGGCAGAAAGGCGCGATTTTCATCGACGGCGAGGTGTCCGGCACGCCCGGCATGGTCGCGGCGAAAAAGGGCGTCATTTATCTCGCGGGCGATACCGATGCGTGCAAGAAGATCGAGGGCGTGATCGCGAGTTTTGCCGAATCGTGTCTGTATTTCGGGAAATTCGGCGCGGCAAGCCGCGTCAAGCTCGTGAACAATCTGATGGTCGCGCTCAATATCGCGGCGACCGCCGAAGCGATGGCGCTCGGCCTCAAAGCCGGCGTCGATGTGCCTCTGATGATCAAGGCCATTGCCAGCGGCAGCGGCGGCTCAACGCAGTTCGGCATCCGCGCGCCATGGATGGCGGAGCGCCAATTCCTGCCGGTCCAGGGCACGGTTCCGGCCCTGCAACATTATTTCCATATGATCGGCGAATTTGCCGACAGCGCCGGCGTCGCGACACCGATGCTCGATCGCGCCGCGGAACTCTATGACCGCTTCATGGACATGGGTTTCGCCGAGTACGACGTCGCCAGGATGGTCGATGTCGTCGGCGCGCTGCCGCGCACCCGGCACGAAGCCTCCACACGATAAAGAAGACAGAGGAGAACACCCATGATCCCCGTCAAGAAGATCGCCCACGTCAGCTACGAAGTGCCGGACGTCGAGCGGCAGACCAACTATTACACCAACATCCTCGGGATGACTCTGGCAGCCAAGGAAAAGGACGCGACCTTTCTGGCCAATACAGTCGATCATCATTCCGTCGTGCTGCGCAACGGTGGCCAGGCACGGTGCGTGCGGGTCGGCTTCCAGATCGCCGAGAACGACGATCTCGGCGAATTCGAGAAGCAGGCCCAGGTCCATGGCATCAAGACGCAACGAAAGAAAGACCCCGAGCCGTCGATCGGCGAGCTGGTCACTTTCGAAGACCCGAAGGGAACGGTCATGGAAGTGTTCAAGCGCGCCGACTTCTCGCACCAGAAGTTCCAGCACAAGGGCATCGTGCCACACAAGCTGGGCCACGTCGCCTTCCACGTCACCGATGTCAAACACACCACCAAGTTCTACTGCGACGTGCTCGGCTTCCGCGTTTCCGACTGGATGGGGGACTTCTTCTCGTTCCTGCGCTGCGGTCCCGACCACCACACCATCAACCTGATGCAGACCGGATCGAACCGGCATTTCCATACCGCTTTCGAGCTGCGCGATTGGGGCCACATGCAGACCGCGTGCGACTTCCTGTCGACCAGCGGCTACAAACTGTTATGGGGGCCGGGACGCCACGGCATCGGCCACAATCTTTTCACCTATCACCGCAGCCCGGCCGGCCTGATCACCGAATTGTTCGCCGAGCTCGATCGCATGAACGAAGATCTCGGCTACTTCGAACCGCGGCCGTGGCATCGCGACAATCCGCAGCGACCGAAGGTTTGGGCCAAGGACCCGTCGGCCTCCAATCTCTGGGGCATCATGCCGCCCGACGAAATGCATGACTGACAAAGGCGATTTCGCCGCCCAGTGTGGCGGTTCAGAAGTCCGCATCATTTCTTTCGGCTGGACTGTTATGCGGAGCAACTGGCTCGACCAGCGCACATTGCGACACCAGCCAGCGTGTGTACCAATGCAGCGTCCATGGAATTGGCACCAGAACCAGGCAGGACAGAAAGAACAAGACGCTGCGCCACAAAAAACTCCAACCGCTGGCGGTGAATGCAAGTTTCCGGGCCGAACCTTCCACATGCCTGCACAGCCAGCGCATCCACGCGGTGCCGGCCCATGCCCAGCCGATGATCGTGATAAAACCGAGAATCGTCAGCACGTACCAGCCGAGCCACGGCCAATACCCTCCGGTAAATGCAAGCGGGCCAGCCTGGCCCGCCCATACCAGATTGCGGCAGAACCAGCGCGCGATGATGAGCGTGAACAAGACCGTGAGCGGAATTGTGACAAGATTCACGCCGTGGCCGATGAGCCCGAGATAGCCGCATAGCGCGTCGAGTATGAAGATGTACCAGATGTCGCCGGGTTTGCCGGTGAACGTCACGCGCTGGCCGCCAGGCAGTTCGATATTGTCGACAAACCAAGCATAAAAGCTTGTCATCACCCACGGCATCGGGATGATCGATATCTGCGCGATCACGATGAGGATGACGCGACCGAAATACGGCCAGACGCGGATACGCAACGACATCGGGCCCGTTGCCGCACTGCCGCCGGACGCCGCAATGCCGGGCACGGATGCGACGCCGGGTGGCGGCGGGGGAGGAGACCGAAGCGCGGATGGCACCAGGCCAGGAATGTCCCCGGCCTTGGTCCAGTTGCTCATGCCATCGCACCATACCAGCGTGTCGGCGCGCACCGAGCCGGCGGTGATCAGGTCGCGAAGCCGCGCGTCTGAGAACGGCCCCTCCTGCTTGCCGCCGATGGCGGTATACCACTGTCGTTCTGCCATCACTTGCCCCCGGATGCGCTCACGCAATGAATGAGCGCGCTCTGCGTCATGCGCCGGCAGCCGACGCGCGCCGTTTGAACGCGCTTGATATATCATTTATGACGGATCGCGTGTCGAGCGCGATAGCGGCCGCGGTTCGGTGACGGGCCGGGCGTACGAAATTCGCGCTTATCGGCGATAGCGTAACGGCAGGAGGAAACAATGAACGCGGACGCCAAGAAAACCGTGCTGCGCATGATCCCGTACGGCATCTATGTGCTCACGGCAGACGACGGCAAAGGCAACATCGCGGCGGCGACCGTCAACTGGGTAACGCAATCCGCGTTCGCACCGCCGCTCGTCGTGGTCGGCGTCAAAACCGATTCCGGCGCCTACAAGATCGTTAAGGATGCGAAGGTGTTCGCGCTCAATATGCTAGGCAAGGAGCAAAAGGGCGTCGCGTTCACGTTCTTCAAGCCGACTCAAGTCAGCGAGGGAAAATTGAGCGGCCAAGCCTATCGCAAGGGATCGACCGGAGCGCCGATCCTCACCGAGGCTCCAGGTGCGATCGAGTGCCGCGTCACTTCCATCGTCGAGCAGGGCGACCATCATATCGTCGTCGCCGAAGTCGTCGAGGCGCATCTCAACAAGGCACCCGCCGGCCGTCCCGACGCCGCCATCCTGGAAATGAAGGACCTCGGCGACAACGTGTTCTATGGCGGATAGGCTTTTCACCCGCTGATTGCCTGGCTTGGCTGGAATCCAAACCGTCGATGGCGTTGCGCTGGTCGGCTGTCACCGTCCAACAACTCCGCTTTTTGGGAAGGAATCGAATGCGAACCATCACGCTGGAGGAACACTTCGCCAGCCCGGCATTCTTCGACGGACCGGGACGTGAATTCAAGGAACGGGCACAGAAATCCGGCGGACGCGACGCCGATTTTTTCGGCCGTCTCGCCGACGTCGGCGCCAAGCGGCTGTCCGAGATGGACGCGGCCGGCATCGACATGCAGGTGTTGTCGCTGCAATATCCGGGGACGGAGCAATGCGAGACGGCCGAAGCGATCGCGGTCGCGCGCGAGTCAAACGACTTCCTCGCCGAGGCCGTTAAGAAAAACCCGACGCGGTTTGCCGGCCTTGCGGCGCTGCCGACCGCTGCGCCGGACAAAGCGGCGGAGGAACTTGAGCGGCGGGTGGGCGCGGGTTTCAAGGGCGCGATCATCAACGGCCACAATCGCGGGCGCTACCTCGACGACAAATTCTATTGGCCGATTTTCGAGTGCGGCGAGAAGCTCGGTGTGGCGATTTATCTGCATCCCACGATTCCACCAAAGGCAGTGGTTGAGGCATCCTACGGCGGCTTCGCGCCGCAAGTGAGCTGGATGTTTTCCGGTCCCGGTTGGGGCTGGCACATCGAGACCGCGGTGCATGTCATCCGCCTCATTCTCGGCGGCGTGTTCGACCGCTTTCCCAAATTGCAAATCGTGGTCGGCCACCTCGGCGAAGGACTGCCGTTCATGTTGCCGCGGCTCGACCGCAACATGGCGCCTGGGCTGACCAAACTGCAGCGCTCGCTCGGCGACTATCTGCGGCAGAACGTGCATTACACTTTCGCCGGCTTCAACTTCGCCGCCACCTTCCTCGATCTCCTGCTCGAAGTCGGCGTCGAGCGCATCATGTTTTCGATCGACTATCCGTATGGCTCGATGGGCAAGGCGCGTGAGTTTCTAGAAAACCTGCCGGTGAGCGCCGCCGATCGCGAGCGCATCGCCCACGGCAACGCCGAGAAATTGTTGCGACTGTAAACCCCGCGTCATTGCCGGCCTGACCCGGCAAGCCATACGGAGGCCTGGTATGCGATTGATCGATACGGCTTCCCCAAGCCGCAATTCACATGGATACGCGGATCAAGTCCGCGTATGACGAGGTAAATATGCGCACCATCACGCTTGAAGAACACTATGCGATGCCGCGATTTTTCGACGGCCCCGGCCGCGAGCTGAAACGTCGCGCCGAAACGGTCGGCGGCCGCTATGCCAATTTGATCGAGCGGTTGTGCGACGTCGGCGCCAAGCGTTTGGCCGAAATGGACGCGGCCGGCATCGACATGCAGATGCTGTCGCTGACCTCGCCCGGCGTCGAGCAGTTGGAGGCGGCCGAGGCGATCGCGCTCGCCCGCGAGGCCAACGACTACCTTGCCGACGCGGTGAAACAAAATTCGGCGCGCTTTGCCGGGCTTGCCACGGTGCCGACATCGGCGCCCGACAAGGCCGCCGACGAGCTGGAGCGGCGGGTGCGCGCCGGTTTCAAGGGCGCGGTGATCAACGGCCACAATCGCGGGCGCTATCTCGACGACAAGGCCTATACGCCGATCCTCGAATGCGCCGAAAAGCTCGGCGTGCCGATCTACATCCATCCGACGCCGCCACCCAAGCCGGTGCTCGACACCTATTACGGCGGCTTCGCGCCGATGCTGACCGAGATGCTTGCGGGCGGCGCCTGGGGCTGGCACATCGAAACCGCCGTGCACGTCATCCGGATGATTTCCGGCGGCGTGTTCGACCGCTTTCCGAAACTCCAGGTCGTCATCGGCCACATGGGCGAAGGGCTGCCGTTCATGTTCCAGCGCTTCGACATCATGCCGCCGGCGGTCACCGGACTGAAGCGCCAATTCAAGGACTATCTGCGCGACAACGTGCACTACACCTTTTCCGGTTTCAATTTCCCGCCGACCTTCCTCGATCTGCTGCTGGAACTCGGTGGCGTTGGCCGCATGATGTTTTCCGCCGACCATCCCTATCAGTCGATGGC
>JBOHIU010000124.1:0-4825 GCA_050725855.1 Xanthobacteraceae bacterium | reverse complement strand
CATCGCGGGAACGCAATTCCTTCCGCCCTGCGGCGCGCTCCTGAATCGTGTCGGCGGGCAAACGAGACGAAGAAATGGACCATGGGGCAATAATGGCAAAGCGAAATCGTGCGGGACAAATCGCCATCAGCCCTGCTCGGTAGTTTGAATGACACGATGCCGGTGTTATGTCGTCGGCTAACTCGCGGGCTGGAGTGGGGAGGCGCGCGAGTTTTGTAAATATTCTGTGACAGCGGACATCGGGCATGCGCGTGAACGTCCCAATTTCGGTCGGGGGCTGGGCTCGCTTGTTCAGCCGCTGGGACGTACTGGCGGTCCTGCTGATCCTCGGGCTTCTGGTCTTCCTCGGCGAGGCGAGCCGGCATCTGTTCGAGCCGCTTGCCGAGTTGCAGAAGCAGCCGCCGTCGCTCGATCCGCGGCATCTGCCCGAATATGCCGCACGCACCACGCTGCGCATGCTCATCGCCATGGTGCTGTCGCTTCTCTTCACGTTCACCTATGCGACGCTCGCGGCCAAAAGCCGACGGGCCGAAAAGCTCCTCGTCCCGCTGCTCGACATACTGCAGTCGGTTCCGATTCTCGGTTTCATTTCGGTGACGGTGGTCTTTTTCATGGAGCTCGCGCCCGGCCGCGTGCTGGGCGCCGAGTTCGCCGCCATCTTCGCCATTTTCACGAGCCAAGCCTGGAACATGGCGTTTTCGTTCTACCAGTCGCTGCGCACGGTTCCTGTCGAACTCGAAGAGGCGGCGCGCAATTTCCGGCTCAGCGCCTGGATGAAGTTCTGGCGCCTCGAAGTGCCGTTCGCCATGCCGCAGCTGATCTGGAACATGATGATGTCGATGTCGGGCAGCTGGTTCTTCGTCGTCGCCGCGGAGGCGATCAGCGTCGGCAACACCACCATCACGCTGCCCGGCGTCGGCTCCTATATCGCGCTCGCCATCGAACGCCGCGATCTCGAAGCCGTGAGCTGGGCGATCAGCGCCATGCTGGTGGTGATTCTGATCTACGACCAGGTCCTGTTCCGACCGCTGGTGGCATGGGCCGACCGCTTTCGTTTCGAACAGGAACCCGGCATCGTTGCGCCGAAATCGTGGGTGTTCGACGTCCTGCGTCGTTCGCGCATCGTCGCGCGGCTTGCGGCGCCGTGCGCGAGCCTGTGGCGGCGATCGTTTCGCGCGCGGCCGCCCGACAAGCTGGACGTGACCGAAGACGCGGCGGAGCGGCGCGGCGGCAGGACCGCGGTCACCACGGCGCTGCTCGTCGCGCTGCTCGCGGCCTACAGCCTATGGCGCATCGTCGAGTTCTTTATCGGGCAGATCACGCTCAACGATTTCGCCACGACGCTGCTCCTCGGCCTGGCGACGCTCGTCCGCGTCATCGTCCTGATCGCGATCGCCAGCGTCATCTGGGTGCCGATCGGGGTGTGGGTCGGCACCCGGCCGCGCGTCGCCAACATGGTGCAGCCGGTGGCGCAGTTTCTCGCCGCGTTTCCGGCCAACCTGCTGTTTCCGATCTTCGTCTCGGTCATCGTCGCTTGGCGCCTCGACCCGAACATCTGGCTCAGTCCGCTGATGATCCTCGGCACGCAGTGGTACATTCTGTTCAACGTCATCGCCGGCGCGTCTGCAATCCCGGCCGAATTGCGCGCCTGCGGCGACAGTTTTCGCGTGCGCGGCTGGCTGTGGTGGCGCCGTATCGCGCTGCCTGCCGTATTTCCTTATTACGTGACCGGCGCGATCACCGCTTCCGGCGGATCGTGGAATGCCAGCATCGTCGCCGAGGTGGCGTCATGGGGTAAGGAGCACCTTCAGGCCGCCGGGCTCGGCGCCTATATCGCGCAGCAGACCGATGCCGGCGATTTTCATCGCATCGTGCTCGGCATCATCGTGATGAGTCTCTACGTCGTCATCATCAATCGGATATTCTGGCGGCCGCTATATTTCTACGCCGAACGCAAATTCCGTCTTGGATGAGCAGCGATCCGAAGCAATATCGATCCCAGACGAGGCACCACATGAGCGACGCTCTCCTTGACATTCACGACCTGCGGCAGTCGTTCCCGCGCGCCGACGGCGGCGAGCATCTGGTGCTTGAGGGGGTCGAACTCGCGCTGGCGCAGGGCCAGATCGTTGGATTGCTCGGCCGCACCGGCTCCGGCAAGTCGACTTTGCTGCGTTTGATCGCCGGTCTGGCTCAGCCTTCTGGCGGGTCGATCACTTATCTTGGCCGCCCGGTGCGCGGGCCGGCGGCCGGCATCGCCATGGTGTTTCAATCGTTCGCGCTATTTCCTTGGCTGACGGTATTGGAGAATGTGCAGCTCGGTCTCGAGGCTCTCGGACTGCCCGAACCGGAAATCCGCAAACGGGCCCTGGCCGCGATCGATCTCATCGGCCTCGACGGCTATGAATCCGCCTTTCCGCGCGAATTGTCCGGCGGTATGCGCCAGCGTGTCGGCTTCGCCCGCGCTCTCGTCGTCCACCCGAATATCCTTTTGATGGACGAGCCGTTCTCAGCACTCGACGTCTTGACCGCGGAAACGCTGCGTACCGACTTCCTCGACCTTTGGGGCGAAGGCAAGCTGCCGATCAAGGGCGTGATTCTGGTCACCCACAACATCGAAGAGGCGGTGCTGATGTGCGACCGCATTCTTTTGTTTTCCACCAATCCAGGTCGCATCATCAGCGAGATCGCCGTCGACCTGAAGCAGCCGCGCAATCGACTCGATCCCACGTTCCGCGATCTGGTCGAGACCATCTACGTGGCGATGACGGCGCGCAAGGCGTCGCCGCAACCGATCGGAAGCACGGGGGAAAAAACGGCGACGATCGATACCGTACTGCCGCGCGTTTCGGCCAATCTTCTGTCCGGTCTGATCGAGACCCTGGCGGCGACGCCCTTCAGCGGCAAGGCCGACCTGCCGGTGATTGCCGACGAACTGCACATGGAAGGCGACGATCTTTTCCCGGTCTCGGACGCGCTGCAGATGCTGCACCTGGTCGAAGTCGAAGGCGGCGACATCAAGCTCACCGACGCCGGCAAGCAATTCGCCGAACTGGGCATGGACGATCGCAAGAAGCTGTTCCAGCGCCAGCTCGTGACTTACGTGCCGCTCGCCGCCCACATTCGGCGCGTGCTGCAGGAGCGCGCCAACCACGTGGCGCCGAAAAGCCGTTTTCTAGACGAACTTGAGGATCACATGAGCGAGGAAGATGCGGAAGCCACGCTCCGGGCGGTGACCGCGTGGGGACGTTTCGCCGAAGCGTACGCTTATGACGATGATTCGGGAACGTTCAGCCTGGAGAACCCATCGTAAGCCGCGCTTGTGCGGTTTCGCGACCATTCTGTATTATCGTGGAGACAGGCGAGATTCTGCTCATGTCGTAGGCGAAGCTGCCTGATCGCAGGGAGGCGACGATGTCTTTGTGGGCAACCATCAAAATTGGCGGGCGCGTGCGTTACCTGCTGCTCGGATCATTGATGCTCAATCTGGCTTTTGTCGGCGCGGCCGGTGCAATGGCACTGCAACACACCCGCGACGTCCCGCTGCAACCGGTCTTGGGCATCGGACATCATGGCGTGGAACATCGGTTCGATCACCTTTTGGCGCGCCTGCCGGCGCACGACGCCACGATCATGCGCGCCATGCTCCGCGCTGACGCCGTCAAATTGGCGACGGCGGAGGCCCAGATTCGCCTGTCGCAAGTAGAGGTCCGCGACAGCCTGCGCGCCCAGCCGTTCGACCCCGCGGCGGTCCGCACCGCGATGGCGGAGACCAGCCGGGCGCACGACCATCTGTTCCAGCTCGTCCATAGCGCGCTTGCCACGGCTACGGCGGAAATGTCGCCGGCCGGCCGCCAGACGATCGCCGACTGGCCGCAACGGCGCGACAATCTCGTGGTGAGGCAGTAAGCGGCCGATCAGCTACCGCGTTGCGCCGCACCGCGCCGCGCTTTTGCCGAAATCGCCAACAGCGCGCGCTCGGCAATGGTATTGGCGAGCGCCGAATTGCGCCGCGATTCGAGCACGGCGTCGGCAAGTTCGGCCATGGCGGCAGCAAGCCGCACGGCATTCCACACTTGCAGCGCAGCCTCGATTTGCCCTTTGCGCCGGAAGTGCAGCGGCGGCTGCACGGCATCGAGCGAAAATCCCGTGCCGGCTTCGATCGCGCTGCGCCACTTGTGCAGTTGCGCGACTTGGCGTTGCGCGGCGAACATGATGGAACCGGACGACGTGCCCGCTGTGCGCGCTTTCGCCAACTGCGCTTCCAGCTCCGCGGATTTGCCGCAAAACGCCGCGTCCACGATGTCGTCGATCGCAAGCGACGAGGCATCGGAGACGATGGCGGCGACGTCGTCGACGCCGACTCGCTCCTGTCCGCGCGCATAGAGCGCGAGCTTTCGGATCTCGTTGCGCGACGCGGCGCGGTCGCCGCCAAGCAGCGGAATCAGCAACGCGCGTGCATCGGGAGAAAGCGCGACGCCGGCATCGCGCATCTCCTGATCGATCAGCCGCGCCCGGTCGCGCTCCGTATCGGCATAGCACGGCAATGCGGCACCATTCTTGGCGCGCTCGACGAGCGTGCGCAGCGGCGCATTGCGGCGCAGGTCGCCGGCTTCGATCACCACCCGGCACTCGCAAACCTTCAGAGCGAGCAACGCCTCGACAGCCGGAGCAATGTTGCGGCTGCCGGCCTTGACCCACACCGCGCGCCGCCCGCCGAACAGCGGAATCGTCTGCGCCTCCTCGACCAGCCGCGACGGCTCGGCCGCCAATTCCTCGCTGTCGAGCCGCGCCAACGCGAATGGATCGTTCGGGTCGTCGACCG
>JBOHIU010000123.1:0-3288 GCA_050725855.1 Xanthobacteraceae bacterium | reverse complement strand
TCGGGACCTCGACGGCGATCTTTGCCGGACTGGCCTGCTCGCCATGCGTGAGCGCCGCCAACCATCGTAACAGCGCGTGCACCGACAACGTATGCATGCGCGCGATCAGCGTCCAGCAGGTCTTTAGTGCGGTCGACCGGGTGCTGAGCAGGCAAGCCTACGCAGCTCAATCTGCCTTTTCGGCATAAGGCGACGGCCACGGCTTCTTGAAGTCGTGACCGTAAAGAATCCTCACCGTCACTTCGTCCATGCCCGAGCGGCCGAACGTGAAGGCCGGCAATTCCTCGATCGATTGGAAGTAAGGAGCGAGCGCCTTGCCGATCCCGCTCATATTGCGGCTGCCGATGATGAGAGCGTCGTGCCCGATCAGCGTTTTCGGATCGTAGCGGAAGGCATACTGCTTGCTTTCGCCGTAGACCAGCATCGGCATCGAATCATCGAGCGCTTGATCGATCTTGCCGATGTCGATCGGACTTGCCGAGACGACGAACAGCCCCTTGAGTCCAAGTAGGTTGCGCCGGCGCAGTTCGCTGCGCAACGGCGTCCATTCGAGCGCTTCGAGCGTCGGATCGCCTTTGGCGAATATCGTGGGGAACAATAAGCGTCCGTAACCAGTCGCCGCATCGCCGACGATCAACACGGTGACGACCGCAAGTGCGGCCGACGACCAGATTGCCCAGGTCCGCGGACGACTGCGCACCGCCGCCTCGCGCGCCAGATGGTCGCCGAGCACGGGAAACAGCATGAGCCAGCCCGGCATCTGCCAGTGCGGCAGGCCGCGGCCGCCCCACAACGGTACCAGCGTGAACAGCAGAATCGTCGGCATGCCGAGGCAGAGGCAGTACCAGGAACGGTCGGCGCCTCGTCCCGCGCGCACGGCAAAATACGCGGCGACCACCATCGGCCCGAACACCCACGGCGCCATCCACAGGATTTGCCCGCCGAGATTGGCGAAGAATTGTCCGATCTTGGGGAACCCGCCGTAGGCGTCGGCGCGCCCGCCTTGATAGAGAAATGATACCCAGTGATGCTCGACGTTCCAGACGAGCACTGGCGTGACCATGGCGAGCGCAAGAGCGGCACCAGCCCATGGCGCCGGATGCAGCAGGATCTTTCGCCGCCCTGGCGCGCTGACGAAGTAGAGCAGCAATCCGGCGACGAACAGCACGGCGTGGTATTTGGAGAGACCGGCAAGACCGATCCAAAATCCGGCGCCGAGCCAGGTGCGCCACGGCGAGGGCGGCGTGCCGGCGGGAAACAAGCCGCGCGCGAGCGTATAAGCAGCGGTCACAAGGCCTAGCATCAGCGGACCGTCGGGCAGTATCCAGCCGCCGGCGACTGTGAAGAAGAGCGCGAGATTGAGCGCCAGCACTGCCCATGCGCCCGCGACTGCGCCGAACAAATGCTTGGTGAAGAGATAGAGAAACCAGTTGGTCGCGGCGAACAGCGCAATAAACGGCAGTCGCAACGCGCGTCCATCGCCAAGGAGCGGAATAAAGGCGTGGGTGATCCAATAGTTGAGCGGCGGATGGTCGAAATATGAAAGCTCGAGATCGTGCGAAACGCCGATGCCGTAAGACTCGTCAACACCAAGCCCGAGAGTTCCCGCCAAAATGAGCCGATAGGCTGAAAATGCCAGAATCAGCCCGATAACGACTTGCCCCGGCGTGCGCGCGATGGAAGGCCAAGCCTTGTTTTCGCCGAGCGTGGCAGTCATCATGGATCCGGTTGCATTTGCGGGCCGGTTCTAACCGGCCGGTTTCATGATGGCAACACGCACTCCGTGTTCCCCTTCGAGGCGCCGCTTTTGCAGCGTGTGGTTCACCGATGGGCATTATCTCGCTGGCTTCTCTGCAACAGTCCTCGCGCGCCATGGTGCAGTATTCCTGAGGTGAGCTACGTGCAAAATACGCGAACTCTTTGACCAACAAGGCGGCCATCGCGATATATGGACTGCGGGCGGCTTCTCGTGCGGAGATAAACGCGTCGCGGCGCGCATGGGCGCGATCCTTGGACGTTGCGAACTTTTGGTAGCCAGGCATGAAGAAAAAACGTTCGACGTTTTTATCCCTCCTCATAAAGATGGTGGTGACCGTCTCGCTCATCACCGTCGTTTGCATGAAGGTTGATTTCTCTGCCCTGTCGCGCCATTTAGATTCGGCGGCCTTTGTCGGTCTTTCTCTCGGCACATCGCTGCTCATTGCCAATGTTATTTTGGTGGCGTTTCGCTGGTGGTTCATACTGCGCCGGCTTGATGTGCGATCCGTACCGGCCGGCTACGCGATAGCGACCACCTACGCTTCGGTGCTCGTAGGGCAAGTTACACCCGCGGTAATTGGTGCGGATGCCGCGCGCGCTTGGTTCTGCCGCCAACGCGGCGTTGGGCTGCGGACCGCTATCATGTCGCTCGTGACCGATCGGTTGCTGGCCGCGTTCGGCGTCGTGGTGGTCGCGGCGGCCAGTATCGCGCTATTTGGAAATCCCGCGGAGCCCATTGGTCGTATAATTGGTCTCCTTGGCACAATTCCGATCATCATCGCTATTCTATTCTGGGCGGTTCCGGCGGTATTGCGCGCTTTCGTCAGATGGCCGCGGCTGCAGCCGTTGATCGAGATGACAGCGATGTTTCGCCTGGTCGCCCGATCGCGCGACGGTGCTCTAGCGATAGCCTTGAGCTGTATTGTAACGGCACTAACCACCACGGCGGTGGTTCTGTTTGCGCGCGGGTTCAACATCGGGCTCTCCCCAGCAGCGGCCTTTCTGGTGGTGCCGATTTCAATTCTTGTCGCTGGGCTGCCCATTTCGATCGCCGGGTGGGGCATTCGTGAGGCAAGTCTTTCCTATGGTCTGACATTTTTTGGCGTTGCCCCTCAGGATGCGGCGCTGCTCGGGCTCACGCTGGGAGTGGGCTTACTGTTGGCGTCGCTGCCTGGCGGCTGGTTCATGCTTTTGTTAGGACCGAAACATTGGCTGGCGCCATACAAGGACGACAAGGCCTTCGAAAAGGCACGCTAAACGAGATCTGCGCGCGAGGTGCTCGCTGGACGGTGACAGGACGGCGCGGGTAACTCCCGTGGAGACGCGTACGATCTTCGCCCCGGTTGGCGGTCCATAGGGTCGTGCGCTCCGGCTAGTGGCCCGATTCTAACATTCGCATCCCGTTTCAGCGCTCTATCATGCGAATGTTAGAATCAAAGGACCACTAGCAAATATAACTGGTAGTGGAGCTTTGGATTTGACATTCGCTACTGGAATTCGCGACTGGGTGGTAGCGAATGTTAAATCCGC
>JBOHIU010000122.1:0-3922 GCA_050725855.1 Xanthobacteraceae bacterium | reverse complement strand
AAGCGATAGGCAGATGGGAAATGGCGGATTGCGCTGTGCTAATCCGACCTACGCGCTCGCAATGACGGCTCCAGCTTGGTTCGATTTAGCAAGCGGTTTGGTCAGCTCACGTACGCACTCAATGAACATTTGTGCCGCTGGATTGAGCGACCGGTTCTTCAAGGTGACGATGCCGACCGGCTCACGGGCAACCTTCAGCTTCACCGGGAGCGCGACCAGCTCCGGATGCGGGCGCGGCAGCACAATCGAGAATCCGGGGACAATGCTGAGAAAGCGGTGACTTCCAAGCAATGCCGCGCGCAGGGGCAGCGCGAGGGTTTCGATGGCGGGTTGCGGCGGCTCCAGACCCGAGGTGCGAAACACCGCCGCCTGAACGGAACCGAAAGGGCCTCCTGGCGGCAAGAAAATCCAAGGTTCGTTCAGCAGATCGGCAAGGGCAATGGTGCGGCGCCGCGTCAGAGGGTTCTTGCTTCCGGTCACGACCTTGGGTTCGTCGTGAAAGAGAATTACGATGGTATGGCCCTGTGGCATCCGCAGGCCGATCCGCGAAATTACCAAGTCGGCCTTACGCGCTTCGAGTGCGTCCAGCAGCGCTACAGTGTCGCCTGTGATGGCCTTAAATCGCATGCGCGGGTATTGGCGGGACAATTGTTCTATGGCGGGAGCTACGATTGCGGCGGAGACCGGCCCGGTCGCGCCGACGCGAACTTCACCTGCCGTGGGATCGGTGAGAAACTCGATGTCCCTGAGCCCTTGCTGCATCTCATCGAAGATCGCGACGCCGCGCTTGATCAGCGCGCGGCCGTAGGGAGTCGGCTCGACGCCGCGCTGGCTGCGGTCGAGGAGCCGCACGCCCACCGCGTGCTCCATGTCGGAGATCGCTTTCGAGACGACCGGCTGCGAGACCGCCAGCCGCTTTGCCGCCTTGCCCATGGTGCCGCACTCGGCGACGGTCAGGAGAATGCGCAGGTCGCGCAATTTGAGCCGTCGGTCGGTCCGCTCGATATTCAGCTTTGGCAAAGTCATTGTCATTTAGATATGGGGTCATAGAGGAATAGAGCTATTCAACTATACTGGAGAGGCGCACGCTGGCAATCGCAAATTGCACCCCTGGTGAACTAATGCCCCTCTACGGGCCATGGTCTCACCGAGCATGGAGAACAGCCATGATCAGCAGACGCGCGTTCCTATCGACCGCCGCGATGGCGGGTACCGTGCCAGCCTTCGGTCTTGCTGGCTCCCGCTCCGCATATGCGCAAGCCTACCCATCGCGGCCGATCAAGATCGTGGTGGCGTTCGCCGCCGGCGGACCGCTCGATTTCGCGGCTCGCCTCATTGCGCAACAGATGAGCGCGAGTCTCAAGCAGCCAGTCGTCGTCGAGGATCGGGGCGGCGCCGGCGGCAATATCGGCGATGGTGTCGTGGCGAACGCGGCGCCCGATGGCTATACGCTGCTGATTACGCTCAACACGGCGTTGACCGTCAATCCTTTGCTTTACGAGCATATGACGTTCGATCCGCGCAAGGATTTGCGGCCGATTTCGATCCTTGCGCGCGACAGCCAGATGTTGGTTGTGCACCCGTCCGTGCCGGTGAACAACGTCGCGGAGTTCGTCGCCATGGCCAAGAAGCAGCCGATCACATATGCGGACGCGGGCTTCGGCAGTCCTGGCTACCTGACCATGTCGTATTTTGCGCTCAAAGCCGGCTTTCACGGCACCAGCGTTCCGTTCAAAGGCAATGCGCCGCTTGTCACCGCCCTTCTTGGCGGACAGGTCAAGACGGCTTTCGTCGCGACGGCCGGCGTGCTGCCGCATGTCCGCGCCGGAAAGTTGAAGGGACTCGGGATTTCGGCCCTGAAGCGCTCGCCGCTCGCGCCCGACATTCCAACGATCGCCGAATCCGGCTATCCCGGATTTGAGAATCTGACCGACTTCGTGTTGCTTGCGCCCGCTGGGCTACCTGAACCAATCGCGGCGACGCTGGAGCACTCGGTGCGCGCCGCGTTGCAAGCGCCGGATGTGCGCCGGAAAATCGCGGCGACGAACATCCAAATCGTCGGATCGACCAGCTCCGAGGCGCAGCAGCTCCTGATGAAAGATGGCGCACTCTGGAAGAGCGTTGTGAAGGACACCGGGATGAAGGCCTAGTGAGGTGAAGTCGATTTCAACAAAAGCAAGCGTAGCAAGCGTAGCCCGGATTGCGCAACGCGCAATCCGGGGACGACGCATGAAGTGCATGCCGCGCATAAACGCTGACGCTGATCCCGAATAACGCTTAAGCGTTGTCCGGGCTACACATTGAGTTCCAAATAAAAACATGACCCAGCCCAACTTCGTTCTCTTCATCACCGATCAGCACCGGGCGGACTATCTGTCCTGTTACGGCCATCCGGTCCTGAAAACCCCGCACATCGACTCGATCGCGGCGCGCGGCACGCGGTTCGAGAACTTCTACGTGGCGACGCCGGTCTGCATGCCGAACCGCTCGACCTTGATGACCGGGCGCATGCCGTCGGTGCACGGCGCGCGCGGCAATGGCCTGCCGCTGCCGCTTTCGTCCAACGCGTTCGTCGATGCGCTGCGCGCCGGCGGCTATGCGACCGCGCTGGTCGGCAAGAGCCATTTGCAGAATTTCACCGGCTTCGGCCCGATCATGAAGCGGCCGCCGGCGCGTGAGGGCGATCGGCTGCTCGATGCCGAGTTTGCCGAGGCGAGAAAGCCGGTTGCCGGCGACGGACCGTACGATCAGGAATCGCCGAGCCGCTGGTCGGCAGGCCGCGACTTCGCGCTGAAGCTGCCGTTCTACGGTTTCGAACACGTCGATCTATGCACCGGTCACGGCGATCAGGTCGGCGGCCATTATTACGCCTGGCTGAAATCGCAGCGCCCGGATGCCGACACGCTGCGCGACCCAAAGAATCAACTGCCGCATGACTATGTCTGTCCGCAGGCGATCCGCACGCCGATCCCCGAAGAACTTTATCCGACAAGCTACATCGCCGGCAAAGCCTGCGAATGGCTCGATGGCTACGCAAGCGCGCAGCGAAGCGATCCGTTCTTTCTGATGGTGTCGTTTCCCGATCCGCATCACCCGTTCACGCCGCCCGGCCGTTATTGGTCGATGTACCGGCCGGGCGACATGGCGCTGCCGCGAAGCTTCGATCACGGTAACCGTCCGTTGGCGCGGTCGGTGGCGTGGGCGCTGGCGCAGCGGCAAAGTGGCAAGGCTGATAGGGCGGGGCAGGCGGCGTTCGCGGTGGACGAACGCGAAGCGCGCGAGGCGATGGCGCTGTCCTGCGGCATGATTGGGATGATCGACGACGCCATTGGCCGCGTGCTGACTGCGCTCGCGGCCTCAGGAATGGAGAACGACACGGTCGTCATCTTCACCACCGACCATGGCGATTATCTCGGCGATCACCGGCTGCTGCTCAAAGGTCCCGCACATTACGAGGGCATCACCCATGTGCCGTTCATCTGGGCGGAGCCGGGCGAGCGGTCGGCGCGGCGCAGCCCTGTGTTGGGAGGTACGCTCGATATCGCGCCGACTATTCTCGATCGCGCGCGCATCCAGCCCTACAATGGCATTCAGGGAGAAAGCCTGCGGTCCGCTATCGGCGGCGATGGTCTTGTGTCGGAGCGCGACTGTTTGGTGATCGAGGACGACCAGCAGCGCGCCATCATGGGCTTCACCGCGCCGCCGCGGCTGCGCTCGCTGATTACCGCGCGTTACCGCCTGACTATCGCGCAAGCCGATTCCTATGGCGAGCTGTACGACCGGCAGAACGATCCGTATGAGATGGATAATCTGTTCGACGACCCCGCGCACCGCGCACTGCGCGGCGAACTGATGGAGAAGCTTGCCTATCGTGAAATGGAGCTCGCCGACCGCTCGCCACTGCCGAGCGGCCGGGCGTGAC
>JBOHIU010000121.1:0-5597 GCA_050725855.1 Xanthobacteraceae bacterium | reverse complement strand
CATCAGCCTTTGGTCTGCGCCCTAGACGGAACTCTACCTCGCCCCATGCCGCCTCAAGCGATTGTTGCCCCGGCACGCCGCGGCTGCCGCCTTTTCCGCCCCGGTGTGGCGGATGCGCAACACTTGTGTCCGCTTTCCGGCTTATGGACGTGAGAACGCCGGAGCCCGCCGGACCTGCTCACTTTCGCAGACACGCCAGCAGCGTCGCCGCCGCTTTCAGCTCGGCGAATCGCGACTCGCGGCGGGCGAGCGCGAGATCGTCGCGGCCCCATTGATCCGTGTTCCAGTCCTCGTCGACATTCGCCGCGTGCCAGGCATCCTCGGCCGACAAAAAACCGCGCGACAGTGCGAGCGCGATCAGCGCCGAGCCGGTCAACGTGGTGAGCCCGTGCACGGCGCCGAGACGCCACGGATCGTCCGGGATGGCGGCGCGCGCCGCGCGCAGCGACTGATCCGGCTGCACGAGATAGATGATGCCTTCGGCCAAGGTGAACTCGGCGTCGAGCGTTTGCCGCGCCCAGGCCAGCACCGGGTCCCAATGCCGCCGCTGGCGCTCGACCAGCGCCGCGGGCGTTTGGGCGCGGTAAAACAACAAATCGGAGGCGAAGTATTTGGCGACCTCGGCCGCGACCGGCTGCGGCCGCCCGGCAACGCCGTCGACGATGGTGTTGGCGAGCCGGGTGAGCGGCATCGTGGCTGGATCGATGACGTCGCGTTGCGAATGCCACTCCATCGCGATGGCTTCGGCGAGCGCCAGCGTCGGCGCAGCGAGAACGCGACGCGACGGCGTGAGCACCGGCTTGCCGTCGAGCCGGACCGCATAGCCTTCGGCCACAGCGGCGGTCTCGGCTTTGCCGTAAAAGCGAGTTCGCGAGCCCGGCCGGATCGCGCGGCGGGCGGCTTCGACAGGATTGTCCGGCACAGAAATCTCGCGCGCTCCAGGCAAGGCATTAACGGATTACAAAAACATAATCATCGCCGCCACTGTTTTGCAGCGGACATTGCTGCGCCGCACAATTGCAACATATTCAATGCGTTACAAGACCTGCCGCAGAGTCCGGGCTGGCCAAGGAGCCAAGCGCCCCGGCTCGCAGCGGGGATTTGAAGCGCACGGAGCGCAAGGCGCGACAAAACGTTGTTACAACAGGCGGAAGCGGTGGAATTCCGCTGCCCCCTCGATTAGTATCCGGCCCGGATTCGGCGACGGAGCTAAGCCGTGAGGGGCAGCCGATCCACGCAGCAGCGTGCGTATGCGTACCGCCCGGGCGGCGGCGGGCGCTGCGTGCAAAATGAAGACTGGAGTCAATGAAACCTACCGACATTTCGGTCCCGGATTACTTCCACAAAGTGGTTGATTGCCAGTGGGCCTGCCCGGCGCACACGCCGGTCCCCGAATATATCCGATTGATCGCCGCCGGCCGCTACAGCGACGCCTACATGATCAATTGGGAATCCAACGTCTTTCCCGGCATTCTGGGGCGGACTTGCGACCGGCCGTGCGAGCCGGCCTGCCGGCGCGGCCGCGTCGAAAAGGACCCGGTCGCGATCTGCCGATTGAAGCGCGTCGCCGCCGATTTCAAGGACGACATACGCGGCCGTCTGCCGAAGCCGGTGAAACAAAAAAACGGCAAGCGCATCGCGCTGGTCGGGGGTGGGCCCGCTTCTCTTGCCGTGGCGCGCGATCTCGCGCCGCTGGGTTATGACTGCGTGGTGTTCGATCAGGACCCGCAATCCGGCGGCATGATGCGCACGCAGATTCCGAAATTCCGCCTGCCGGAGAGCGTGCTCGACGAAGAGTGCCAATACATTCTCGATCTCGGCACCGAATTCATCGGCGGCAGGCGCATCGACAGCATGAAGGCGCTGCTGGCCGAGAACTTCGACGCCATCTTTGTCGGCTGCGGCGCGCCGCGCGGCCGCGATCTCGACATTCCGGGCCGCGAGGAAGCGGCCAAGAACGTTCACATCGGCATCGACTGGCTGTCCAGCATCTCGTTCGGCCACATCGACAAGATCGGCAAGCGCGTGATCGTGCTCGGCGGCGGCAACACCGCGATGGATTGCTGCCGCTCGTCGCGCCGGCTCGGCGGCGACGAGGTCACGGTGGTGGTGCGCTCCAGCTTCGAGGAGATGAAGGCGTCGCCGTGGGAAAAAGAAGACGCCATGCACGAGGACATTCCGATCTTCAATTTCATGGTGCCGAAGGAATTCACCCGCGACGGAGGCAATCTCACGGGCGTGGTGTTCGAAAAGGTCAAGGCCGAGTACGACGCCAACGGCCGCCGCAAGCTCGTTCCGACCGGTGAGCCCGATCAGCATATCGCATGCGATGACGTGCTGGTGGCGGTCGGTCAGGAAAACGCGTTTCCTTGGATCGAGCGCGACTGCGGCATCGACTTCGACAAGTGGGACATGCCGAAGGTCGATCCAAAGACCATGGCATCGACCCATCCGAAGGTGTTCTTCGGCGGCGACGCGGCGTTCGGACCGAAGAACATCATCTGGGCGGTGGCGCACGGCCGCGACGCCGCGATCTCGATCGACCGGTTCTGCCGCGGCGAGGACGTCGCTGTGCGGCCGGCGCCGCAGGTCGCGGTCAACAGCCAGAAAATGGGCATCCACGAGTGGTCCTACGACAACGAGATCGCGCCCGATAAACGCTACCGGGTGCCGCATCGCGACAAGGTCGTGGCGCTGCGCGACATCAAGGCCGAGGTCGAACTCGGCTACGATGTGCAACTCGCACTGAAAGAGGCGGAGCGCTGTCTGAACTGCGACGTCCAGACGGTGTTCACCGGCCAGCTCTGCATCGAATGCGACGCCTGCGTCGACATCTGCCCGATGGACTGCATCACCTTCGCGCCGAACGGCGAGGAAGCCGATCTGCGCGGCCGGCTGCAGGCGCCCGCCACGAACCGCACGCAGGATCTCTACATCGGCAACGACCTGAAGACCGGCCGCATCATGGTCAAGGACGAAGACGTCTGCCTGCATTGCGGCCTGTGCGCCGAACGCTGTCCCACCGGAGCATGGGACATGCAGAAATATCTCATCGACATGACTCACGCGGAACAAGCATGCCAGCAGCAAAAACAATCGGCGGCGTGAACGACTTCGTCGTCCGCTTCGCCAACGTCAACGGCTCGGGCTCGGCCAGCGCCAACGAGCTGTTCGCCCGCGCCATCCTGCGCATGGGCGTGCCGGTGTCGCCGCGCAACATCTTCCCGTCGAACATCCAGGGCCTGCCGACCTGGTACGAGGTGCGGGTCTCCGAGGCCGGCCATATCGGCGCCCGCGGCGGCTACGACATGATGGTGGCGATGAATCCGCAGACCTGGGACAAGGACATCGCCGGCATCGAGCCGGGCGGCTATCTGCTCTACGACTCGACCAAGCCGATGCCGAAGTCGAAATTCCGCGACGACATCATCGTCATCGGCGTGCCGCTGACCGCCATTACCAATTCGACCTACACCGACCCGCGCCAGCGCCAGCTGTTCAAAAATATCATCTATCTGGGCACGCTGTCGGCGCTGCTCGATATCGACCCGAAGGTGATCGAGAAGCTGATCGGCGAGCAGTACAAGGGCAAGGAAAAACTGCTGTCGTCGAACGTGCATGCGCTCCATCTCGGGCGCGACTACGCGCTGGCCAACCTCAAATGCCCGATCGGACTGCGCGTGCAAAAAGCCGACAAGGTCGGCGATCGCATCTTCATCGAGGGCAATTCGGCCGCCGCGCTCGGCGCCGTCTATGGCGGCGCCATGGTCTGCGCGTGGTATCCGATCACGCCGTCGTCCTCATTGGCCGACGCCTTCACCAGCCATTGCAAGCGACTGCGCCACGATCCCGAGACCAAGAAGGCCAAATACGCCATCGTCCAGGGCGAGGACGAATTGGCCTCGATCGGCATCGTGATCGGCGCCGGCTGGAACGGCGCACGCGCCTTCACCGCGACGTCGGGCCCCGGCATTTCGCTGATGCAGGAGTTTATCGGTCTCTCCTACTTCGCCGAAATCCCGGCCGTGATCATGGACGTACAGCGCGCCGGACCGTCGACCGGGATGCCGACGCGCACCCAGCAATGCGACATCATCAGCGCCGCTTACGCCTCGCACGGCGACACCAAGCATATCCTGCTGTTCCCGGAGGATCCCGCGGAGGCCTTCGAAATGGCCGCGCAGGCGTTCGATCTCGCCGACCGGCTGCAGACCACGATCTTTCTCATGCTCGATCTCGACATCGGCATGAACCACCGGCTGTGCCGTTCGCTCAAATGGGACGATGCCAAACAGTATGACCGCGGCAAGGTGATGACGGCGGAGATGCTGGAATCCGGCAAGGATTTCGGGCGCTATCTCGATGTCGACGGCGACGGCATTCCGTATCGCACTTATCCGGGCACACATCCGACCAAGGGATCGTTCTTCACCCGCGGTACCTCGCGCGACCGTTACGCGCGTTACACCGAGGAAGGCCCGGCCTATCAGGACAACATGCAGCGGCTGTTGCGCAAGTTCGAGACCGCGAAGGACCTGGTGCCGCGCCCGCTGCAGGCCAATGCCGCCAAGCCGACCAAATACGGCGTCATCTATTTCGGCTCGACTTCGCCGGCGATGGACGAGGCGATCGAACTTCTGGAGGCGCGCGGGCATCAGCTCGATCGGCTGCGGGTGCGCGCCTTCCCGTTCCATTCCAGCGTCGCGAGCTTCATCGCCGAGCACGATTTCGTCTATGTGGTCGAGCAGAACCGCGACAGCCAGTTGCGCTCGCTGATCGTCAACGAATTGAGCATCGACCCGGTGCGGCTCGTGCCCGTCGTGCATTACGACGGCACGCCGATTACCGCGCGCTTCATCGCGCGCGCCATCGGCGATCACCTCGATCAGCTCAAAGTGACGCCGCTGCGCAAGGTGGTGTCGTGAATGGTCGAAAGTTCGTTACTGCTTCCACCTCTCCCCTGGCGGGAGAGGTCGGGTGAGGGGGAAAATCCCTGCCGCCGTCCCCCTCACCCGGCTCGCAGCTTTGCTGCTCGCCACCCTCTCCCGCCAGGGGAGAGGGAAAGGACTCACAGGCCTCCTGCCATGACCTACGTCGTCAAACCGAAATTCCACCATCCCGACCTGCCGAAGAACAAGCTCGGCTATACCCACCGCGACTACGAGGGCGCGGTGTCGACCCTGTGCGCGGGCTGCGGTCACGACTCGATCACGGCCTCGATCATCGAGGCGTGTTTCGAACTCTCGATCGAGCCGCACCGGGTGGCGAAGATTTCCGGCATCGGCTGCTCGTCGAAGACCCCGACCTACTTCCTCGGCAATTCGCACGGTTTCAATTCGGTGCACGGGCGCATGCCATCGGTCTTGACCGGAGCCAACCTCGCCAATCGCGACCTGATCTATCTCGGCGTCTCCGGCGACGGCGACTCAGCTTCGATCGGCCTCGGCCAATTCGCCCATTGCCTGCGGCGCGGCGTCAACATGGTCTATATCGTCGAGAACAATGGCGTCTACGGCCTGACCAAAGGCCAGTTTTCAGCGACCGCCGACCGCGGCTCGAAGTCCAAGCGCGGCTTCGTCAACACCGACAACTCGATC
>JBOHIU010000120.1:0-5472 GCA_050725855.1 Xanthobacteraceae bacterium | reverse complement strand
GGCTACATGGCCCCAGGCCGCCTCGAAACCGCTCGCGCCGCATCGTAACGCCAAGCGATGGGAAGAAAGCCGAAACGAACGCGAAAGCCGGCAGCCCCGCGCCGGCGACCGCAGCTTTCGACCCGGTCCCGCACCGCGCGGCTTCCCGCTCAGCAGCACCTCGACGGCCGCCGCTGCGATCAATTTCTGCTGCACGAGGCGCGGCTTCTCGACGAGGGCAAGTTCGACGACTGGCTCGGCTTGTTCATGCCGGACGCTTGGTACTGGGTGCCGAGCGAGCCCGGTCAAGCCGATCCGGTCGAGACAATTTCCCTGATCTATGACGACCGGCGCCTTCTCGAGACGCGGGTACGGCGGCTGGCGAGCCCCCGCATGTATTCGCAGGAGCCGCGCTCACGAACGAGCCGCATCGTCACCAACGTGACGATCGAGGAAACGGACCGCACTTCCTGCACCGTGCGTTCGAAATTCGTGATGATCGAATACCGTCGCGAGAACCAACGTCTGTTCGGCGGCACAGCGCTGCATCGCCTGGTGCAAAGCGACGGCCGCATCATGATCGCATGGAAGCGTGTCGATCTCGTCAATTGCGACGCGCCGCTCGACGGCATCACCGTGCCATTTTGAGTCGCGTATCCCCGATGCGGTGCGGCACGAAGTAGTGCACCGCTGGTCCGGGATCGTCGTAACACCAAAGTCTGTAACGATCCCGGGTCTGCAGCGCACGACCATAGCGCGCAAGACGCGTGGCGCGCTTGTGGTGCTGCGCTGTGCGCCCGGGAAACACCGGTCGTCACGTCCCGGTCGGCCGGTGCAGCGCGGTGCGTGTGCGCTGCGCGGTGAGCCATTTCGAGCGGCCAATCGTTCGAAGTGTCAACGCACGTAGCGCCGGCGGCCATGTCGTCGGCAGGCCGAGAAAATAGGAGACGCGCTGCGTTTGCTCGGTGAGCGGCCGCTCGTTCCGCTCCCACGCCGCCAGAGCCGTTGTGACGTCGTCCTCACGCTGCAGATAAACCGCAAGCGACAGCGCGTTCATCATCGCGCAGCCACCGCCCTGCCCGATATTCGGCGGCAGCGCGTGCGCGGCGTCGCCGACGATGGCGACGCGGCCGCCCGACCAGCGTTTGAGCTTGATCAGGTCGAAACGATCGTAGCGGCCCTGGTCGCCGATGCGGTCGATCAGGGCCTCAAGATGAGGGAACCAGCGCTTCCAATCGTCCTTGCGCACCGGCACCGCCTTGGCGGCCTCGTCGGTATCCAGCATGGTCAGCGCGATATAGACCTCGGTTTCGCTGCACGGCGTGTACAGCACGCGCCGCGTGTCCGACCAATATTCGATGGTCGTCGTTGCGCCGGTGCCGGCGCGCTCCGCGGCGGTTTTCTCCATCAACAAACGCGTGCAGCCGTCGACGAGGTATTTTCGCTTCGCCAAAAGTCCAAGCGAATCGCGCAGCCGCGAATTGCCGCCGTCGGCGGCGACGATTAGGTCGGCTTGGAGCCGGGCGCCATCCGCCAGCATGAGTTCGCCGGCGGGCGTGGCGCCCGTGGCGGCCGAATTGGTCACGATGTCGACGCCGGCGCGGCCCGCCGCAGCCGCGAGCGCGTTGATGACGTTCTGCCGCACGACGCTGAACACCCGGCTGCCGGCCCAGCGATGCACCGAAATCAGCTGATTATTGCCATCGCGCACCTCGCGCGTATGCGCGAACGGCGCGCCTTTCACCGCGTCGGCGTAGGCGCCGACCGCTTCCAGGACGCGCAAGCCGTTTTCATAAATGTAGATGCCGGCGCCGGTGGTGCGCAGGCGGTCGGCACGCTCATGGACGCGGACGCTCCAGCCACGCTGGGCCAGCGCGCACGCCGCCGCCAGCCCGGCGAAACCGGCACCGACGATTTCGGCGTGGCGCTTGTTCACATGACAAACTGATTGGTGAAGAGATCGTCGACCGGCGACTTCTTCTGGATGATGCCTTTGGCCAGATAGAAGTCCTGCAGCTTCCTGACCCGCTCCGGATCGACCGCGCCCAGCACCTTCTGTCCCGGATAGATCAGCTTGTCGTAATAGGCGAAGGCTTCCTTGACCTGACCTTCCTTGCCGGTCCAGGCCGGCACGAACTTCACGAAATCGATCGCGGCTTTGTCGGGATCATCCATGATGTCCTTCATGCCGCGCAAGGCGGCCTTGACGAACGAACGCACCAGCTCCGGCCGCTCCTTGATGGTCCGATCGGAGGCGGCGACAGCCTGAGCCATGTGGGGAAAATACTCGTCAGTGGGCAGCACGTTGACGGCGACGCCGGCGGCTTCCACGGGCGGAATCCAGTCCGGCACTCCGGCCATGCCGGCCGCCTTGCCGGTTGCCACCATCTGCCACACCCCGACCGGGCCGGCGGATTCGATGTTGACGTCGTTCTGCGAGAGCCCGACGCTCGCCAACAGACCCAGCAGGGCATAAAAGGTCGTGTCCTGGTACGACATGACCGTGATGGTCTTGCCCTTGAGATCGGCCGGCTTTGTGATCCCTGAATCCTTGCGCACGACCAACTGCATGAAACCCTTGCCGCCGAACAGGCATACGATTTTAACCGGCACGCCGTTCTGCCGGACAATGATGGGCGCGTCGGCGACGATGCCGCCGAGCGGCGCGTTGCCGGCACCGACCTGCTTGGCGACGTCGACGCCGCCTCGGCCGACCGCATAGGTCACGTCGAGTCCGGCTTGCGCGAAATACCCTCTGCCTTTGGCGAGCTGGATCGGGCCGAAGGCCGGAAGCACCGGCGGGGCGGGAAACAGATAAGTGATTTTCTCCGCCGCGGCGGCCGGCGATATCGAGCCGCCCACAGCCGCCGAGACCGTGATCGCGGCCGCGCCCTGCAGCATCCGGCGACGCGTCAGATTATCGGCTTCCAGGAACAACATGGATCGACTCCTTGGTGCGCGAGCGTGGCGGTGACGGAATAATGTCGCACCGCCCAGCCCTATCGGCGACCGCGATTTTTACCACTATACTTCTCATATCCGGGCGGCGATAAGCGTGCAATCGGCGCACATTAAAGAGCGTTGACGGTCGATCCGCCCTTCTGGTCCATGCCCACCCCATCCGCATCCTGCATTGTCAGGCTTGAATACCGCGGCGTGACGATGCGGTTTGCGGGCCGCCACGGCGGCGGATCTCTCACGGCGGTGCATGACGTGAGTTTTTCTGTGCGCGACGGCGAGGTCGTGTCCCTGATCGGCCCGAGCGGCTGCGGCAAGAGCACGCTCCTCAACATCGGCTCCGGCTTGACCGCCCCGAGCGAAGGCGCGGCTTTCGTTGGTGGCGAGCGGGTCGTGGGCCCGAACGCCCATGTCGCCTTCATGCTGCAGAAGGATCTGCTGCTGCCCTGGCGCACCGTCGCGGAGAACGTGATGTTCGGCGTGGAGATCCAGAGGGTGCCGCTGGGGGAGCGCAAACGGCGCGCCGCGGCGCTCTTGCAGAAATTCAATCTGGCGGAGTTTTCCGGACATTATCCGCGACAATTGTCGGGAGGCATGCGCCAACGCATAGCGCTGGCGCGAACGCTTGCGGTCGACCCGCACGTCCTTCTGCTCGACGAGCCATTTTCGGCGGTGGACGCGCAGACGCGGATCGTACTGCAAAGCGATCTGGCGCGAACCTTGTCGGAGGCGCAGAAGACCGCGCTCCTGATCACCCACGACCTGCATGAGGCCGTGACGCTGTCGGATCGCGTGCTGGTCATGAGTCAGCGTCCCGGCTCGCTGATCGACGAAATCGCGATCGATATCCCGCATCGCGACACTCCTCTGGCGCGGCGCTCCAACCCGAAGGTGAATGAATACGTGGCCCGCCTCATGGAGCACCTCGGGATCGCGCACGCCGCATCGGGCCGCGAGCCGGCAGGAGACGCCGCGTGAAGAATGGCCGGCCTCTGTCTCCAGCACAGAAAGGAGCGGCCGCGAGCGGGGCATTGCTCGTGGTTTTCCTCGCGGCCTGGCAATGGGGCCCGGGCCTGCTCGGTATCCCGACTTTCATCGTACCGCCGCTGTCCATGGTCGCCACGGAATTCGTTCACGCCTGGCAATTTGATAATCTCTTGCTGCATACCGGCGTCACCGTCGCCGAGGTGCTGGCCGGTTTCGTGTTGGGCAGCCTGCTTGGCGCCTTCGTCGGCTATCTCTTGGGCATGTCGCCGACGGCCGAGCTTGCGTTTTCGCCCTATATCCTGGCGCTGCAGATCGCGCCCAAGGTCGCGTTCGCGCCGCTTTTCATTCTGTGGATGGGATTCACCGTCTATCCGAAAATCCTCGTCGCCATCCTGATCGTGTTCTTTCCAGTGATGGTCAACGTGCTGACGTCCGTTCGCACCGTCGATGCCGATCTGATCAATCTCGCTCGTTCGTTCAAGGCGACGCGCGCGCAGATTTTCTGGAAGGTGGAATTTCCAAATTCGATGCCGCCGATGTTTGCCGGTCTGCGGATCGGCGCGACGCTCGCCGTCGTTGGCGTCGTGGTCGGCGAACTGGTCGGCGGCAATGTGGGGCTGGGCTATCTGCTCAGCTTCGGCGAGGGTCAGGCCGATACGCCGCTTGTGTTCGTTTCCATCGTGATGCTGACAGTGGTTGGCGCCATCGCCTACCTGGCCGTCATCCTGATCGAACGCCGCGTGCTGCATTATCTGCCGCGCCGCAGCCTCGGCGGAAATATTTAGAACGATCGATCACTCGGGCGGTTCGCGTCACCGTCGACCCCAAATTTGGCTAGAGCGTCGTAACTTTTCTTCGAGTCGTCATTTCGCGCTGGTTTATTGGTCAAGCATGATCTTTCCGAAAACCGGTACCCACTTTTCGGGATCATGCTCTACCCACAATTCCACATGGGCCCGATCGGCGTCTGCGTCCAGCACGGGCCGACACTGCCGCCGTTGTAGCGGCCGCGGAAAAAACCTGGGCGGCCGTAATAGTACCAGTCACCGTTGTACCAATAGGTGGGAGCTTCGTACATTGGAAAATGGTACGGCGTGTCGCCGATCGCTCCCCTCTCGCCGAATATGGGAACGGTGTTGCTGGGCGGCTGATGATAGCCGGGCAGGAAGCCGTAACCATGCCAGTGATAGATATGCCGCCTGTGTGCGGGTGCGGGCGCGGCGATCACGATCGCCGGAACGAGCGCCAAGAGAACTGCCGTCGATAGCGAGAAGCCGCGTGACATTAGCCGAATGTACACGGTCTATGGCGCGAGCGCGATGGGCCTCATGCTCCTCTCCAACCCAGAGCCTCAGGTGTGGCTCGGCTATGACGGAAAATGCTCGGCGTGCCAGTCGGCTTCGAGATCGGGATTGATCTTGCCGTCGATCACGAACACGCCGGGCGCACCTTCGGCCACCCATTGCTTGAGCGGCGCGAGATCGGCGGCCGTGCGAACCGTGGCAGCGCGCGCGCCGTAGCCGCGTGCAATGGCGGCGAAATCGGTCT
>JBOHIU010000119.1:0-22816 GCA_050725855.1 Xanthobacteraceae bacterium | reverse complement strand
GTCCTCGGCCTCATCGGCCTGACCAGCCTGGTCACCGCGTCGGCGGTCGGCCTGCTACATCGTGCACGACGCGAACGGCTTTGCCTTGGCCTACGTCTATTACGAGGAGGAGCCCGGCCGGCGATCCGCGGCCAAGTTTATGACTCAGGACGAGGCGCGGAGGATCGCAGCGAACATTGCGAAGCTGCCGAACTTGCTGAAGCGGTAGGGCCGCCTATAGTTGTCGGCCGGTTGGAGGGCGCCACGAAAGCAAGGTTACAATATGACCATCGGTGATGACGACTATGGTGACGCCTTCAAGAAAGCGAAGCTTGAACACGATGAACGACGGCAAGGTGACACCGAAGCCAAGCGTTTGCAGGCGGAAACCGATGCAGACATCGCTGTATTGAGCGATGTGCTGTTGCCGCAACTACAAGCCGTTGCACTGAAATTGGGTCCGCTCGGCGGCAACATAGATATTCGGCAGTACGGTCGCACCGGAAAACCGCTTCGGCCCGCGTCAGTTGGTTTCCGCATAACGGATCACCACGATCACCAAGATCACCAAGATCATCCAGAACATGAAAAGGGCCACCAAAGCCGGGCTTATTTGATTGTTCCGCGCGGGGGAATGATCACTGTCACGAGCGGCGACGGTTTCGACCCGAAGACAGGGCAGCCTCGCGGACCCAATGACGTAAGCAAGGAGGTCGGTATCCAGCAACGCGATGACGTCACAATCGAGAATGTCAAAAAGCTAATCTTGCGCGCGATCGAAGAATACCGAAATGATCGCGACGCATCCGAGTCCCGGTAACAACGCCCCCTTGAAATCCTGCGCACCTGTGATGCAGGTCACACTGCAAACCGCGCCGCCGCCGTCACAAGCAAAAAGCCCCGCCGGGAGATTGGCGAGGCTAAGTTCGCGCAGCTACGCTACATCAGCCGAACGACGCGGGGCAAGCGAGCGCAGCAGGCGGGCGCCGGTCGACCGCAGCGCCTTGTGGGTGTCAGCGTATATAAGTTTGTCCTTCTCTACATCTTCGATGTATCTGGCAAGCTCACCGATCGCCAGGGCGATCTCGTCCATCTTTTGCTCGACCGTGCGAACTCGGAGGGCGCGATTGATGTGTACTTTGACTTGGAGGCGTGACCACATTCGAGACAGGCCTGTTTGTTTGGTCGAGCGCCCGCCCCACCCGCGAGCGCTCGTGCACTCTTCCAAAAAGAGAGAACGGTGAGCCTGGAAAGGGCCTCGGTCCATCCCCGACCGAACGACCTGTGCATCCTATCATGTATCGGTGCGGACGCACGCGTAACTTTAAGAATTGGTTAAGACGGGCGAGCGCCCTGCGCTCACGAAAAAGCCCCGCCGATCGAGCGGGGCCAAGGTGTTTGTGCATGTGGCAGATTATATGCTCCCCTTGCGCCGATCTCGGTGGACGCTAGGCCGCCATAGTCGATAAGGCATCCGCCACGTTGCGTTGAACGAAATAGGATAGCCGCTTGTTGCTGTCATACTCCCCAAATTCGGCGATCACACGTTCGTCGCCGCGGGCGACCAGCTCAGCTACATACCGCAGCAGCCTAGTCATTCCTTCGCGTGTGGTCGGCCTGATTTCCGCAAGATCGCAAGCCGCATCAAACTCGGCTCCATCCAAGCGATTCGCTTCCTCGATGTTCATGTCGTCGCCAAGCTTACGCTTAGTGTACGCGGCGTGATGTGCGTCGATCGCGGCGTGAACCGGATCGGCGGAAGTCGAGCAAACCTGACATTTGCTAGTCGTCGACGTGTACGAGTCGGTCATGGCTCAGGCCCTCGCCGCTTCACGTGCCAGCCGCTCTGCCGCCGTACCTAGCGACGCAATGAACGAGGCTTCGCAGGTCTCGCTGCTACCGTCATGCCTGCATGTCGTGAGAAGGTCGTCCCGTTTCTCAGCGCACTCCTTGACGAAGCCAAGGGCGGCAACGACGCCGGCAATTGTCGTCGGCGTGGTCAAACAGAACCCGCGCGCGGCGTCGGCTTCTCGTTCGCATGCTGCCTCCGGCGCTTCATCATCCTCGGGTTCCCGGTAACAGACTTCGGCGCATTCCGCCGACGCGACCTTGTATCGCTCAATCGCCGCGAGGATCGGATCGGGCTGAGGATCGGCGAGTGCTGGGACAGCGAGCGCCGGCAACGCGGCGGCAGCGGTTACGAGCGTGCGGCGGGATAGATCGACATTTCGTCCTCCATTTGGCTGGAAAAATGCCGGGAGGGCGACTCGGAATCCGAGCGTGATCTGCTAAATGGATCATGGGAGCCGATTGCCTCTCGCGGCGGTTGGCTTCAAGTGGCGGGTCGGCTGCCAGGCCGGCCCGCTTGCGCACGACGATGCTCAAAGTTTAAGGGTTCGTGCATTCGGGTTGTGCACCGGAATCGATCTAAGCCGCTCACGTTTGCGACAAAGGGGACACGTTTTTGCAACCGAATACTAAAAGATCGATCACACAATTATCCGGACGGGAAGGGCGAACTTCGCTGGGAGGTACCCATGCGAGAGTGGCTTCTGGTCGTCTTTCCGTTGGTCGTGATCCTCTATTTTTTGTTCTACCCGGAGGAGCTAGGACCGACCATAAATTGGGTTAGATCGATCGCAGGTTTGGTTGTAGCAGCCCTGCCGTGACTTACGCCCGTTCTGACATAGGAGCGGGATTGCGCTTCAGCTTTCGGTTGGCCGCTCGTTCGCGTTTGACATGACCTTCATCGGCCTCTTGTCGTCGGGCACGGGCAATGCGGCGGTCGCGCCGCTGATGACGTCCCGCGGCGGCGCGGAGTCCTGTGTCGCGTCTGGATCGGTCAATCGGATGACGAACCCGGCGCGGACGTCCACGTTGACGTTTAGTTGAGCGTCGCTCGCGGGCCTGATCCCGGCAATCGCGGCCACGTGGCGCGCCATGTCTGCGCTCACATGCTCGCTTTTCGCGTCCATGAGCTGAATCATCCGCGCTGATGCCCTTCCCGCCCCGAGAGCGACTTGCCGTGCGGCCTTCTGCTTGAGAAATTCTGTTACGTCCGGTCGCGACAGGGCTCTACTCAGCCCCTCCCTCGACATGCCGACTTTCTTCGCAGCGGCTGTGATGTTCTTCGCGCGGCCGCTCACGTAGTGATCGATCGCCTCGCGGACCTTGGCCGGCACGCGGCGGCGCTTGGGCTCGGCAGGTGTCGGGAGCGTGTCCGTTGCCATGCTCGGTTTTCCACTAGCCCGCCAGCAGCGTGGCGCGGCCGATCAATGCCAGGATCGGATCAACCGGCGCTATTTGTTGCTGCGCCGGTTTTCGTTTCCAACGAAGCTCGGCTCGGTGCACGGCGCAGAGCGGAACGCCCTCGCCTTCCCGGATGCGGCCTTCTCGGGGATGATCGTCCAAACAAAGACAGCAGCGATACGTCACCGGCCCCGCCCCTCCAATCTAACACGCGCACCGAGCTGAGCATCTTGGGCAGCGCGTTTCTGCGCGAAGGTCATACCTTCGTACCCGGAGATTTTTCCCTGGTTCTCTTCCTGCTGGCGCCCGCTCTGGCTGTAGCTCGCGCTGCCCTGGTTTGAAGAATTCCGAGCGAGGTCCTCGAACATTTCGACCATGCCGGCGACAGGGAAGTTTTTTAGTTGGTTGACGATCAGGTTTGCACGGGCCCCGACCTGACTCTTCAGCCACGTTTCAACGGCTGCGATGCGGTTGCCGGCGGCGGACCCGAGCTTTGCGAGTTCGGCGGTGCGTGCCGTGCCGAGCTGCTGTTGCTCGCCGATCCTGTTGGCCGCGTAAATGCCGAGCGCCTCGCTGAATGTCTGCTGGTCGAGACCGCGCGCATGCGCGAGCCGTTTGAAGTTCTGCAACTCGGCGCTGTTAGAGTCGAACTCGAATTTGACACCTTCCGGCGCCTTGAAGTCGGCCGGCAACGTCAACTGATACTGATCGGGTGAAGCGGGAAGCCCACTTTTACGAATGTCCTGCTCGGCCTTGAACTTCAAAGCAGCGCGTACATCGTCGGCCGCGTAATCGGCGCCATCGATGCTGAAAGTTTCCGGAGCAGCGGACGCCTGCTGCTGGCCGTCGGCTGATTGCTGCTGCCCGCCCTCCTGCTGCGCTTGGCGCCAGTCAGCACCAGGTGGCCGGTAACCAGCGGCGCGGGGATTTGACTGCGCTACGCGGGTCCGGTCGATCGCGGCTTCTGCGCCCGCCGGCGGAGCCGCGGCGGCGCCAGCGGCAGCATCAACTGTCACCGGTGCGGATTGCGACGTCGAACCGGTGCCGGTGCCTGCTTGTTCGCTCACGTGGTTCTCTCCTAGCTCGAAGCGTTGGGCGTATAGGTCCAGTTCGCGCTGCCGATGCCGAATGCGCCCTCCACAGTGCCCGATGTGGAGGCGCCCCCGGCACCACGCGCGGCATTCACCGCCAGATTGATGAGGTCATTCAGCTGTTGCAGTTCGCCGGCCTTTGACACTGGTGCCGAGGAAAGCGTCGCCGTGATCGTTAATTCCGGGGTTGCCATGTTCGCCTCCTATGCCGCGTCGGCGGCTGCGTCGTCTTCGACCTTGAACGAGCCAACTATGCCCACGCGCTCAAACTCGCCGTCGCTCGCTCCGATCTGAATGCGCTCGGCCATGTCCCGCACCACCTTCGAAACGGCACTCCGGTGAGCCTGGCGTTCGCGCGCGGTCGACCCGCTATCGGTCCAGCCGGCAGCCTCAACGGCGATTAGAATCCGCATTTCGCTTCCTCGCTTGCGTGTCTGTTGGCGCCGACCAGCCCCGCTATGTAGGTAGCGGGGTGCCCGTTTTGACGCGCCAGCGATGAAGGCCCACCAAAAACACCCCTCTTTTCTGGGCATTTTGAGGGGTCGATTGCACGACGCTGGCGCTCGTCCCATTCGATCTCGCGCTCGGCGACAAGCACCACCGCGTTCTTGGTCCAACTCAGATTTGCCATGTCGCTCAGGCGTCCGCCGGAAAGGGCAGAGCGATACACGCCTGGGTGGGACCTATCCGGCACCACGCGGCCGAACCGTCGTCGCCCGGCAAGCAAGATCCAGCCATCACCGTCGCGTCGCCACGCAAGCCCGGTCATGCCGCCACCGATTGGTTCGAACCGCGCTGCTCGGCGAGCGCGCGCTCAATGAGCCGCCGCGCCAGATTTCCGAGCGACCGGCCTTCGGCCACGGCCGCCTTCTGGATTTCGTCGCGCAGCGCCGGCGGCACGCGGACGACGATCTGCTCACTGCATGGTTCGTGTTTCATGTGCGGCAGGTTGCTTCGGGAGCATTGCATCCGCAACGCACCACTATGCCTGTCGGGCCCGACGCGGGAATGCCGACGGCGTCGGGGTTTTTCGAACCGGCAAAAAAGTGGACGGGTTAGCATCAGTCTTGCGCGCCGGAATCGGCCGCGATATCTGGAACCGGCGTATGCGTCGCCCGTGGCCAACTCCTCGGAGTGCACGACAGAATGACCGACACCACGGCCGTGTATGCCCAGCCTCAAACCTACGAGGCTCTGGTCGAAGCGCTCAAAGATCGCGCCGGCGAACTCGGTATCAGTTACGCGGACATCGATTTGATCGCCGGCTTGACAAGCGGCTACGCGGGGAAATGCCTCGGTCCATCGATGGTGAAGCGGCTCGGAGCGCTCACGCTTTTCCTAATCCTGCCGGCGCTCGGCTTGCGAGTCGCGCTTGTCCGCGACGACAAAGCGGCACAGCGATCAATCGCCCGCGTGGTCCGGCGGCACGATAATCAGGCACGGGTCGGCAACAATGCTGCACCGGTTAGCGATCGCGTCGTCGAAAGGGCCTTAAGGCGCATGGCGGTCGAGTTTTCCTGGAGGCGCCCGGCGCCTGCGCCTATGACGCCCCGATGGTGTCAGCGATGGAGTCAATCGGCGATGGCGGCGGCATCCGCGTCTGACGCGCCCTCCCACGTCGTCAAAAAAATCGACATACCCCCTTCCCGACTCAGAATTGACCGCTGGTGCGATTTCGCCTCGACCGGCTATCTCCCACATCGCGCACATCAAAACCGAATCCTGAGTCACGGCAGGCCCAGCGCGGAGCATCGTGTTTTACGGGGGGCAAAAATATTTGACAGGCAGCCGAGGTTTTCAGGTCAATGGTGAGGGCGGGATAGAGGCGGCGTGCGAACTCGCAATTTTTCCCTAGCCGGTCATCTTAGCCGATCTCAGCGTCTCGACCCGCCGGCGGGAGGTCCCGCGATCGTGCTGGCGCCGGCCTCGCGCGTGCGCATGCGCGGCCTTCCCTGAGTAAACTCTGAGGCTGAGACAACGCGCGCGCTAAAGCCTCGGCGAGCCACTTTCGGCGTCGGCGCTTCCCATGCGCTTCCCAATCAGCCGAAAGTCGACAATTTCCGCCGCATTGCTGGCATTTTTGCGATTGACCAACGGTCTATCGAACCGCTGCGACACGGATCCCGTCACCGCGATATCGGCCGCCGTGCGGGCACGCATCGCGGTCTGGCGCGGCCTTCGTAGCGTTCCCATGCGCGTGTAGCTGGTCAGCACGACAGAGAAACCGCCGCAGCGCCGCGCGTTATTGAGATTTTGACCGCGTCGCCCGAGATTTTTCGACATCGATTGCGCGCCAAATACCCTTCGTAGCGTTCCCGTGACCTTCTGCCCGGTCATTGGTTGGGTTTGCACCGCGAGTTTGGTGATGCTCGATCCTTGACGTTGCTCCTGCTTGCAGACCCATGCAGCGGCGCGGCTGGGTGTCGTGGCACAGGTGCGCGTGCAGCATAGAGGCATAGATTATATTGCACTCGGACCTGTGCCACGGCGCTGGTGTATGGCGCGGCGGCCGATCCGATCGGCGGTCTGTGGCCTTGCGGAATTAGGGTTGATGCCCGCGAACTTGGGACGCGATTCGGTCGCCGTCCCGCGGGCCATCGGCATGGTCACACTTGTGCAGCCGACGGTTTCCAATCCGCACCTGAAAGCTGCTGTTTTACGCCGTAGGAGCGCCTGCAGCGCGTCGCCGATACCATGTACGCCGCTTAATCCCCAGCGCTTCCCATGGCTTTTCCCGGCTGATGCTGTTGGCCTGGAGCCAATCGGCGCGCGGCTTCGCTCCTCGATCCCGGCGTCGAGCACGATCGCGCTGGCGCTGGCGCAGCCTTCTCGCCTGTTTCCGCTCGGCCGCAGTCATGTCGATTGAGCCGATGGTGCGGATGCCGAGGCGCGAGCGCTCGACTTCGGTGAGCCCTAAGCGCTTTCCGAGCGTGTCTGCTCTGAATTTGAGCGGGAAAGCGATCACGCGCCCGATGAGCTTTTCGGCCTCATCGGGGTGCATCCACGGCGCGCGCAATTTCACCCAATAGTGCATCTGCTTGGGGGCGGCGATCGGCATGCGGGCAAGGTGATGCAACATGAGAACGATGTCAGCGGCAGCGGCGTCATCATCGGGCAGCGTGTGACCGTAGCGGGCGATGAAAAACAAATTCAATTCGTTGACGCGGCGGGCGGCGAAGCTGAACCGGCGGCGCGGC
Source organism: Xanthobacteraceae bacterium (assembly GCA_050725855.1). Taxonomy (GTDB): domain Bacteria; phylum Pseudomonadota; class Alphaproteobacteria; order Rhizobiales; family Xanthobacteraceae; genus BOG-931. The sequence goes on along the minus strand of JBOHIU010000119.1, from coordinate 15,300 downwards.
CTGCCGTCCCGTGCGTTCCTGGCGTGCGATGCGTAACGGACATCGATCTCGACATGGCCCATCGGGCATCACGCCACGCTGCTCTTCGCTTTGGCGAAGGCGATGATGCGGCTGCGAACCCAGGACAAAACCTCGGGCGATGGTGCGATAGGAGAGATGGCGCGCGCCGCCGGCCATGTGCCAAATTTTTCCTTGTATTTGTGGGCGACCCACCCGGCCCGATAGCCGCGCTCGGCGCCGATGTATGTGAGCATGCCGTGCCAGAGCATGCGCTCGTTGGGATCCGAGTGAACCGTGACGACGCGGCGCTGGCGATCGACCAAGGCAAGGTCGCCGTCCTTGACCGTCACATTCTGCGGCGCGCGCTGGGGCAGGAATCCGCAATGGCGGCACGCTTGGCCGGCAACACGGATCGAGCCGCATTGCGTGCATTCGATCAGGCGCGAGGAATAGCCACAGTGGAGGCGCGCGGCGTGCGTGGGGCTCTCGGCGCGCTTCTCCGGGTCGAGCGTCCAGTCGACGCGGTCCTCAACAAAACCGTGTCTGAACACAGCGCCTGAGTGGTCGAGCACGATGGCGTTGAACTTGCCCGGCGCCGGCCGCAGCACGCGGCCAACCATCTGACGATAGAGGCCCATTTTCTTCGTTGGTCGCGCCAAGATGCAGCACGACACTTCGGGCATGTCCCAGCCTTCGGTGAGCACCATGCAGTTTGTAATGAGGTCGACGCTACCGACCGCGAGGCGAGCGAGCGCGGCGTCGCGGTTTTCCTTCGGCATGGTGCCGTCGACATGCTCGGCGCGTACGCCGGACCTGATAAACTCGTCGCGGATATGGAGACTGTGGGCAACGCTGACGGCGAAGCAGACGGTCTTGCGGCGCTCGGCGTGCCGATGCCAGGTCGAAACGATATCGCCGATCAGCTTCGGACGGTCGACGCGCTCGGCGAGCTGCTCCTCGACATAGTCGCCGGTGCGAGTTGCTATGCCGCTGAGGTCCGGGTCGACCGGCGCGAATACGCGGGTCCTGACCAAAAATTTTTGCTCGATCAGTTCGGCCACCTGGGGGCATTCGATGATGGCGTCGAAGATGCCGCCGAGCCCGCGGCCATCGCCGCGGCAAGGCGTCGCCGTGAGCCCGATCAGCACCGCGTCCGGGTAGGCGTCGATAATTTTGCGATAGGTCCGCGCCGGGCAGTGGTGACACTCGTCGGTGATGAGAACGTCGGCAACCGGCATGTCCATGCGGTTGCTGCGCACCGCGCGGGCCCATAGTGTCTGCACCGATGCGACCTGCACCGCCTCGTCCGGGCGCGTGGCATAGCCGGCCTGGATGATGCCGTGCTCGATGCCGTTGTCGAAAAGCTTCTGCGCGGTCTGTTTGATGATTTCCCGGGTGTGGGCCAACACTAGGACGCGGTGGGCGCCTGCGACGGATTCCTCGATGATGGCGCCAGCGATGACGGTTTTCCCGGCGCCGGTCGGTGCCGTCACGATGATGTGCTTCTTGCCGCTGGCGATGGCGCCGTTGAGTTTGCCAATCACCTCGGCCTGGTACGGCCGCAGCTCGGTCACGACACCGCCCGATCGGCGGCGCGGCTAAATCTTTCGAAAGGGCCGGCGATTATTTGCTCACAGAAATCTTGGCCGAGCTCGCGGATCAGGCCGCTTGCGTGTGCGAATTCCTCAAGTGGAGCGAGAGCCGCGGCGATACTGTCGTATTCGCCGGACGCCCACAGATAAGCGCGTGCGCATGCGCGAGCCCTGAGCACGTCAAAGGGCGACGGCTCAATGCGGGGGCGGCGCCAGGCGCGAGGCATCCGATCGCTCATTGCGCCGGCCTGAGGTCGGCGAAGGCAACGGAGATCGTCTGCTGAATGACGTCATTGCCGGTCGGCGCGCCGGATCTGTTGCGATCGATCAGGCCGGATGCGTCAATTGTGGCCGGCAGGTCGGCCCAGACGGCGGCCGAATAGGCGAAATCGACGGCGTCAATGAAATCGAGATTGCCTGCCGCGACCCGATCGGCGAGGTCGAAGCATCGCAGCGCAAAGAGTTCGAGTTGTTTGGTGACGCGGTGTTTCGGCTTATCGGCGGCCTTGCGTGGCCCTAGGGCTACAACGCTCATGGCAGACGCTCCTGTGTGGGGCGTCGCGCGGGGCTTGTGTCGGACTCAGGCTTGGCGTATTTGACGGGGGTCGAGGCCGTTCAATGAATCTCGCCTAGCCAGAGCCGCGCCAGCCAACGCGCGGCTTTCGGTTTTCTGGATTAGGCGGCGACTTTTGATTCGATGCCGCGGACCTTGGCGCGTAGATCGCCGACACGGCGACCACGGCGGCGCTCGGAAATCTGCCGCGCAGGCACCGGATTGTTGCGGCGAAGCGTCCAGATGGAGATGGCGAGGATCTTGGCCGCGACCGGATCGGGGACGATCGCGTCGTCAGGAAGCTTGTCGTAATCGGCAAACTGCTCTTTTAGGGTCGGCGACATGATGGCTCCGCTTGCTGCGGCGCGCTCCAATCTGCTCGCGCGCGCTCTGAGCGGAGGACATGCCTGGGTCGATCAGATGTCGCTATTTATTTCGCGTCGGAGTTTGTCGGAGTTATTTTTCCGGCGGCGGTGCTAATGCGATCAGCCGAGCTTTCCGGACCACGTCGCGGCTGCATCCATAACCACTCGCTAGATTCTCTTCCTTCGCGTTGTGAAGTCCCTCGGCCGTGAGCGTGCCGCTGTCTAGGTGGGCGCGCATTTCGGCGACGACTCGTTCCAGCGTGACGGGCTTTGGTCCGCGCGGCCTGGCGCCTCTGCCATCGGGCTTGCCAGCCTCATAGGCGCGCAACGTTGCGTTAAACACCTTGCGGTCGCCGCCATGGGCCGGATGGGGAACGCAAACGTATTCTTGAATCCAAGTGTCGACCGTTACGAATTGTGCCTGCGCCCGCTCAGCCCGGCCCAGTGCTTCATCGAGTTTTCGGACCAAGGTGGGCGGACAAGGCGTGATATGTGGAAGCCAAACGGTGCTTCCGTCAGTGCGAACAACCAGCGCCTTTTTTGGGCCGTGCGATCTGATCAACGCCCATTCGTCATCCGGCCTACCACCGAGCCAATCGTTGCCGAAGATTGCTCGGCCGACGCGCTCACGCATTTCGTCGAGAGAAACCGCGTCGCGCATGGCGCCCTCAGGCCTCGCGCCGAAGCCGCGTGATGTTGCTCACACGATCTTCGACAATTGCTATAAGCCGTTCGGCCCACTTGTCGAGCGCAACTTTTTTGTCGCGCGCGTAGGTCGAGCGATTGTAGATGCCCGCGACGCCTGACTTGTGCCCGCTTACATGGTTCAGCACGGCCTCGATAACATGCGGCTCGATCTCGAGTCCGCTCGCAGCTTCGCGCTCGCGCGGCGGAAGCTTCTTTAGTTGATGTTCGGGCAGCCCTCCGCCCGAATACGTCGCAAACGTTCGGCGTAGGTCGTGCGGCGTCCAATGCGGGATTTGCGCCTTGGCTTCCGCGATCCTGGCGTCCAATCGCTCTTTGCAGTTCGACCAGCCGGAGAACGGATTGACGCCGCGGCCAAAGATGAGGTCGCGGTTAATGCGTTTGGGCTGCTCGGCAACGATCGCCGCGGCCGCATCTGAAAGTGGAACGATGTGAGGCCTATGGTTTTTTGTTCGATCGCCCGGCAGCACAATCGCGCCGTCATGAATCTCGGACCAGCGCAGCCCGGCAATCTCCGCGGCCCGCTGCCCGGTCAGCGCCAGCAACTTGATGATGGTGCCGAAGTCATCCGAGCCCAGGGCATTCCAGATTGCGCGCAGTTCGGCCGGCGTAAGCACGCGGTCGCGCGATTGTTCCTTGTGCCGAGCGGTTCCAATTACCGGGTTGGTGTCGACGGTCCCCTGCTCCATCGCCCATGTGAAAAAGCCCGATAGCGATGTGCGGACGCGGTTGGCCGTGACCTGTCCGCTGTTCTTGGTGACGGAAGTAATGACCGCCGCAATATCGGACCGCGCGATCTTGCCGAGCTGCAATTCATGTAGCGTCTTGGCGTGCTTCAAAAGGTGCCGTTCAAGATCGGGATAGGTGCGCTCGCGCAATCGGGCGCGCTGCTGTTCGAGATAGACGTCGGCGGCGGCTTTGAATGTGTGCACCGCTTTCGCTTGCGCTTCGGCCTTGTCGCTCGCCGGGTCCTCGCCGAGTTTCACCCGGGCATAAAGCTTTTCAGCCGTCTTGCGCACGGCGCCCAGATTGAGCGCCGTCGCCGCACCGAGGGCCATACGTCGCTGCTTGGCGCCGAGCTTGTACTGAAAGACGAATGAGCGTGATCCGCGCTCGCGCAGCCGCAGACCAAAGCCCGGCAAGTCGTCGTCGAAGAAGATCGCTTCGCTCTTGCCGGCGGGTAGTGTTTGCGCCCGTACCGCGTCCTTTGTGAGCTTCATTGCAACCCCCGATCTTCCCAGAATCTTCCCCACCCGGCACGACCGGTGTTGGTCATGCGGCGCGACAGTTGGTCGATTGGGAAGATCATGGGAAGATCGCTGACGCTCTTCCCTGCTCCCCAGCGCTCCGAATGACAGTTGGTCTAGGCAAGATTCAGGCTAATATCAAGGGATAAATTAGCTCTATGCTTCCCGATGCTCTCTTGTGCACAGCGGTCTAAACTGTTTTGTAAACCGTTGGTCGGGAGTTCAATCCTCTCACCCGGCACCATCCATGGCAAAGCAGGCGCATATGCGGCGCGCGGCTGACCGCCAAAAGCAAGATCGTCGTTGAAGAAATACGTAGGCCGGAGAGATCGTTTAGCGTGCCGTCAGCCGCGGTCCGAGCAATAAATAGTTTTGAGCAGTTTCAGAATCCGCGCCGCGCGCGGATCTGAAATCCGATAATGCAGCGTCTGGGATTGCCGGCGAAACGCGACCAGACCATCGGCACGCAATTTCGCCAGATGCTGTGACAATGCGGATTGGCTCAACCCCGTCAGACTCGTCAGTTCGCCGGCTCGCATTTCGCCGTTGGCGGCGAGGAAGCAAAGAACGAGCAGGCGGCGCTCGTTGCCAATCAGTTTGAGCATGCGCGCCGCTGCCGCGGCCTGATCGGTCAGCGCATCGAGATTGAATTGCGTCTTAGTTTTCTGCTTCAACGTTTTCGGCACAGGCCGCCGCAAGCGCGGGCCGGAAATCGATTTTTGATTGAGTGCGTCCATGGAACTATGCCGCGGCACCACTGCCGGATCAGAGACCACCCTGCAACTACTTTAGCATTGACTAATTTAAGGTCCGTTGATAGCGAGAAAGTGCGTGGCAATAAACGACTACAAAGGCCATCCGCCGCGCATGAACAGTGCTAAATAGCGCGGGAGGAATGGAATGAAACCGCCGCACGGGCGCAACTTGCCGCGGCGTTCGACCGGCACTTTCGACAATTCCGCCAGCAACGCCGGACGGCGCGCGTTTTTGCGCACGGGCGCGGCCATGGCGGGCGGAATCTTGCTCGGGCCAACGGGCGTCGTTGCGTCCGAAACCTCGCCGCCGGGCGAGCCCCATTGGACGAAAATCATCGGCCCGGGGGTCGACGACCGGCCCTACGGCAGTCCGTCAAAATTCGAAAGCGGCGTGATCCGCCGCGACGTTCCATGGCTCACGGCCACGAGCCAGTCGTCGGTCAGCTTCACGCCGCTGCAGAACATGCACGGCATCATCACGCCGAACGGTCTGTTCTTCGAGCGCTACCATGGCGGGCGCGCCGATGTGGATCCGAGGCAGCATCGTCTCCTGATCCACGGCCTGGTCGAGCGGCCGCTGCTGCTGACGATGGACGACATCATGCGGTTTCCCACGACGTCGCAGATTCACTTCATCGAATGCCCGGCAAATGGCGGCATGGAATGGCGCGGCGCGCAGCTCAATTCGCTGCAATTCACCCACGGGATGATCGGCTGCGCGCAATGGACCGGCGTCAAGCTGTCGACCCTGCTCGACGAGGTTGGGCTGAAGAAAGAGGCCAAGTGGGTTCTCGTCGAGGGCGCGGACGCCGCGCGCATGGACCGCAGTTTGCCGCTTGAAAAGTGCCTCGACGATTGCATCGTCGCCTACGGCCAGAACGGCGAAGCGCTGCGGCCCGAGCAGGGCTATCCGCTGCGGCTGGTCGTTCCCGGCTGGGAAGGCAGCGTCAACATCAAATGGCTGCGCCGCATCAAAGTCGGCGATCGGCCCTGGTTCACGCGCGAGGAGACGTCGAAATACACCGACCTGATGGCCGACGGAAAAGCGCGCGGCTTCACCTGGGTCAACGAAGCAAAATCCGTCGTGATCTTCCCCTGCCCGGAGAAGTCGCTGTCCGCTCCTGGACTCTATGAAATCCGCGGGCTGGCCTGGAGCGGGCGCGGCCAGATCAAGGCGGTCGATGTGTCGACCGACGGCGGCGTGAACTGGAACCCGGCGCAGTTGCACCAGCCGATCCTGTCGAAAGCCTTGACGCGTTTCACCATGCCGTGGCGCTGGGACGGCCAGCCGGCGCTGGTGCAATCGCGCGCGGTCGACGATACCGGCTACGTGCAGCCGACCATCGCGCAATTGCGCAAGGCGCGTGGGCTCAATTCGATCTACCACAATAATTCGATTCAGACCTGGCAGGTGAAGCCGGACGGGAGCGTGTTCGATGTCCAGCTTGGCTAGACGGTCCTTGCCGGCGTTGGCGCTGTTGTTCGCACCACTGGCGCTCGCAACGGCCGCGAGCCCCGGCAGCCCCGGCTATTTCGATTACGGACAAGCGGCCACGCCGGCGCAAATTGCGGGCTGGAATATCGACGTGCGCGGCAGCGACGGCGCCGGCCTGCCGCCTGGCAAAGGCACCGTCAGCCATGGAGCCGACATATTCGCGCAGCAATGCGCCGCCTGCCATGGCACATTCGGCGAGGGCGAAGGCCGCTATCCCAAGCTGATGGGTGGCGAGGGAACGCTGACCGCGGACCGGCCGGAACCTTCGGTCGGCAGCTATTGGCCGTTTGCGCCGACACTATGGGACTACATTAACCGAGCAATGCCGTTTCCCGCGCCACACTCGCTTTCGGCGGATGACGTTTACGCTTTGACCGCCTACATTCTCAACTTCAACAACATCGTTCCCGGCGATTTTGTCGCCGACCGCGACAGCCTGCCCAGGGTTAAAATGCCCAATCGCGCTAACTTCACCTGGACCGACCCGCGTCCCGATACCGCGGCGATCGAATGTATGAAGAATTGCGCCGATTCCAAATCGGTGAAAATCGTTTCGACGGCCGAAGGCAAGGATCTGACGCCACGGACAACGGGTGCGCTCGACCGGATGCAGGGGCGGTAACGCGCGGTGGCGTGGCGGGGAAGACAAATGCAGCGAAGGCGGACAATGGCTATCCCGGCTATCGGTGTCATACTTGGCGCCGCCCTGATCGTCGGCGGCGTCGCATCGGCGCAGTCGTCGGTCGCGGCGGGAGAAAAGCTCGCCTTCGATCGCAGCACGGGCAATTGCCTGACCTGCCACGTCATCGCCGGCGGCGACGCTCCCGGCAATGTGGGACCGCCGCTCGCCGATATGAAGCAGCGCTTCCCCGACCGCAAGGCGCTGTACGCCATCATCTTCGACGAGACCAAGCGCAACCCGCAGACGGTCATGCCGCCCTTCGGGCGCAATCTCATTCTCACCAGCCAGGAAATCAACGAGATCATCGATTTCCTGTACACACGATAGGAGCGCGGCTTCGCCATGGCTTCGATTGAAGCGAGCAGACAAACGCGTGGACGCCCCGCGCCTACGCGACGCACCATAGTCAAGGGCGCGATCGCCGGAAGTCTGGCAACGCTCGGCCTCGCCGGCGCGGCACCATTCGAGGCGGTGCAGGCCGCCGCCGACGCCGGCAAATGGCCGAAGAACGCCTTCTCGGAGAAGACCGAAGCGGCGGCAATCAAGACGCTTTATGGCAAGATCCCGGAATCATCGGACAAGGTAAGCCTCGACGCGCCGGAAATCGCCGAGAACGGCGCCGTGGTCCCGATCTCGGTCAGCACCACGCTGCCCAACGTGACCTCGATTGCCATCGTCGTTTCGAAAAATCCATTTCCGCTGGCGGCGAGCTATCCGATTCCCCCCGGCACCTCGCCAATGGTCGCCAACCGTTTGAAGATGGCAAAGACCAGCAACGTCATCGCGCTCGTTCAGTCCGGCGGCAAGATCTTCAGCGCCACCAAAGAGGTCAAAGTCACCGTGGGCGGCTGCGGCGGCTGACCCAGCAAAGACAAACAAAGGCAAACGTTCAAAGGCAAACGTCCAAAGGCAAACGTCAATGGCATCGACAATTCGCGTGCGCGCGGTCGCAAGCGGCGACACCACCGAAGTCCAGGCGCTGGTCCAGCATCCGATGGACTCCGGCTTCGTCAAGGACTCCAAGGGCAACATCATCCCGCCGCACTACATCGAAGTGCTGGAGTTCCAGCACGCCGGCAAAGCGGTATTCACCGCCTTCTGGGGACCCGCCGTCGCCAAGGACCCCTACATCAAATTCAGCTTCAAAGGCGCGCAGAAAGGCGACGATATCACGATCAGCTGGGTCGACAACAAAGGCCAGAGCGATTCGCTGGTCGGCAAGATTCTGTAAAGAGAATGCTTGATCGTCGGAGCACTGGGAAGGAGTCTTGCATGCGACGCGCGTTCTTATTGGCGGTGGCGATTCTCACTGTGGCAGCGCTGCCGGCCCTCGCGGCCGACAAGATCGATCCGCAAGCCGACTTCAAGGCCTTCCGCAATTACTTCACCCAGCGCTTTCCCAATGTGCCGCTGAACGATTTCGTCAACGGTCCCTATTCGATGGACGCGGGCTTGCGCAAGCAGTGGGAGGAGATCGACGCGTTTCCGCCCTATCAGTTCGCCGTCGACAAGGGCAAACAGATGTTCGACACGCCGTTTCCGAACGGCAAGACCTACGCCGATTGCTTTGCCGACAAAGGGATCGGCATCCGCCAGAATTATCCGTATTTCAACGGCAAGTCGGGCGAGGTGATCACGCTCGATGTGGCGCTCAACCAGTGCCGCGCGGCCAATGGCGAACAGCCCTTGAACTACAACAAGGACGACATGGCCGCGCTGACCGCCTACATGGCGTTTACCTCGCGCGGCAAGCCGTTCGACATCAAGATCCCCGACGATCCGCGGGCGCTGGCGGCCTATGAGAAAGGCGAGGAGTACTTTTACACCCGCCGTGGTCAGCTCAATTTTTCGTGCGCCAGCTGCCACGTGCAGAATGCGGGCAAGCATATCCGGACCGAAGTGCTTGCGCCCGCGCTCGGCATTATCGCGGCCATGCCGATCTATCGCTCGGCGTGGGGCGGCATGGGCACCACCAGCCGGCGGCTCACCTCGTGCAACAGCCAGGTGCGCGGCACGCCGCTCAAGCCGGAGGACCCATTGTATCGCGATGTCGAATACTTTCTCTCGTATATGAGCAACGGCCTTCCGATCTCGGGGCCGGGGGCGCGCCCCTGATCGCAACAACCGCAACTCGCGTCCGCCCGGCGGAACAGCGTGGAGATTTCCGATGCGCACTCGCAATTTAATCGGTTTGACGATCATGCTCTCGCTCGCCGGATTTGCGACGGCGGCGCTGGCGGCATCGGCCGACGACTTCAAGGTGGCTCTCGCCAAGGCGGAGGCGGTCAACAACGAAGCCGGCACACTCAAGAATCAATGGACGACGACGGCGGCGACACTCAAGGCGGCGCAAACGGCGGCCGCCGCCGGCAACTACGACCAGGCGATCAAGGACGCGCAGCAAGCCGAGGCACTCGCCAATGCCTCGATTGCCCAGGCCAAGGATCAGGCCGCGATCTGGAAACAAGCCGTTATCCGCTAGTGGAGCGGATTTGACATTCGCTACCCCAGTCGAAAGCTCCAGTAGCGAATGTCAAATCCAAAGCTCCACTACCGCTTATATTTGGTAGTGGTCCTTTGATTCTAACATTCGCATGATAGAGCGCTGAAATGGGATGGGAATGTTAGAATCGGACCGCTAGTGCGGCGGTTCAGAAGTCCGCATCATTCTGCGGCGAGGCTCGTTATGCGAACTTCGGAATCGGGACACTAGCCGGAGCGGCCACGAAGGGAGATGTTCGCGATGCGTCGCCGCGACGTGTTGAAAGCTCTGACGGCCGCGGCGCTGTCCGGAACCCTGCCACGCCTTGGACTGGCCGCCGGCGCCGATCTCTACGGCATCGGCCGCTTCGGCAATGCGCGCGTGCTGCACATGACCGACACGCATGCGCAGCTTCTGCCGGTCTATTTCCGCGAGCCCAGCGTCAACATCGGTATCGGTTCCATGGCCGGCCGGCCGCCACATCTGGTAGGCCGGGCATTTCTTGAGCATTTCGGCATCGCGCCGAAGAGCCGCGGAGCTTTCGCTTTCACCTATCTGGATTATCAGGAGGCCGCCCATCGCTACGGTCGCATGGGCGGCTTCGCGCACCTGAAGGCTCTGATCGACCGGTTGCGCGACGACGCCGGACCCGGCAATTCGATCCTCCTCGATGGTGGCGATCTCTGGCAGGGCAGCGGCCTCGCCAACGCAATGACTGGCGCCGACATGGTCGAGGCCGCCAATCTCCTCGGCATCGATGCGATGACCGGCCATTGGGAATTCACCTACGGCGAGAGCACGCTGCGGCAGCGGCTCAAGGAGTTCAAGGGCGAGTTCGTCGCGCAGAACGTCTTTCTCACCGACGAGGCCGCGTTCAACAATGCGCCGGCATTCGATTCCGCCTCCGGCCGCGTTTTCAAGCCGGCGACGATCAAGGAGATCGGCGGCTTCCGCATCGGCATCATCGGGCAGGCCATGCCTTACGTGCCGATCGCCCATCCGAAGCGTTTCACGCCGGATTGGACCTTCGGCATCCACGAGGCCGCGTTGCAGAAGCTCGCCGACAGCCTGCGCGGGCACGACAGGGTCGACGCCATAGTGTTGCTGTCGCACAACGGCATGGACGTCGATCTGAAATTGGCGAGCCGCGTGACCGGGATCGACGTCATTCTCGGCGGCCACACCCACGACGCCGTGCCCCGACCGAGCGTTGTTGCCAATTCCGGCGGCAAGACGCTGGTCAGCAACGCCGGCTCGAACGGTAAATTCCTCGCCGTGCTCGACCTCGATCTCGGCAAAGGCGCCGTCAAGGACGTGCGTTATCATCTGTTACCGATCTTTGCCGATCTGATCAAACCCGATCCCGGCATGCAGGACCTGATCAATCGCCTGCGCGCGCCATATCAGCAAAAGTTCAGCGAGAAGCTCGCTGTCGCCGACGAGCTGCTGTTTCGGCGCGGCAATTTTACCGGCCCGATGGACCAGGTCATTTGCGATGCGCTGCGCCGGGAACTCGACACCCCGCTGGCCTTCTCGCCCGGCTTCCGCTTTGGCACGACGGTCTTGGCCGGACAGCCGGTTACCATGGAGGATCTGCTGACCGAGACCGCCATCACCTATCCCGAGGTCTATGTGCAGGAGATGACCGGCAGCCAGATCAAGGCGGTCATGGAAGACATCGTCGACAATCTGTTCAACCCCGACCCGTATTATCAGCAGGGCGGCGACATGGTCCGCATCGGCGGCATGGACTACGCCTGCGCGCCGAGCGCCGCCACGGGCCAGCGTATTTCCGACATGACACTCGATGACGGTAAACCGCTCGAAGCCGGCAAAACCTATCGGGTCGCCGGCTGGGCCTCCGTCAACCAGCAACACGGAAAGCCCGTGAGCGAGGTGGTGGCCGGCTATCTGCGCGCGCAGAAGACCGTCAAAATGAAGCGGGTCAATCGCGTCGCGCTCAACGGCGTCGACCACAATCCCGGAATTGGCGGAGGCTGAACGCGATGTCAGGCAGGAACGTATGCTCTTCGGCCCTCGTTACGATTTCTCTCGCCGTTGCTTGTGTCCCGGCGGTTGTCCTCCTCCCGCCGCAACCCGCCGTCGCGGCTACCAATGTCGTCAGCGCCGACAAACCTTTCGCCGAACATCATCTTGCCTTGCAGCTCTCTGACAACGACGCGAAGAAGCAGGCCTTGGTAATCAGCGTCGCCTACAATCTGCTCAAGTTCTACGGTCCGGATAAGATCGCCATCGAAGTGGTAACCTTCGGTCCCGGCATCGCGCTCCTTCGCGCCGACAGCCCCAACCGGAAACTCGTCGACAGCCTGGTCGCCCAGGGCGTGCGTTTCGACGTGTGCATGAACACGGTCGAGACCATCGAGCGCGAAACCGGGCATCCCGTCCCGCTTAATCCGAACGCTCAACACGTCCAAGCCGGCGTCGCGCAAATTCTGGCGTTGACCGAAAAGGGTTATACGCTTGTTCGTCCCTAAGCCCACAGGTGGAGAGCCATGACTTCCCTTTTCCGATCCCTCTTTGCCGCCTTCGCCATCTGTTGTTTGGCGACGACGGCCGGCCACGCGCAAGGCGCCAAGCCGCATCGCGTCGTCATTCAGGTCGATCAAAACGATGCCGCGATCATGAATTTGGCGCTCAACAATGCGCAGAACGTGATCGACTATTACCGCAAAAAGAACGAGGACGCGGATGTCGAGATCGTGGCGTACGGGCCAGGGCTCAATATGCTGCGGGCCGACACGTCGCCGGTAAAAGATCGCATCGCGCACATCGCCAGCCCCGACGCGACCTTTCCGTCCAAGATCGTGTTTTCGGCCTGCAACAACACCAAGCGGGCCATGGAAAGACACGAAGGACACCCGATCACGATCATCCCGCAAGCCAGGATCGTGCCGTCGGGGGTCGTGCGCATCATGCAGTTGGAAGAACAGGGCTGGGACTATATCCGGCCGTGACTGGACCGCTCCGGCGCGGCATCGGACCGACAGAATCCTCGGCGTCACGGCCTGTCGTTTGCGCTGACCGGCTCCATACCTTTCGATCTGATGATCGCCTCGGCGTGCGGACCCGAGATAAACTTGACCAGCCCCCTCGCCGCGGCGGTGTCAGACGTACTGCTTAGGCCGGCCGCATAGATAGTGAAGTTCTGAATCTCCGCCGGCAGGGGTCCGACCAGAACCGCGCCTTTGACGGCGAGAATTTCGCTGATCTGATGGATTCCGATTGCCGCCTCGCCATCGACCACATGGGTGGCGACTTCGCCGCCGTGCACCAAGACCGCTTTGGCGTTGACCTCCTTGGCGATGCCCAATCGTTGCAGCATCTTGGCGACATAAATGCCGCTCGATCCACCGGCAGCCGGATCGATATAGGCGACCGATTTTGCCGCCAGCAGCGCGCGCTTGAAGGCGTCAACCGTGCTGATGTCGGGAAGCGGCGTGCCGGCCTTGACGACGACGCCGACGCCGGTTTTTGCGAGATCGATGCGGCTGCCGGGCACCACTTTGCCCGCCTTGGCGAGATTGTCGATCGCCTCGGGCGTGAGCACGGCGACGTCAAACGTCTCGTGGCCGCTGCCGATCAGAGTCAGATGCTGGCCTACGGTCCGATAGGTGACTTCGACCTTGTTGCCGCTCTCCTTTTGATATTGGGCGACAAGGGCGTTGAGCACCTGTTTGAATGCGCCGCCGCTGACGACGTTGACCTGTGCGGCGTCGGCAGAGGGTGGCATGGCGAACTCCGTGACCACGAGCACGAGAACGGCTGCGACGATAATCAGGGCACGATCGACTCGGACAGCCAAATATCGCGCAACCTGCCGTACCATGCGACGATCAGGCATCGCCTCGCCTCTTGAACAATCCCATGATCTCCGCCTTCGGCGTCAGCAACCGTCGAACAAGCGAAGCCTCGATATCGACCATAGACGGGCTCGCCGGGCGAGAAAAGGCGGCCGTTGGCGACCCGTGCGGCGCGTGCTAACGGGAGCGGCATGCCGGTCGTTGCGCTCACAGACGCGATCTTGCTTCTGCCCCTGCGCGGCGTTTTGATCGGCCTCGATCTCGGCACCAAGACGATAGGCGTCGCGGCGAGCGATCCGGAGCGCCGTGTTGCGATGCCGGTGGCAACCGTCGCACGCAAGCGATTTGCCCAAGACGCGCAGCGCGTCATTGATCTTGCGAGCGAGCGAGGCGCCGGCGGCTACGTGCTGGGCTTGCCGATCAACATGAACGGGACCGAAGGGCCGCGGGCCCAGGCAACACGGGCGTTCGCGCGCAATTTCGCGAAATTGACGCCCCTACCCATTGCCTTATGGGACGAACGGCTATCGACCGCCGCCGTCGAACGGGCCATGATTGAGGCCGACACCAGCCGCGCCCGGCGCGCCGCCGTCATCGATCAGCACGCCGCAGCCTATATCCTCCAGGGCGCGCTCGACCGGCTACGAACGTCGCCTCGCGGATGAATGGCTCTCGTTAGCAACCGGCGATCGTAAATGCACAAAGCCGTAAGCCTTGTCGTAGCGATGAGCTAATCCCGCGAACGCCCGAAACATTCCGGTGGGTCACTTGTACGCCCGTCCGGTGCAGGCTTGCCGTGCGGAGCGGATTAGGCCTATAGCAGGGTCTTGATGACTAAGGCTCGGCCGGCCACGCGCCATATCGTTTCCATCAACGACCTCACCAACAAGGAGATCGAGACGATCTTCGAGGTCGCGCAAGGGTTTTTGCAGCAACTCGCCGATCGCAACGTTCCCTATCGGATCGGACGCAGCACCGATCTTGCTTCGAAATTCATTCTCGCCAGCCTGTTCTACGAGCCGTCGACGCGCACGCGGCTGTCGTTCGAGACCGCGATGCTCCGCCTTGGTGGCGCCAACGTCACCAGCGCCGATCCGGCGGTCAGCTCCGCCGCCAAGGGCGAAAGTCTGGCCGACACGATCCGCGTCATCTCCAATTACTCCGACATTGTCGTCATCCGCCATCCGCGCGACGGCGCAGCGCGGCTTGCCGCCGAATATTCGCACGTCCCGGTGATCAACGGCGGCGACGGCAGCCACGAACACCCGACGCAGACCTTGTGCGATCTGTTCACGTTGCGCTCGAAAAAGAAAAGCCTGCGCAACATGAAGGTCGCGATCTCCGGCGACCTCAAAGGCAGCCGCACGATTCATTCCTTCGTCTATGCCTTGGCGCGGTTCGGCGCCACCATCGACCCACTGCCCGCACCCGGCATGGAGCTGCCGGAACACGTTGCGCGGCGGCTGCGCGAAGAATTCCATTGCCGGATGGTCTCGAAGGCTCCGGACCAGGCCGGCGGACTTGACGCGCTCTACGTCACCGCCGACCAACCGCATCAGCTCTCGCTCTATCCGGATCCGGAAGTCGATTACGGCCTTTTGGT